>JAKMEB010000105.1 GCA_022426185.1 Schleiferiaceae bacterium
CGTAAAAATCACCTTCGGTCATGCTGCTCACATGACTCACGCTTTCAATAGACCACTCGCCCATACTGTGCGGATGTTTGCGTGCGTAATTTTTAACGGCTTTTGGGGCGCGGCGGTCACTGTTTCCTTCTCTAAGAACAGGATTCACAGCAGAACCTTTAATTTTATCGTAACGGCCTTTAACGTCTTTTTCTTCAGCGTTAGTTGGGTTCTCTGGGTAGTTCGGTACCTCAAAACCTGCAGCTTGGAGTTCTGAGATCACCGCTTTTAATTGAGGTATCGATGCGCTAATATTTGGAAGCTTGATGATATTGGCTTCAGGCGTTTTAGCTAATGTCCCCAGTTCCGCTAAATCGTTAGCAATACGTTGTTCGGCTGTTATAAAGTCTGGGAAAGTTGCCAATACTCTTCCCGCTAATGAGATGTCTCTCGTTTCTACTTCAATTCCTGCTTTAGAAGTGAATGCTTTAACAATAGGTAAGAAGCTATAAGTAGCTAGCGCTGGGGCTTCATCCGTTTTTGTGTAAAGAATCTTAGACATATTAGACGTTTTATTATGTTCGATTAATCGGCCGCAAATATAGTGTTCAACTCGCCTAATTCAAGGGAACTATCTGAACTTTGCAACCTTCGCTTTATTGCTAAGTTTATCGTCTCCCACGTGGTACTGTACATTGAGTAAAAATTCTTTTGAGATAGAAGAATGGAGTAGGTGACGAACCAATTCTTCCACAGTATGTGAGGCGCCCTCTACACTGGTGCCAAAGGGACCTACTTCATAAGCTAATCCAGAGGATTGAATGAAGCCAATAGCAACATCCACGGCCGCCATAGGTTCTTCATGGTGCAAGGGAATGAATTGAATATGTGCGCTTAATTGAACCATTAATAATGCGTTTTAGTACTCGCTTCGCACAACTTGTTTAAAGTATGTAGTTCATGCTTTTTTAAATCGCGCCAAGCGCCTACGGGTAAATCAAGCTCAATATTCATGATTCTAACGCGCTTGAGTTTTGTTACTCGATAATCCAAATGCTCGCACATTCTGCGAATTTGTCTATTCAATCCTTGAGTGAGTATAATTCTAAAGGATTTAGGACCTATTTGTTCCACATGACATTTGCGAGTCACTGTATCTAGAATAGGAACGCCATTGCGCATTCGAGTGATGAATTCTTGTGTCAGCGGCTTATGAACGTTGACAATATATTCCTTCTCATGATTGTTTCGAGCGCGTAAAATTTTGTTGACAATATCGCCATCACTTGTCATTAGTATGAGTCCTTCTGAAGGTTTATCGAGCCTGCCTATCGGGAAGATTCTTTGGGGATGACCTACAAAGTCTACGATGTTGTCTTTTTCCACACGTCGATCTGTGGTACAAACAATTCCTCTTGGCTTATTTAAAGCGATGTAAACATGTTTTTCAGTTCGTTCACCTACAACATTTCCATCAACTGCTACTACATCACCTTCCTGAACTTTTTCACCCAATTCGGGTACTGTACCGTTAATAGTAATGCGTCCTTGTTCGAGCAATTTATCAGCGCCTCGGCGCGAGCAGTGTCCTATTTCACTGAGGTATTTGTTTATTCTTGTTGCCATACTTCAAAGGTAGGGTTAAAGCTTGATGTGTCCCCAATTTCTAATAAACCCCTCGCGTACCTTCATTTGTGATTAAAGTGACCCTTAGAATGGAATTAGTACAATCGGAGTTTGGTAGTTTACGACTTTACATCTTGTATGTAAAATAAGTTGAAGAGCAGGACGCTTGTCGAGGTATCTAAACTCGCGTTCCATTTGGTATCGATTCGTTGGCCTTTTGCTTTAAAAAGCGTTGAATCCCATTCAAAATATTTCGTACTGTATTCCCTTAATTCGGAGGGGTTCAGTAGAATTTCGAAAGCGACTCTACGTGATGTATCGTCTAGATGGCAAGAGTTTCTTTTGACCTTCGGTACATCTATACCGGTTCGCAGTTCTATGTGATCAATATTGAATTGGTCACAATCCATACTGTTGTATATGGTCTTTACAACCGATTTACATCCCGCCATAAACAATAGGGGTAGACCTATAATAACCGCAAAAAGGATGAAAATTTTTTTAGCCTTAATTGTTCTGTAACGCATAAGCATTCAGTGTGATCGCAATACTGAGCCAAATCACATACGGAGTGAGCAGCCAGGTCAATTGCGGTAAATATGGTTTCGCTTTTAGAGCCATGAAACCAACCACAAAAACCAATAATACAATTTCAATGAGGGCCAATCCAGTCCAATGGAGGTTAAAAAACAGTGGGTTCCACAGGATATTTAATACCAATTGAATCCCATAAATCCACAAAATACTTGCACGCAGGGCGTCAACCTGAATGGCCTTATTCATAAAAACACTCAGGCAGATCATGACTAAGCTCCACGCTGCACCAAAAACCCATCCAGGCGGGGTCCAAGGCGCTTTATTTAAGTTAGTATACCAATTCCCTGTAGGACCTTCTCCCATTAAGTAGCTGCCTAGAGCCAGAGCACCAAAATTTAAAAAAAAGAACAGTACCAGTCTCATGATGTAGGATTTTTAGAGCTGCTGCAAAAGGATGCGCCAATCCAGCTGAAAGTTTGAGTCCATATTACTTTTTTCCTATACATAGAGCATAATGATAACTAGGA
>JAKMEB010000109.1 GCA_022426185.1 Schleiferiaceae bacterium
CTTTGACCATTTTACCAGGAATTTTCCAGTTGGCAATATCTCCACTGTCGCTCACTTCCATGGCACCCAAAACAGTAAGCTGAACGTGCTGGCCGCGAATCATGCCAAAGCTTAATTCGCTTGAGAAAAAGCTCGCTCCCGGTAATGCGGTGATGGTTTGCTTGCCTGCGTTGATTAAATCGGCATCCTCTTCGCCTTCAAAAGGAAAGGGACCCATGCCTAGAATTCCATTTTCACTTTGAAACTCAACATTGATGCCCTGCGGGATGTGGTTCGCCACCAAGGTTGGAATACCAATACCTAAGTTCACGTACCATCCGTCGCGAAGTTCTTGGGCAATGCGCTGTGCAATTTGATCTTTACTCAATCCCATGATTATTCACTTTTAGCACGTATGGTGCGTTGTTCTATTCGTTTCTCGTAGTCCACACCTTGGAAAATGCGCTGCACGAAAATTCCTGGAATATGAATGCTATTGGGGTCCAATTCACCAACTTCAACCAGTTCCTCCACCTCTGCAACGGTGATTTTTCCAGCCATGGCCATCATGGGGTTAAAGTTGCGTGCCGTTCCTTTGAAAATAAGGTTGCCGGCTTTGTCGCCTTTCCACGCTTTAACAAATGCAAAAGGGGCATCAAAGGCATGTTCTAAAATGTGCGGCTTACCATCAAACACACGTACCTCTTTTCCTTCCGCTACTTCAGTGCCGTAGCCTGCGGGGGTATAAAAAGCGGGAATTCCAGCTCCAGCAGCGCGGCAGCGTTCTGCCAACGTTCCTTGAGGAATAAGATCTACTTCCAGCTCGCCGGACAGCATCTGTCGCTCAAACTCATCGTTCTCGCCTACGTAAGAGGCAATCATTTTTTTTATCTGCTTGGTTTGAAGCAGCAATCCTAGACCAAAGTTGTCTACGCCCGCATTATTAGAAATACAGGTAATGTCTTTGACCCCCGCTGCTTTAATGGCTGCAATGCTGTTTTCCGGAATACCACAAAGGCCAAATCCGCCAAACATCACATTCATCCCATCTTCTAATCCCACAATGGCTTCAGTAGCGTCCGCTACTGCCTTGGAGATGTAGGTGTGTTTTTCTGACATAATAGGTGCTGTAATTGGGTCTACCCAAGTTATAAAAAAGCCCACAACCTTTTTAGGAAGTGGGCTTTGCGCGCTTAATCTTCTATGGCTGGTAGCAGCGTCGTGCGTACCTCTCCAAAACCTATTCGCGTCGTGCCGTTGGAACACCAGCCGCGCATCGCAATGGTATCGCCGTCTTCAATAAATGTTCTGGTCTCACCCGTGTCCAATGTGATGGGTTCTTTACCGGCCCAGCTGAGCTCTAACATAGATCCGTAGCTGTCTTTTGTAGGTCCAGAAATAGTTCCCGAAGCGAGCATATCACCAGCATTGATGTTACATCCGTTGACGGTATGGTGGGCCAATTGTTGACGTTGGTTCCAATACATGTACTTATAATTGGACCTAGAGATGACCGATTCCGATTTACCGTCGGGAGTCAAACCAACCTCCAAGTGGATGTCGTAATTGTTCTTCCCTGCAGTTTCTAAATAGGGTAGGACGGGCGGATCCTGCTTGGGTCCTTCTACTTTGAACGGTTCTAAGGCATCCATAGTCACGACCCAAGGGCTCATGCTCGAACCAAAGTTTTTACCCAAGAACGGCCCTAAGGGCACATATTCCCATTTCTGAATGTCGCGTGCACTCCAGTCGTTAAAGACGACCATCCCAAAGATGTATTCGTCCGCTTCGTCCGCTTTAATTCTATGGCCTAGGGGCTTTCCTTCCCCTGTAATGAATGCCATCTCCAGCTCGAAATCCATACGAACAGACGGGCCAAAAGTCGGTGCATCCGCCCCGGGCGCCATGCGCTGCCCCTTAGGACGGTGAAGATCTACGCCACTGATCACAATAGACGAGCTGCGGCCGTGGTAGCCCACCGGAATGTGTTTCCAGTTGGGTAATAAGGCATTTTCAGGATCGCGGAACATCTTGCCTACGTTGGTTGCGTGCTCGATGGAGCTGTAGAAATCAGTATAATCCTGAACGAATACCGGCATGAGCATTTGAACGTGATCTACAGGAAAAAGCACCTGATTTTGGTGTGCAACATTCGCTTTGAGCGTCGTGTTGTTTTCATCGAAAAGCTCCGCTAATCGGTTTCTAATGCGGCGCCATGTTGGGCGACCCAAAGCGATAAAATCATTCAAGGTATCTTGTAAAAACACATCGTCTGGTAGGTCAATGCCGTTAAAATAGCCCAATTGCTGAAGGGCACTTAAATCAACGGCTGTATCTCCTATGCGCGTTCCTGTTGTAATGATGTCGTCCTCAGGAATAAAGACTCCAAAAGGTAAATTTTGGATGGGAAAATCACTGTGTTCTGGAACGGGTATCCACGAAGTTCTTGAAGGATCGTTTGCTTGATTTTCGATCATGCTGTGCTGTAATTATTAGGGGTTCTATTATAAGGTTCCTCTGTGCTCTTGCTCGCGCTCTATTGCTTCAAACAAGGCTTTAAAGTTTCCTTTTCCAAAGCTGGTTGCGCCTTTACGTTGGATGATTTCAATGAATACCGTTGGGCGGTCCATCAGTGGTTTAGTGAACAATTGGAGCAAATAGCCCTCATCGTCACGGTCCACTAGAATCTTATACTTTTTCAATACTTCGATGTCCTCATCGATCGCGCCTACACGGTCTTGAAGATCGAGGTAATACGAATCTGGAACATCTAGAAAATCTACCCCACGTTCGCGCAATTCATGGATGGTATAGATGATATTATCAGTTGCTAATGCCAAATGCTGCACTCCAGCGCCCTTGTAGAAGTTGATGTATTCTTCGATCTGCGAGCGTTTTTTCCCTTCTGCTGGTTCGTTGATCGGAAATTTAATTCGACCGTTTCCGTTGGACATTACCTTAGACATCAAAGCCGTGTATTCCGTGGATATATCGTTGTCGTCAAACGAAATGATTTGCGAAAAGCCCATGACCTCTGCATAAAACTTCACCCAAGTATTCATTTCACCCCAATCTACATTGCCTACCATGTGGTCAATGTATTTCAGACCTACCGATTCCGGCTGATACTTTGGACTCCGTGCTGCATATCCAGGAAGGAACGGACCGTCGTAGTCGTTGCGCTCTACAAACAAGTGCACCGTCTCACCATAGGTGTAAATACCAGAGGTGATGACTTTGCCGTTTTCATCTTCGCTTACCAGCGGCTCTTGGAAGGGTTTAGCACCGCGCGCAGTCGTCTCTTTAAAGGCTTTCGCAGCATCCGGTACCCAAAGAGCGACAATTTTCACACCATCACCGTGCTCGTTCAAATGGCGATTAATATCACTGTGCTCCACCATGGAAGAGGTGATGACCAATCTAATTTTATCTTGTTGAAGTACATAAGATGTGCGGTCCGTTACACCGGTTTCCAAACCCGCATAAGCCACCTCTTGAAAGCCAAAGGCAGTCTTGAAATAGTAGGCACTTTGCTTGGCGTTTCCTACGTAAAATTCTACGTAATCGGTTCCCCAAAGCTCAAGAAAATCTTGTGCGTCTTCGTATTGCTTAGGTAAGGTCGTTGTATTCATAGGGTTGTTCTTTGTTGGGTAAAGGTATTAATGCATCCAGCTCTTGTGGTAATCGCCCGCATCTAAAGCTAATGCCTGTTCGGTCAATTTCAACGGACGGAAAGTATCCACCATCACCGCATATTCTTCAGTGCCTTTTTTACCGATGGACGCT
>JAKMEB010000116.1 GCA_022426185.1 Schleiferiaceae bacterium
TATCTATCCCACTCAAGAAAATATTGTCCTCTTTCATTACGAAGGAGATCAACAAACCAACAGTTGTCGAGAAGGAAACAACTACAGACTCCAATTTGGATTTTAATGTTCTACTTTAATTTAGGCGTACGCCACATTACGGATTGGCAAGGTTACGACCACATGCTCTTTTTACTAGCGCTTACGCTGCCTTTAAGTTTTTCCCTTTGGAAACCTACCTTAAAATGGATTACGGCATTTACCGTTGGACACAGCATCTCATTGGCTGTATCGGCCTTAGGCTGGATCGTATTGCCCGGTGCTTGGGTGGAACTAGCCATTGCAGTGACTATAGCGCTGACGGTGTTGATTCATTTATTTACGGGATTTAGAGTCATGGCACATGGGATGTGGATGGCGGGATTATTTGGTTTAATTCACGGTTTTGGATTTGGTTCCTATTATACGTTCATTGCTCAAAGTGAGTCCTTTTGGTGGGCATGGCTTCCTTTTAATGCAGGCATTGAAGCGGGTCAAATAGCCGTGGTACTCTGTTTGCTTTTTGTATATTCGATTTTCCAAAAATTTGGTGGCCGTGGCGGTGTGTATCGCTGGTTGCTTTCTGGAGTTGTTTTAACTCTGAGTGTTCAAATGATTTTGAACCGACTCCCAGAAGTTTTTGGCGCTTAACATACCCTACACATGAGAAAATTAACCTTCAGCCTTTTGGCACTTGTAACGTTTGCGCTAAATGCGCAAAATGTGAACACCTCAAAGTTCCGTCAATTGGGACAAGAACTTCCCACACCAAACGTATATCGTACTGCTTCAGGTGCTCCGGGTCACGAATATTATCAGCAGCGCGCGGACTACAATATGTCCATTACATTGGATGATGAAACGCAACGTATTTATGGGGAGGAAACCATTACATACACGAACAATAGTCCGGACGAGCTGCGCTATTTGTGGGTCCAATTGGATCAAAATATGCGTGCTCAAAACAGTACAACCCAGCAGATTAAAACAGGAGGGATTTTTAGCCAGAGAGGCGGTTCATCTCAAACGGCCTTTAACCAGTTAAAAAACAATCAATTCTATGATTTTGACGGCGGCTTTAAACTTGCTTACGTAAAAACCACTTCGGGTTCCAACTTGCCGTATACAGTGAACAACACTATGATGCGTGTTGATCTTCCGACGCCCTTGCGTCAAGGTCAGAAATTTAGTTTTAAAATTAAATGGTGGTTCAACATTAACGATCGTATGGATATTGGTGGTCGCTCGGGTTATGAATACTTTGAAGGTGAAGACAATTATCTCTACACCATCGCTCAATTCTTCCCGCGAATGGCCGTTTATAACGATGTTGAAGGATGGCAAAACAAGCAGTTTTTGGGTCAGGGAGAATTCACTTTACCGTTTGGAGATTACAAAGTGAATATTACCGTTCCTTCAGATCACGTGGTAGCATCTACTGGTGATCTGACCAATTCTTCTAGAATACTAGATTCGAAGCAGCGTACGCGTCTCGCCAAAGCTCGAAAGAGTTTTGATGATCCCGTGATCATTGTGACCCAAGCAGAAGCGGAAGCAGCAGAGAAAAACAAATCAAATACCACAAAGACCTGGACTTTTGAGGCTAAAAACGTTCGCGATTTTGCATTTGCAACATCTCGTAAATTCATTTGGGATGCTCAGGCTGTGAATATCAATGGGAAAACAACCATGGCGATGAGCTATTATCCTAAAGAAGGAAATCCACTTTGGGAGCAGTATTCAACACGAGTAGTCGCACATACCTTGGAAGTGTATTCAAAATTTACCGTTGATTATCCTTACAGCAAAGCGATATCTGTCCATACCAAATGGATCGGCATGGAGTACCCCATGATCTGTTTTAATGGCGGCCGCCCGGAGACTGACGGAACCTACAGCGAAGGAACGAAGTACGGAATGATCGGTGTGATCATACATGAAGTAGGTCACAACTTCTTCCCAATGATCATTAATTCTGATGAGCGTCAATGGACTTGGATGGATGAAGGTTTAAATACGTTCGTTCAGTACCTCACGGAGCAAGAGTGGGATCACGATTACCCTTCACGTCGTGGACCAGCGGCAAAAATAGTTCCCTACATGAGTGGCCCTAAAGAGCAAATAGTGCCTATCATGACGAATTCAGAGTCGATACTGCAATTTGGAAACAACGCATACGGAAAGCCAGCGACAGCATTAAATATTTTACGTGAAACGGTTATGGGGCGCGAGCTGTTTGATTATGCATTTAAAGAATACAGCCGCAGGTGGGCATTTAAACACCCAACCCCAGCAGATCTTTTCCGTACTATGGAAGATGCTTCAGGGGTAGATTTGGATTGGTTTTGGCGCGGTTGGTTCTATACTACAGACCATGTAGATATTGCAGTTAAAGATGTCCAATGGTACCAGATGTCCACCCAGAACCCTGATGTTGAGAAACCTTTGGAGGCAGAAAAAGACCGTAAGGCAAATGACCATGTAGGACGTTCAAGAAATGAGGTCATTCGCACTATGGTGGATGAGGTCCCTGCTACCCGCGATTTCTACAACAGCTACAATCCATTTGAAGTTTCCGCAGCTGATCGCGAAGCTTACGAACGCTACCGCGAGGGGCTGTCGGAGGAAGAAGCTGAACTGCTCGATGCCGGTTATCATTTCTACGGCGTGAGCTTTGAAAATCAGGGCGGACTCATTATGCCTTTGGTTGTGCGCTTCACATTAGAAGACGGTTCAGAAGAAGTGAAACGTATCCCTGCTGAGGTATGGCTCAAAAATGAAGACGAGTTTACAAAGTGGTTCAATTTCACACAGCCTGTTGTTCAAATTACGTTGGATCCATACTTAGAGATGGCAGATACAGATCGCAGCAATAATTATTGGCCGGCAATGCAAGAGCCAAGCAAGTTTGACGTGTATTCAAGAGGGGCAACCAGCCGCTGGCAACGCAACGGTCGTTCCAACCCGATGCGCGAAGCGCGCGTTCAAGCGGAATAAACAGACCAAGTCGTCTAGAATAGATAGAAAAAGCCCCGAGCATTGCTCGGGGCTTTTTCTTTAACAAACTTTTGGCTCTAGGAACACACGCAAGTTGGTGCGAAGGGCGTTTCAAACTCAATAATTAAATACACCTATGAAACTCATCCAAAAACCAATGTTCAAAATGCTTGCAGTTGCCTTATTGGCT
>JAKMEB010000123.1 GCA_022426185.1 Schleiferiaceae bacterium
AGCTTGCAGCTAAAACACTGCGCGCGGTTATTGGTGAGTACAGCTGGAATGCCTTCCCAAATACATGGAATCAAAACTATGCGAGTCTTGGTAATATTATCGAGGCAGAGCGTGTAGCAGCAGAAGCCGGGAATGCACAAATGGAAGGTGCAGCTAAGGTGATGAAGAGCTGGGTGTTTTCTACACTTACCCTAGCCTATGGAGACATTCCGTATTCAGAGGCGATAACAGGCTCAACTAGTGCGAATTGGTTCCCCGCCTATGATACTCAGGAACAAATCATTACCGGTGCAAACGGACTTTTGGAAGAGCTCGCTGAAGCCGTCCAATTGCTCGATAACGGTGGGGCTATTCAAGGCGATATTCTTTTTAACGGCGATGCTGCTAAATGGAAAAAGCTGGCCAACGCAATGCGCCTCCGTCTACTAATGTATATCTCGGAGAAGCAAAACGTAAGTGCTGAATTTGCGGCAATTGTCGCGAACGAATCATTAATGGAAAGCAACGCTGACAATGGTATTCTAACCTACACGGGTAACTTCCCTAACGAATACCCATTGGTTCCTTTGAAGCAAGGAGACTTCGATGCAGTCGCTATCAGCACGAATGCCCACGCTGCTTTAGACAGCTTGAATGACCCTAGAATGTACGTTTACGCGCGTCCAAACAATGCATCTACAGTCTTTGCGGACCCTTCAATACCTGCTACTTATGACGGTGCAGATAATGGAAGTACGGCAATTAGTGCTTCATGCGACAAGAACGGATCACGCCTAGGTTATGCGTACTACAATTATCCTGGACATGATCAAGCTGGTTCAATGGCAGAAGGCATTATCATGACTTACGCAGAGCAACAATTCTTACTCGCAGAAGCCGCGCATAATGGTTGGATTACTGATGATGCTGGAACACATCACGCAAGTGGAGTTCAAGCTTCTCTAGAATACTATGGCGCTGACTTTGGTATGACCGGCTGGACCGATTTTGCAGATTACATTGCAAATTCTGGTGCTGCTTATGATAATAGTATCAACAGCATCCGCGAGCAAAAATGGTTGGCAATGTTCTTTACAGGACTTGATAACTATTTCGAGGTAAGACGCTGGTATACTCAAGAAAGTGGGAATTGGGCTAATCTTCCATTCATCTCCGCACCGTGTTCCAATACCAACGGTGATGTGTTGCCAATGCGCTTTCTCTACCCAGGTAATGAAGCGAGTTTGAATCCAGACAACTACTTTAATGCCATTGATGTAATGGGTGGAAATACCCAAAACACAAAAATGTGGGTAGTTGACTTATAATTAGTCAGGTACTAACATTAACATTCAAACCACGGTGTACCCTGTGCACCGTGGTTTACTATTAAAATGACCCATGAGCGAACCCATTAGAAGCGATAAAAAAACGTTGTTTGGAGCAGCTATCAATCCTCCAGTGTTCTTTGGATCATTGATCGTGTTGCTCTCACTGATCAGTACGACTATTATCATAGGTGAGCCTGTAGAGGAGCTCTTCAGAACCGTTCAATCCAGTATTAGTGATGCCGCCGGATGGTTCTTCATCTTGCTTGCCAACCTCCTCATGTTTTTCCTGATCTATTTGGCCTTTTCAAAATTTGGGAAGATCAGACTTGGAGGATCTGAAGCGAAACCCGACTTCTCGCGAATTTCGTGGTTCGCAATGTTGTTCTCTGCAGGTCTGGGTATAGGACTCCTATTCTATGGAGTCGCTGAACCCATCTACCACTTTAACGACAACCCGTTTGTCGATAATACAGACACTATAGCCGCCGCAAAAAGCGCTATGGGAATCACCTTTTACCATTACGGCATTCAAGCCTGGAGCATATATGCAACGGTGGGCTTAGCCCTTGCCTTTTTTACATTCAATCTTAAACTTCCCCTTACCATTCGCAGTATTTTCTATCCACTGCTTGGAGATAAAATTTATGGGCGGTGGGGAGACCTAATTGATATTATCTCTGTAATCGCTACCGTAGTGGGTCTGGCCACCTCTCTGGGTTTGGGAGCACAACAAGTAAATGCCGGATTGGAATACCTTTTCGGAATCGAGTATTCACGAATAGCTCAAATGCTCATCATCGCGGTCATTACTGCTCTTGCCACCTTATCCTTGCTCGCTGGCTTGGATAAAGGCATCAGGAGACTCAGCGAAGTCAATATGGGCTTAGCTATGGTTTTACTGGTGTTTGTATTAGCGATTGGACCTACGGCTTTTCTAATGGACAGCTTTGTACAGAATCTTGGGTACTACATCGACAATTTCTTCAAAATAGGTCTGTGGACAGAATCTTTTGTTGGGGTGAAAGACGATTCAAACTGGCAAAACATGTGGACCGTCTTCTACTACGCATGGTGGATCGCATGGTCGCCGTTTGTCGGTATATTCATTGCACGCGTATCCAAGGGGCGGACCATCACAGAATTCATTTTAGGCGTAGTGCTCGTACCCTCCCTGCTCACCTTTTTGTGGATGAGTATTTTTGGAGGAAGTGCACTGTATTTTGAATTGCTTGGAGACCACGGCATTACAGCCGCAGTGAATGAAAATGTGGCAACTGCCATTTTTAAATTATTAGAAAGGTACCCCTTAGTAACTATATCTTCAGGTCTAGCCATCCTGCTTACTACGAGCTTCTTCGTTACAAGCTCTGACAGCGGCTCTATGGTCGTAGATACGCTTACTTCCGGAGGGCGCCATGATGCTCCTAAAATTCAAAAGATATTTTGGGCAGCTATGGAAGGTGCTACAGCATCTATACTTCTTCTTTATGGAGGGCTAACAGCGTTACAAAGCGCAACTACTATTACTGGATTAGCCTTTGCCGTCATACTTGTGATCATGGCGGTAAGTTTCTACATCAGCTTAGATGAGTATTATAAAAAAGAGTTCACAAAGAATTCGAAGTGATAAAACCTTTTTTAGGTGTAAATAAAAAGCCCCGAATAAATATTCGGGGCTTTTTTGTGCGCTTAACTTTTAATGCTACTTTTTTTGTTTGTCTGTCGGGAACCTGCTGAAATTACCCATTCCATCCATATCCACTGTATCATGATGGGACTGCTCGGGACCATCATTGGTATTTTGAGACCTATTATTTCGCATTATATTCCATATTGTGAAATAAATATATATAGCGAATAATACGCCACCAACAATGTACATCTGAGCACTCATAGCTTGTTATTTTTGATTCGTTAACCTACGTTGACGTATTGCTATAGCAAAAAGTAAAATGGTACCTGGCCAATGCGCTGAATACTGCGCTGCTTCGGGTTGTCCTGATAATCCCATTCCCACTGAATACAATAGAGCTACGAAGGCAATTATAATCGGATACCAACTATTTATAAATTTTATCATATTTAACTTATTGATTGTCAATACTCTTTTAACACCAAAATCCTCATTAAGTTCTAAGGATAGTTTTTTGCACTGTAATGAAGGGTGTTACTCAGAATCAATAGAACAGCAATGATTAAGATATTCCAGAGAATATCAACGTTCGTCTCTTAAGATTTCGAGCATTTTTAGAGCTACGTTTAAAACTCGATTTGAGAAATCATATTTCATAATCACTCCAGCGACTTCATAAAAAGATAGTCGCGTTGCAATATAAGTCTCGAGGGAATAGCATAGTGCCTCGAACCAAGGGTTGTTCTTGGAGAGATCAGCGACTCTATCGCTGTAAAACCCAAGATATCGAACAAGATCTTCTCGAGTAAAGTCCTTCGGTAGAACAAAACTTAGAAACTCTACGATATCTCTTGTCGGAAAATCTACAACAGCGAGTTCCAAGTCGTAAAAAACAGGCCTGCCATTCTTCCGAATAGCGATGTTTCGTGAATTGAAATCGTTGTGAATTATGGTTTTTGACAGCTTGATATTCTCTGCAATTCGCGACCAATTTCCTAGGTTCATTTGAATACTACGAAGCATCTCGCGATTGACAATAGCCCCCCCTTCCAAAATGGTAATATCCAATAATTTTCGATACAGAGGAATATAGCGCGAGGCATCAAATTCCTGTATTTCTGGCAAGTGCTCGTCTCTCAGAGCGGAGTGAAACTCCTTCAAAGCGCATAATACAGATGATATATCCGCATCACTCCATGCATTTGGATTATTCTCACTGTTGATGATACGCAGCTCCGAATAGTCAAGGAACTCCTGCATAAATAGGTAAATTTCTCGCTTCGCATTAACGAGACTCCCCTCAAATCTTGGTATATACTCGAAACCCGTTTCCGCAAGCTTCTGGTACATTTTTATATCCTTAATATGTGCGTTTTGGTACTCTAGTTGAGTGCCGTGTTTCTTTATTAGGTCGGCCAATTCCGTATCAATCGATGAGGCCATTAAATGCAAACCCTTAACTATTTCTACATCCAAAGCTTTCGACTTAAGTAACAGTTTTTCCGAGTAAACCTCACCATTTTGAGGTTCATGATTTCGCTCAATTGGAATAAAGCCGATCATTTTTTTGCTGGTGCGATTCGCTATAACCGTCAAGATGCCATTATCTAATGTGTCATTTTCTAAAACTCTGTATGAAAAAAGGATATTACTGTTCCTTTCACCGGCAACTTTAGATAAGAATTTTGTGGTCAATTCAGATTTTAAAAGCCATTGAACCGGTTTATTACGCCCTAATTTTTCATGTGCCTTAGCGAACTCACCACTAACAATGGCAGCGTAGGTGGAAATCTCTAGACCCAAGGTAAATCCTGCGATAAGCTTAGCGAATCGCTCTACTTTACCTGATCCTAAACACCCCATCATATCCAAGGCTTCTGACTGCTTTTTCAAGTTAGTGCCACCTCCAACTGTACCAACCACTAGATTAGGTAGGGTAAGTTGAAGTTTTAGTCCACCTTCCACACAATCGAGTTCCAGAAAACCAACTGCAGATTCATGCACACAGCCTATGTCTTGACCTGTTGCTACGAAAAATGCTGCAATGGCGTTGGCTACGTTGATGTTGTAACCTACCATAGATTCTTCCTCTGCGAAAGATTTCGACGGGCCGAAAAATCGCTCCATCTTTTTGGAAGTCGTGCGAAGTACCTTGTTTACGATAGCTTCAGGCAAGAAGCAATTCGCAACAACTCTAATACCTCGTCCATTGGTAATATTATATTGGGATATTTTTTTGTCTGCGGCGCCATTACCCTCAATCACATAGTCGATTGGCGATATGTCGAATTTTTCTTTAAACACATCGACAAGGTGCATAATTGCATGCCAAGAACAAGTTGTAGTCATGTTTTGTCCCGAAGCATCGCCCGTTGAAAAAACTAGTTTGAGATGGACATTCTTACCTCGAACGAATCGTTCGATAGTCCGTAAATCGGCATGGTTCGAATATTTTTTGATCAGTTGGGCCACTTTCTCCTCTTCCGTCTTCACGAAAGCTTGAAAAGTATGTGCTTCTTCTTCTGTTTCGAATAAAAATAAAGGGGAACGCACCATTTTTTGCCAAGTAACTTCAGCCTCAAAACCTCCCCCGTGACTAATGGCCTTAGCTCCTCTATTCATGCTGGCAACGAGTGCGCCTTCAAGCGTACCCACAGTTGCATAAACTAATTCTTCTTGTGCCTCATCCTTAAACAACATTGGACCGACTACTCCTAAAGGAATTTCAACAGAGCCGATATACGATTCTATGTTGTTTTGAATTTCGCTCAGTTCCAGATTGGTAGACTTAATGTTCTGGATGGAGATATCTTGCTGCTCCAAAAACGCTTGACGCATTTCAATGGCACTTTTCACAACAAGTCCTCTCCCTGGAATTACCGGTAGGCTGGAAGGTTCAGTATTTATTTTTCTATGCATTCAATAAATACGTTTTTATAGTTTTTTGAAATGTAAATAGATTGTCTACCTATTTTATTATCGACCAACTTCTCATGAACCTTTGGAAGGTTGTATTGTGGTATACTGGGAAACATGTGATGTTCGCAGTGGTACGCAATATTTTTAGGCGAGAGTAGGAGTCTAGAAATGAAATTGTGTTTCGTTGTTCGCGTTTGCATTTCAAGAGGTTGGTGCTCAATACCTGAATGCTCAGCTATTCGTCGCCATCTATTAATGAGTTGCGTCCAAGAG
>JAKMEB010000125.1 GCA_022426185.1 Schleiferiaceae bacterium
CGATAAGTGTAACTGTGGGCAGTAAAAGAGCCGGTATTTTCGTAATAAAATAGTTGGCCTGTTTCTGTGCCAACGATCATATCAGGGTCGAAATCGCCATCTAAATCACCAAAAGTAGGACTGAGGCTCGCTCCCAAATTATTGAAGCCCGCATTGGCGAGATCGGTATCTGTTAAAGTAAAGGCAGGTGCGGTATTTATACCCGTATTCTTGTAAAGCAGCATCCGGCTTTCATAAGTGCCTGGAGCGGTGTACAATCCTTTACCGCCAATGACCAGATCTAAATCCCCATCGAAGTCAATATCCACGAAGGCCGGTTTTGCTGCAGAGCCTATATCAAGCATGTCGCGTACGAGAAAAGCGGAATCTAAAGTGCCCCATGTTGGGTTGTTAATCACGCCATTGTTTGGATACAGCCAATTGTTCCTTGTGTTTTGTGAGCCATTTAAATTAGGACTGACAATTAAATCGGGCACACTGTCAAAATTTATATCCTCATAAAATGCGGCGGGGAAATATTCTATAGCGGTGGGCTGCAGAAGCGGATATAGGGTGTCTTTCGATACCATAAAAGCGCTGTCGATATGTCCGCCATTATACGCGGCAACCAGATTGGTGAAGCTCACATCACCAATGAGCACATCCTGAAGCGAATCGCCATTAAGGTTAAGCACCAATAAAGAGGATCCGGCATGCATGCCGTTGGAAGTTTTCTGGCTGAAGTCTAATTTTTGAACCCCAGCACAACCGTTTAAAGTGAGATCGTTAGAGCTTAAGTTTTCCTCGAAGCGACCCCAGCAAGTCGTATTGAGTTCGAAATCTAGCGCGCATGGGCTCGCACCCTCATGCCAATTAATGGTGGCGCTTTGTCCAAAAGTTAATATATCTAGGTCACCATCACCGTCCAGATCAGAGATGGCCGGGATGTCGCTGCTAAAATTGTAAAGGTTGGTAGTGCTGCTGCCTGCATCGGTAGTTAAATACGATCCATTCAGCGCCCAAGTAAAATGCACAGAGTCTACCGTACTAGTATTTTCCCAAACTCCTATTCCACCTAGTATGTAGGCAAAAAGATCCTGCTTGCCGTCGCAATTGTAATCTTTGAAGAGCGCCCAGTTTTGGACTTCAGGTAAGAGGGACGCATATTCCGGCTTACCCACCCAAGTCCCGTTTTCAGCAATAAAAGTGATCCACCTGCCGCCTTGACGATCAAATGCGACCAAATCTTCCACACCGTCTAAATTCAAATCGACTTTAGACCATTGTGGCAAATCTGCCCCACCTAAAAACGGATAAGGGATGCTTGAACCATTTGCATTGACCGCAGGGCCGGCCGTCCAATTGAAATTCAAGCGGTTGCTTTGACCGTAACTTAGCAAGCCAAATAGCAGAAAAACTAGAGGTATTAAGAGGGTCCTTTTCATAGGTACTCAAAGATAGGACAAACTTAGATGCTTGGAGGTACAAAAAACTTTAGGTTAGGCACCTCGAACTGCCTATATTTGCGCGTTATTGAAAAACCGAAATAATCCACTAGGATGCAGAACAAAGGATTAATTACCGTTTTCGCGATTGCACTAGGTCTGGCTTCATTGTACCAGCTCTCGTTCACATGGGTTGCGAACAACGTAGCAAGCGATGCAGATGCATACGCAGCAGGAGACGCAAATGTTAAGTCGGCTTATCTCGACAGTATGATGTCGCAAGAGGTTTATCCAGTGCTTGGATTTACGTACGGCGAAGTGAAGAAAAAGGAAATGAACCTTGGTCTTGATCTCAAAGGAGGGATGAATGTCATTCTTGAAGTGAGTGTTAAGGATGTACTGAAAGGTTTAGTGGCAAATGCCCAAGATCCTCGTTTCATTCAAGCAATTGCTAATACTGATGAGGCACAGAGCCAAGGTCAAAACAACTACTTGAATACATTCTTTACGGAGTTTGATAAAATAAGTTCAGAAACCGGTGGTGGTTTGTTATTGAGCGATGCGTCGCTTTTTGGTACTCCAGAAATGACCGACAAAGTAGGTTTTAACGCATCAAATGACGCGGTCCAAGCTGAAATTCGTAGTGATGTTGAAGCAGCTATTGCCAACGTATTTACGGTCCTTCGTGCTCGTATCGATCAGTTTGGGGTAGTGCAGCCGAACATTCAGCGTTTGGAAGGTACTGGACGTATCTTGGTAGAATTGCCAGGTGTCAAGGATCCTGCCCGTGTTCAGAAGCTCTTACAGTCTACGGCTGAATTGCAGTTTTGGAATCTATACGAAGGCGCAGAAGTGCTTCCATTCTTAGTTGGTGCAAACGACAAGCTTCGCGACATCGTAGAAGGAGAGAAGTCTTCGGTAGAAACTATTGATGAAACACCAGATTTTAGCGATCTGGCTATTGAAGATGCAGAAGTACCTTCAGATTCGGCCGCCACAGACTCTTCAGATGTACTTTCCACGAACAATCCATTGTTCGAAGTTTTCCGCCCAATGGTGAGTGAAACAGGAATGGCCATGCAAGGTCCGCGCATTGGATATTCTTTGATCCGCGATACGGCTAAGGTGAATGCGTATTTGGCGCGTCCAGAAATAGTTCAGATGATGAACCAAGAATTACGCAATGCGAAATTTCTTTGGAGCAGCAAGCCTGAGCCGAACTCTGATATCATTACGCTTTTAGCAATCAAAGGCAACCGCGAAAACACACCTGAATTAGACGGTGGTGTCATCGTAGATGCACGTCCAGATTTAGACGAATACAATCGCAACATTGTGACCATGGCCATGAACGGCTCTGGGGCACAGAAATGGCAACGCCTTACAGCTGAAGCTGCTGCGCAAACTCCAAAACGCTCTGTAGCAGTTGTTTTAGACAACTATGTATACTCTTATCCTCAAGTTCAAAATGAAATTGCAGGCGGTCGTACACAGATCACAGGAAACTTTAGTGCGGAGGAAAGCGCCGATTTAGCGAACATTCTACGCGCTGGTAAGCTGGATGCTCCTGCGCGCATCATCCAGTCGGATGTAGTTGGTCCTTCTTTAGGTAAGGAAGCAATTTCTGCCTCTATAAATTCGTTTGCCATAGCGCTTGCGTTGGTATTGCTCTATATGTACTTCTATTACAGCGGTGCAGGATTGGTAGCGAATATGGCTTTGCTTATCAACATGTTCTTGATCTTCGGTATTCTCGCCAGTTTACGTGCAGTACTTACCCTACCAGGTATGGCAGGTATCGTATTGACTATAGGTATGGCGGTAGATGCGAATGTGCTTATTTTCGAGCGTATCCGTGAAGAGATGCGCTTAGGAAAAGGACTGCGTGCAGCAATTGTTGACGGATATAAAAATTCGAACAGTGCAATTATCGATGCAAACGTTACGACTTTCTTAACGGGTATTATTCTCTTCGCTTTTGGTACAGGTCCTATCCGTGGTTTCGCGACAACATTGATGATTGGTATCTTGACTTCATTGTTTACCGCCCTGTTCATCTCAAGAATTGTTTTCGAACGAAGATTGAACGGCAAAAAAGACATCAAGTTCTCTACGAAAACGACCAAAGACTGGTATACCAACCTAAGCTTCGACTTCTTAAAGAAGCGTAAGGTCGCTTACGGTGTATCTACGGTAGTTATTGCCATTGGTTTATTCTCGCTGTTTACAAAAGGTTTGAATTTAGGGGTTGACTTTGTTGGTGGTCGTTCTTTCCAAGTACGCTTTGATCAACCTGTTGAAGTAAGTGATGTAGCTGAATCTTTAAGTAATGCTTTCGTTGATGAAGATGGTAATACCTACACTCCAGTGGTGAAAACCTTGGGTGATGCAAACCAGGTTATTATTACGACAAGTTACCGCATTGGTGAGACGGGTCCTACCGTAGATGAGGACATTCAGTCGAAGCTCTATGCTGGCGTTGCAGATTTCTTTGCAGAAGATCTGCCGTTGGAGTCTTTCTTTACAGACGAAACGGAAGATGCAATAGGTCTAGTTGGTTCACGCGTTGTCGGTCCAACCATAGCAGATGATATTAAATCTGGTGCAGTATACAGCATCATTTTCTCATTGATTGTGGTCTTCTTATACATACTCATTCGATTCCGTAAATGGCAATTCTCGCTTGGTGCGGTAGTGGCATTGTTGCATGATGTACTGTTTGTGATGGGTGTATTCTCATTAGCGGATGGATTCTTACCATTCCAATTGGAAGTAGATCAAGCATTTATTGCAGCCATCTTAACCGTGATTGGGTATTCATTGAACGATACTGTGGTTGTCTTTGACCGTATTCGTGAAAACATGGGCTCTCGCGGCAAGCAGAATGGCGTTAGTGTAAACAAATCACTCAACCAGACATTGAGTCGTACGTTTAATACGTCATTGACCACTTTCTTTGTGCTTCTTGTCATCTTCCTATTTGGTGGTGAAGTCATTCGTGGTTTCATGTTTGCACTACTGCTAGGGGTTCTAGTAGGAACCTACAGTTCGTTGTTTATCGCCACACCGGTGATGTTTGATGCATCGGACAAGGAGAGCTAAGCAACTATAAAGCAAATTTTCAAAACCCCCGGCGCGCTCGCGCGCCGGGGGTTTTTTATTGTAAATTTACCCCATGCAACACGTCTTTCTTCTCTTTAATATTAGTGGCGGCGAATTCATCATTATAGCATTGGTGTTTTTGCTTTTGTTTGGTCCAAAGCAAATCCCCACCATGGCAAGATCCGCAGCAAAAATGATCAAGCAAGTGAAAAATGCGACCAACGACATTAAGAGAGAGATTCTTGATACTGCAGAGGATAATGCACTAACTGATGTCAAAAAAACAGTAAAAGAAAGTCGCGACGCATTTAAAGAAGTCACAGATACGATCAAAAGAGGGACCAAATTGTGACGGCACTTTTCTTATTAGCAGGTTTTGGATTGTTGCTTTTGGGTGGCGAATTTTTAGTTCGCGGCTCTATTGCAATTGCACTGAAACTCCGAATTTCAAAAGTCATCATAGGTTTAACGCTAGTTGCTTTTGCAACCAGTGCACCAGAACTGATCGTTAGCGTAATTGCTGCGTTGAAAGGGAAAAGTGCTATTGCTTTAGGTAATGTCATCGGGTCGAATATTGCGAATATTGGATTGATACTAGGATTGACCGCATTGATTTATAAGATGAAGGCGGTTCGCCTCACGTATCGTAATGACTGGCTGTTTTTGCTTGGTGCGAATATCTTGTTGGGCGTATTTCTTTTATCTGGAGGGATTAATTTTGTTCAAGGGCTAGTACTAGTGGCTGTTCTAATACTCTATAATGCCCTGAAAATACGGAGCGCAAGCAAAGAGCGTGCAGCAGCAAGTGAAGAGGGAAATAGTGACGTCGCTACTATGCCGATCTGGCAAGGTGTATTGCTGCTCCTGGTTGGTGCCGTTGGATTGAAATTTGGTGCACAGCTTTTTGTTTCCGGTATTGCTTCATTCGCGGCTCAATGGGGCTGGAGCGAAAGGTTGGTCGCTGTTAGTCTGGTGGCTTTTGGGACAAGTGTTCCGGAGTTGGCTGCAAGTTTGATGGCAGCACGCAAGGGTGAATCGGATATCGCCATAGGAAATATCATTGGCTCTAACCTATTCAACATTTTGAGTGTTCTAGGCTTCACAGCCATAGTTCAGCCAATAGCGCTCTCTGATCCAGCTTTGCTGTCTATTGATTATCCCATCAGTTTGCTTTTCGTTCTTCTACTTTTCCCATTAATGGGTTGGTTTAAATCTGATCGTCTGGATCGTGTTGAAGGGGCTATTCTGCTCCTGTTGTATCTTGCTTTAATGGTTTACCTCTTCAGTTAAGGGGTTGTAATTAACATTGGTTAATAATTTTTCATTGCACCCCTTGAAAAATAGGGGTACCTTTGGGCAAATTAAAAATTGATCACATGCCAACGGTAAGATTTCTAGCATTAAAAGAAACAATGGGGCGCAAGCCTATGACTTTTGAAGCGCCAGCAACGCGCGTTTCAGAATACTTCGGTTCACACGTATTCAATCAGAAAGCGATGCGTGAATACATGACCTCTGAAGCATATAGAGCAGTTAACGACTCTATTGAAAACGGAACGAAGATTTCACGCGACATCGCAGATCAGGTTGCTTCTGGCATGAAGGCTTGGGCATTGAATTTGGGGGCGACACATTATACGCATTGGTTTCAACCTTTGACCGGAACTACTGCGGAAAAGCACGATTCTTTCTTCGAGCCTACAGGTAATGGAGAGGCAATGGAGAAGTTTTCAGGAGGAATGCTCGTACAGCAAGAACCCGATGCATCATCATTTCCCAACGGAGGCATACGTAATACGTTCGAAGCACGCGGTTATACTGCCTGGGATCCCACATCACCTGCATTTGTCTTTGGAACCACATTATGTATTCCAACTGTATTTGTATCCTACACGGGGGAAGCACTAGATTACAAGACACCTTTATTACGCGCTCTACAAGCTGTCGATGCAGCTTCAACGGACGTATGTAAATACTTTGATAAAAATGTAAATAAGGTAAATGCAACATTAGGCTGGGAGCAAGAGTACTTCTTAGTCGATGAAGCTTACTTTCATGCTCGCCCAGATTTAACATTAGCCGGCCGCGCATTGGTCGGTCATGCACCTGCAAAGGGCCAGCAATTGGATGATCATTACTTTGGTTCCATCCCAGAGCGTGCTATCGAATTCATGAAAGAATTGGAATACGAAAGCCGTAAATTGGGTATCCCGGTAAAAACGCGTCACAACGAAGTGGCTCCAGCCCAATATGAATTTGCGCCGGTATTTGAAGAGGCGAATGTAGCGGTAGATCATAATTCATTGTTCATGGATCTCATGGAGAAAGTGGCACGTCGTCACAATTTCCGCGCACTTGTTCACGAAAAGCCATTCGCTAATATCAACGGTTCAGGAAAGCACAACAACTGGTCTTTGGCAACAAATACAGGTGTGAACCTATTAGCGCCGGGTAAAACACCAATGAGTAATTTGATGTTTTTAACCTTCTTTGTCAATAGTATCAAGGCAGTATATAAACATGCAGATTTGATACGTGCTTCGATCGGTTCAGCGGGTAACGAACACCGCTTGGGGGCAAACGAAGCACCTCCTGCGATTATTTCTGTGTTTATTGGCGATCAGTTGAGTCGTGTATTGGACCAATTGGAAAACATTGAAGGCGGTAAAATGACGCCTGAAGAGAAAACCGCTCTCAAGCTCAACGTAGTTGGCAAAATCCCAGAGATCTTATTAGACAACACCGATCGTAACCGTACTTCTCCTTTTGCCTTTACCGGAAATAAGTTTGAATTACGCGCGGCTGGATCAGCAAGTAATTGTGCCCAACCAATGACCGTTTTAAACAGTGCAATGGCTGAGCAATTGATCGAATTCAAGGCGGATGTCGATGCACTTATCGCTGCGGATGGACTTAAGAAAGACGAAGCTATTTTTAGTGTTTTGAAGCTGTACATTAAAGAGTCTAAAGCCATCCGTTTCGAAGGAGACGGCTATGGTGATGCTTGGAAAGAGGAGGCTGCGAAGCGCGGTTTAACTAATGAGCCGTCTACGCCACGCGCTCTGGATGCCTACGTTAGTGACGCCACCCTAAAAATGTTCGAGACGTTGAACGTCATGTCGAAACGTGAGGCGGAGGCGCGTCATGAGATTCTGTTGGAGTCGTATTTTATGAAAATCCAGATTGAGAGCCGTGTGCTCGGAGATTTAGCGGGTAACCATATCGTACCTACTGCAATTAAATACCAGAATACGTTGATAGATAACGTACAACGACTTAAGGACATTATGGATGAGGCAACGTTTAAAACTGTTGCAAAAGAGCAACTGGAAATGATCAAGGATATTTCTGCTCGAATCTCAAAAATATTGGCATCTAAGGACGCGATGATTGCTGCCCGTAAGGAAGCAAACGCGTTAGAAGATGTCCGTGAAAAAGCTATCTCTTACTACGATCACGTTAAATCTTACTTCGAGATTATTCGTTATGAAAGTGATAAATTAGAGCTTATGATAGACGATGAGCAATGGCCGTTGCCAAAGTTCCGTGAAATGCTCTTCACGAGATAATTTTAGATTTTCAAATTTAGACTGAGAGAAACCCCGCCCGCGCGGGGTTTCTTTTTTTATTTTATCTATATTGTGGGTGCTTAAACACAAGAGACCAGACTCGCATGCAAAAACGCATTTTACGAACTTGGACCGTTGTCCTCGCTTTCTTGCCTATCATAGCTTTCGCTCAAGACGCCACTGTTGAAGAGGTAGATGCGAAGCCTCACAAGCTTACGGTAAAAGCTGATGAATACTTTGAATCAAAGGAATATTCCGTCGCTATTGAAATTTATGCGAAAGCATATTCAAAAGAAAAAACGCGCGAACAAAAGCAGCGTATTTCTTACAATATGGCGGAAGGGTACCGTTTTACCGGCCAATGCAAAAGAGCAGCCAGTTACTATCAGCGTGCCTCAAAATTGGGAATTGGTGCCCAAGCGGATCTAGGCTACGCGGAAATGTTGCAGTGTCAAGGAGAATATGAAGATGCGATCATAGCGTACGAAGCCTACAAGAAGTTAGTTCCTAGTGACGCTCGCGCAGATCGTGGTATTGAGAGTTGCCAAAAGGCTGCGCAGTGGGTTGTAACAGGTTCGCTATTTGCCTTAGATAATGCTAAGGATCTTAACTCAAAGAAATCGGACTACGCTATAGCTTTCGCAGGTAAGCGAGGTAAAGAAGATTTGACACTTATGATTTCTTCCATGCGCGATGATGCCACAGGGCGTAAAGAGGACGGATGGATGGGTCAGCGTTTCTCGGATATTTTCGTCATCGAAGGAGAACGCAAGAAAAACAAGAAAAAGAAGAAGGGTAAAGAGGCCAACGCCAATGATGAAATTGTGTGGGGTGAATTGGATCCTATGAGCGATGTCATTAACACGAAAGACCATGAAGGTGTGGTTACATTTGACTCTCGCGGTAAAGAGATGTATTTCACAAGGTGTATGCAAGTGAAAAACATGAAAATGGGATGTGCCATTTACACAACAAAGAAAATTGGGCAAGACTGGGCGAATCCAGAGCCTGTGATTATAGCATTAGACAGCGGTGCCTCTGTTGGACATCCAGCTTTAAGTCCAGACGATCAAATTCTATATTTCGCCGGTGAAATTGCAGGTGGTAAAGGAGGTAAAGATATTTACATGACTACCTACGATCGCAGAAAGCGTGAGTGGGCATCACCGACCAACTTAAACATCAATACGCGCGGCGATGAACTTTATCCGTTCGCTCATGGTGATGGATACCTCTATTTCTCTTCTAACGGACATGTTGGAATGGGAGGATTTGACTGTTTCCGTGTGAAACTCGATGAGAATGGTGCTCCTGTGGGTGATGTCGAAAACATGCTGAGCCCAGTCAATTCTGAGGCGGATGATATTTCGCTGCGTTTTGTTCCAGGAAATACTACTAAAAAAGGTTTTGTGGTTAGTAATCGCAAAGGAACACGTGGTGAACATGACATTTGGTACGTTACAGAATGGGAAAAATTCTTCGAGGCCACGGGTACTGTTGTTAGCACGAAAAATGGAAAGCCTGTAAGCGATGTAACCATTGAGGTAAGTAATAAAGAAGGCCAAACGTTCACAATAACGACAAATGCTAACGGTCAGTTCAGTATTCCTCGCGGACAAATGGAAGAGGACAAGTCGTACAAGTTAAACATGAGCCGTAAGCGTTTCTTGAACGCAGTTGATGACATCTCTACGAAAGGTCTCGCCTTAAATGACTACGCTCAGGTTAAAGAGGAACGTGCTTATGTGAAATCGTACAGCCTACGATTAGAAATGGATCCTATAGAAGTGCCTATTGTACTTCCAAACGTACTTTTCGATTTGGCTAAATGGGATCTTCGTGAAGAGAGTAAAGTAGCTTTAGATACGGTATATAGTATTTTACAGCGGAACCCAACCATAACGATAGGTTTACGTTCGCATACAGATTACAGTGATACAGATGCTAGAAACAATGAGCTCTCTCAAAAGCGTGCACAGAGTTGTGTTGATTACCTTATTCAAAAAGGGATTCCTACTGATCGTCTAACGGCTGTTGGTATGGGAGAGAAGGAGCCATTTGTTATTTCTT
Source organism: Schleiferiaceae bacterium (assembly GCA_022426185.1). Taxonomy (GTDB): domain Bacteria; phylum Bacteroidota; class Bacteroidia; order Flavobacteriales; family Schleiferiaceae; genus UBA10364. The sequence continues at coordinate 10,166 of JAKMEB010000125.1, forward strand.
CAGATTACAAAGGATATGGAGCAGATAAATTCAAGGCAGGCGACAACTTAACTGAAACGTTTATTAGACGACTTAGTAAAGAGGACCAAGAGGTTGCGAATCAGGTTAACCGTCGTACGGATTTCAAGGTGCTGAGTGATGATTATGTACCTACTGCACCGCTAGCCGGCGATGGAACTTCAGAGGATGGCGCTGCTCCCGCTAAGAAAGATGAAAACCCTATTGGTCAAACCATTACTCTAGGTCCTAAAGACCGCTCATTAGGTAAAATAGCGATGAACAACGGCATGAATGTGGTTCAGCTCAAAAAACTTAACGGTGGATTACGTGGTGCTCGCCCAATGCCAGGCATGGTCATTAAGGTTACACCAAACGGTGATTATTCCGATTTCGATGCGGATCATTATCAAGTACAACGTGGTGATACCATGCGCGGAATAGCTAAAAAAGCCAACGCGAACGTTAAGGATATTCGTAATTTGAATGGCTTTAAAAGTGATAAAGACTTAATCATTGGATCCTGGATCCAGATTAAGTAGCCCATACTATTAAAATGAAAAGCGCGCACCGGTCTCCCCTGCGCGCTTTGTAGTTTTTTTTTCAGCATGAATAAAAAAAAAGACCCCAAAACA
>JAKMEB010000161.1 GCA_022426185.1 Schleiferiaceae bacterium
CACTGTGGTTGTAGGTTTAGCTTTGCGGATGGGCGGTGTTCCTAAGCAAGAAGATTGCTACGATGCGCGTAGTTTCGAAGCGGTTGCATTGAACGTTTTTCCACAGGAAGAAGCTTGTATGTTTCAACTGAAGGAATTGATCACTGTCTTAGAAAAAAATGGAGTAAAAGTTTTGCGTCCTTCATTAATTCAATCATTGAACCAAGTATTTGCAAGGGATATTGCTTTCGTTATTGAAGATCAATACATCATACCAAACGTAATAGCTGATCGTTCCGATGAGCGAACGGCAATGTCTGAAATTGAAGAAACGATACCATCAGGCAATATAATTATGATGCCAAAAGGATGTTTTGCGGAAGGAGGCGATGTTTTGGTTGATAACGACTATGTGTATGTAGGAGTAAGTGATGCTGCTACTTTTCAACAGTACAAAACAGCCCGGACCAACCTCAGAGGAATGGAATATTTAGCGGATGAGTTTCCTGCAAAAGAGTTCAAAGGTTTTGAGTTGCATAAGGACGACCAGGATCCTTTCAAAGGTTCCTTACATTTAGATTGTGCCTTTCAGCCTATAGGCGGTGGGGCCCTTATTGCTCCTCATTTGTTTAAGAATGCAGCTGATGTACATTGGTTGATTGAGCGTTATGGAGCCGATAATGTGTACTGTTGTTCTCCTGATGAGGCTTATTTTCTTGCAACCAACGTATTTAGTATTAGCCCTAAAGACGTAATTGTTTCGGCGAAATGTGAGGCGCTGCAAGACTGGCTAAAAGAGAAGGGATATAACGTACATTCAGTAGTGTACGACGAAATAGTGAAAATGGGGGGGTTGCTGCGTTGCACAACCATGCCTTTAAAGCGCCTATGATGACTAAAAATGCGACAAATACATTGTTGATGGTGCGGCCTGTAGCTTTCGCCATGAACGAACAAACGGCTTTAGATAATTTTTACCAAAAGAAGGGGACCAGCGAATTGAACGCGCAAGAATTGGCCTGCGAGGAATTTGATCGATTTGTTGAAAAATTGCAAGGACAAGGCGTTGTTGTCGAGGTCCTTCAAGATTCACCTACGCCGCATACTCCGGATAGTATATTTCCAAACAATTGGATTAGTATGCACGAGGACGGACGGGTTGCGTTATATCCTATGAAAGCAGAGAATAGGAGATTAGAACGTCGTACAGATGTCTTCGCACAACTTCAAAACAGAGGCTACAAAACTGGGGAAATAGTGGATTACACCGCTGCGGAAAGAAACCATTTGTTCCTCGAAGGAACAGGGTCTATGGTGCTTGATCATGACGCAAAAACCGCCTACTTAGCACGTTCTCAAAGGGCTGACGAGGGGCTGTTTAGAACGTTCTGTTCGGATTTTGATTACACCCCCGTAGTTTTTTCGGCGTACCAAAACACGCCTGATGGTATTGGACTGATCTATCATACGAACGTTATGATGTGTGTTACGGACGTATATGTATTGATATGCCTTGATACCATTCACGATAAAAACGAACGTGCTGCAGTAGAAGCTGCGATTCGTAAAAGCGGTAAACAGATTTTAGAGATAAGCGTGGGCCAAAAGAGCAGTTTTGCAGGTAATATGTTGCTGGTGAAGGGCGCTAAAGAAGAATTAGTCTTAGTAATGAGCTCCAGTGCCTTTCGCGCGTTGAATGCAAGTCAAAAAGATTTTATTGAACAGTACCATACTATTTTACACACTGACCTGCATACTATTGAAACCCTTGGCGGCGGTAGCGCGCGTTGCATGCTTGCTGAAATTTATTTGACAAAAACGGCATAAATGAGTTTAGAACAAAATATAAGCAAAGCGCTCAATGAGCTCTATGGGGTTCAATTCCAACCTGAGCTTCAAGAGACGAGAAAAGAATTCGAAGGGGATCTTACCTTGGTAGTCTTTCCATTGGTTCGCGCGGCTAAAAAGAAACCGGAAGAAGTCGCAGAAGAATTGGGCGCTAAACTTCTTTCGATGTCAGCAATAGCTGATTATAACGTAGTAAAAGGATTCCTAAATCTCAGTTTAGACCGAAGTGTCTATGTGGATCAATTAAAAACCTTCGCACTAGATCCACGCCATGGACTTCCAGCGCCAGGATCGAAAGGTGCCTATATAGTTGAGTACAGCTCGCCCAACACCAACAAACCATTACACCTTGGCCACATCCGTAACAACCTCCTTGGCTACTCCGTTGCGGAGATATTGAAAGCCAACGGGGTGGGAGTTACCAAGGTTCAGATTATCAACGACCGGGGCATACATATATGCAAGTCCATGCTCGCTTGGCAAGAATATGGAAATGGCGAATCTCCTGAATCTTCTGGTTTGAAAGGAGATCATTTGGTGGGTAAGTATTATGTGAAATTTGATCAAGTCTATAAAGAGGAAATCAAAGCGCTGAAGAAGGAAGGTAAAACAGAGGAAGAGGCTAAAAAAATGGCTCCATCACTATTAAAAGCACAAGAGATGCTTCTCAAGTGGGAGCAGGGCGATGCTGATGTAGTATCACTTTGGAAAAGGATGAATGATTGGGTTTACAGCGGCTTCAATACCACATACACCAAATTGGGCGTTGATTTTGACAAGAATTATTACGAAAGTCAAACGTATGTGCTTGGAAAAGACGATGTATCTAAGGGACTCGAATCGGGTGTTTTTTACAAAAAAGCAGACGGATCTGTTTGGATTGATCTTGAGAGCGAAGGCTTAGACCACAAGCTCGTATTACGAAGCGACGGCACCAGTGTCTACATGACTCAAGACATTGGAACAGCCATCCAGCGCTTTAAAGACTTTGATGCAAGAGGAATGACTTATGTCGTTGGAAATGAGCAAGATTACCATTTTAAGGTGCTCTTCTTGATTCTCTCAAAACTAGGGTATACATGGGCGGAGCAACTCCATCATTTGAGTTATGGGATGGTCGACCTGCCCTCTGGAAAAATGAAGAGCAGGGAAGGAACGGTTGTTGATGCAGATGACTTAATAGACGGAATGGTAGCTGATGCAGCATCCATTTCTAAAGAATTAGGCAAATTGGATGGTCTTGAACTTACCGAGCAGCAATCGCTATTCACTACACTTGGTTTGGGCGCATTAAAATACTTCATTTTAAAAGTCGATCCGAAAAAGCGTATGTTGTTCAATCCAGCGGAAAGCATAGATTTTAATGGACATACAGGACCATTCATACAATATGCCTATGCTCGAATTCAAAGTTTACAGCGTAAAGCGCCACAAAGTGAAACCTTAGATTGGTCAGCCGTGAAACCAAATGAGGATGAAACTGTCGTGATCAAGGCGTTGTTGCAGTTTCCTCTAGTAGTTGATCAAGCTGCGAGAAATTTTTCTCCAGCAGTTTTAGCTAATTACACCTATGAATTGGTCAAGAAATACAACGGGTTTTATCAGAACAACAGCATATTAAAAGCGGAATCAGAACAAAGCGTGATGTTCCGTTTGTTATTAAGTAAGAAAGTAGGCGAAGTGATCAAGGCTTCGATGAATTGCTTGGGTATCCAAGTGCCAAAAAGAATGTAAGATGAGTAATGAAGTAAGAGCATTAGCGCCAAACAATGTATGGAATCACTTTGCAGATTTGAATGCAGTGCCGCGTCCATCCAAAAAAGAAGAACGTGTCATTCAATTTATGGTCGATTTTGGCCAGAGTCTAAACTTACCCACCGAAGTTGACCATATCGGCAATGTGTTTATACGCAAACCAGCTTCGGCCGGTATGGAACATAAAACGCCGGTAGTTATGCAGGCGCACCTCGACATGGTGCATCAAAAGAACAATGACACCACTTTCGACTTTGATGTGGAAGGCATTAAAATGGTGGTTGACGGTGATTGGGTAAAAGCGCAAGGCACTACACTAGGTTCAGACAATGGTATGGGTGTTGCATTTATTATGGCAGTACTATCATCTGATGCGATAGCACACCCTGCTATAGATGCACTCTTCACCATTGATGAAGAAACGGGTATGACTGGAGCTTTAGAGTTGAAGGGAGGTATGCTGAACGGAAAGATTCTTTTGAATATTGATACGGAAGATGACGATGAATTGACCATAGGATGTGCTGGTGGTATAGATGTTACGGCTACTCATTCTTTTGAAATGGAGCCTGCATCTCAGGACGCCTTAGCTTACGAGCTAACTATAAAAGGATTGAATGGTGGTCACAGTGGTATGGACATTCATAAAGGTCTCGGTAATGCGAATAAGCTAATGAATCGTTTGCTTGATCGTTTAGGCAATGAGGTTCAGTTAATTGCATTAGACGGAGGTAGTCTTCGCAATGCCATTCCAAGGGAAAGCATTGCGCATGTGTTGTGGCATGGAAGTGAGGAAGCATTTGAAGCAGTGGTTTCAGCCGTTGGTGAAGAATTCGTTGACGAGCATTCAACTACGGATGCAGAAATTGAGATCAGTTGTGAATCTATTGAAAAGCCTGAAGCTGCGCTGTCGATAGCAGCAACCCAATCCATTATTAGCGCAATTTATGCGTGTCCAAACGGCATATATCGAATGTCACCTGATATAGCAGGGTTGGTTCAAACTTCAAATAACCTAGCGCGTGTCGCGTTAAAAGATGGTGAACTTACAGTGATGTGTCTTACGAGAAGCGCTGTGGAAACGGAAAAGATGGATCTTGCACGTGGAATTCAACGAATTTTTGAAACTGTAGGATGTGCTGTAGAGCTCAGTGGCGATTATCCAGGATGGGCGCCTAATCCAAAAAGCAATATCCTTACAACAATGAGTGCATTGTATCGCGAGCTGTTTGAGGCTGAGCCAAAAATTCAAGCATGTCACGCAGGTTTAGAGTGTGGGATTTTAGGAACTAATTATCCTGAGATGGAATTGATTTCTTTTGGTCCAAACATTCGTGGGGCGCATTCTCCAGATGAGAAATGTCAGATTAGTTCTGTCCAGAAAAGCTGGAAATTCTTTTTGGCGACTTTAGAAAATATACCAAACGTTTAAGCACATGTTTGAAAGTTTAAGTGACCGTTTAGAAGGTGCCTTTGATATTCTCAAAGGGAACCATAAGATTACAGAGTTAAATATCGCAGACAGCGTCAAGCAAATCCGTAGGGCTTTGGTTGAAGCGGATGTCAGTTTTAAGATTGCAAAAGACTTTACCAACACAGTAAAGGCTAAGGCTATTGGACAGGGGGTTATTACTGCTGTTAAGCCAGGTCAGGCTATGGTGAAAATCGTGCGCGATGAAATGGCTGAGCTGATGGGTGGGAAAGCAGAAGACTTGAACCTTACTGCATCACCTTCAATCATACTCATGGCGGGTCTCCAGGGGTCTGGAAAAACGACGCACAGCGCAAAATTGGCCAATTATCTTCTACGTAAGAAATCACGAAAGCCTTTATTGGTAGCTTGTGATGTATACAGACCTGCCGCCATTAATCAACTACAAGTATTGGGGGAGCAACTGGGCATCGAGGTCTATGCTGAAGTTGAAAATCAAGACCCAGTGAGTATTGCAGAGAATGCCGTAAAGCATGCAAAAAGTAAGGGCTATAACACTGTAATTGTAGATACAGCGGGTCGATTGGCCGTTGATGCTGCGATGATGGATGAAATTGGTCGTATACACCAAGCAGTAACGCCTCAAGAAACGCTGTTTGTTGTTGATTCAATGACCGGTCAAGATGCTGTAAATACGGCTAAGGCGTTTAATGAAGTCTTAAACTTTGAAGGTGTCATACTTACGAAACTCGACGGTGATACAAGAGGTGGTGCGGCACTAACGATCAAATCTGTTGTCAATAAACCCATAAAGTTTATAGGTACAGGTGAAAAGATGGAAGCTCTGGATGTATTCCATCCGGATCGTATGGCAGATCGCATCCTTGGGATGGGAGATGTGGTAAGTCTTGTTGAAAAAGCTCAGGAGCAGTTCGATGAAGAAAGTGCTCGTAAAATGAGCAAGAAAATCTCTCAGGATGCTTTTGGTTTTGATGATTTTATGGAGCAAATCCAGCAGATCAAAAAGATGGGAAACATGAAAGATTTAATGGGGATGATCCCTGGAATGGGAAAAGCTTTGAAGAATGTTGATATCGACGACGATGCATTTAAGCATATTGAAGCTATGATCAACTCCATGACCCCTATTGAACGCCAGCAACCAGATACCATAAATGGATCTCGTAGAAAACGCATAGCTTCAGGTTCCGGGCGTACTGTTCAAGATGTAAATAATTTGTTGAAACAGTTTACAGATATGCGAAAAGTCATGAAAATGATGCAAAGTGGTGGTGGTAAACGTGGTATGATGAATATGATGCGTGGAATGCGCTAAAGTATAAGCTTATGGTAGTTTTAGATGGTAAAGAAACCTCAGCCAAAATCAGACAAGAATTGGCGCTTAAGGTTAAAGAATTAAAGGTCCAAGGAAAAAAAGTCCCACATCTTGCTGCTATACTAGTAGGAGAGGATGGAGCTTCTAGAACCTATGTAAATGCCAAAGTGCGCGATTGTGAAGAGGTTGGGTTCGGTTCGACGTTGATTAAGCTTCCAGCAGAAACTACAGAGACTGAGCTTCTGAAGGCAATAGGTAAGCTAAATAATGACGAGGACATTGACGGGTATATTGTTCAGCTCCCATTACCTAAGCATATCGATGAAACTAATGTACTGTTAGCCGTAGATCCGAAAAAAGATGTGGACGGATTCCATCCGCAAAATGTTGGTAAAATGACCCTGAATCTTCCCACATATATTCCTGCCACACCGCAAGGAATTGTTGAATTATTACGTCGCTATGAAGTTCCTACTGAGGGTAAGAATTGTGTCGTAATTGGTCGCTCACACATTGTAGGTTCTCCTATGTCAATTTTATTGAGTCAGCATAATTACCCCGGAAATTGTACAGTAACACTTTGCCACAGTCGTACTCAAAACCTTGAGGAAATTTGCCGAAATGCAGATATTATCGTTGCAGCACTGGGTCGACCTGGCTTTGTGACTTCAGATATGGTAAAAGATGGCGCCTGTGTCATAGATGTAGGTATTACACGTGTGGATGACAGCTCTAAGAAAAGCGGATTTAGGCTTTTAGGGGATGTAGACTACGATACGGTCGCTCCTAAATGCAGTTTTATAACGCCTGTTCCAGGAGGAGTGGGTCCAATGACTAGAGCTGCCTTGATGATGAATACCATGAAGGTAACAGAGCTAGAGGCCTAAGTGAAAGATATCCAAACGTCATCGAGCTATCAGCAATCGGACATTAGAGACGGATTAGTCGTGCCTCTAATGGAAGAGTTCTATACTATACAGGGGGAAGGGTTTCATACCGGTAAAGCCGCTTATTTTATTAGAATAGGTGGGTGTGATGTAGGCTGCCACTGGTGCGATGTGAAAGAAAGTTGGAATCCAGATAGTCATCCACCAACACCCATCGAGGCCATTGTGGTCAATGCAAAGAAATACAGTTCTACTGTAGTCATCACCGGAGGGGAGCCATTGACGTGGAACATGGAGCCATTAGTTTCTTCACTAAAATCGCAAGGTATGCAGGTTTATGTCGAAACTTCCGGAGCTTACAAACTCACTGGCGATTGGGACTGGATTTGTCTCAGTCCCAAGAAAACTGCAAAACCTAAAGAAGCGTATTACAGCGTCGCACATGAGTTGAAAGTCATTATTTATAACCATCACGACTTTAAGTGGGCTGAAGAGCATGCTGCTAAAATGCATGAAGGATGTCAGTTGTTTTTACAGCCGGAATGGAGCAAACGCGAGGAAATCATGCCCGTTATTGTAGATTACGTGATGAATAATCCCAAATGGAAAGTGAGTTTACAGACTCATAAATACATGCATATTCCTTAGGATATGGGCAAGATTCTATCAGTTAGAGAAGCGGTTGATCTTTTGCTGCAGGGACAAATTGTTGGATTACCAACGGAGACCGTCTATGGTTTGGGAGCAGATGCCACTAATGAGTCTGCTGTAGCATCCGTTTTTAAAGCAAAAAACAGACCCAGCTTCGATCCACTTATTGTCCACGTTCCAACATTGGCTGCTGTCAGTGAAATTGCGGAATTGTCAACTGAAGCGGAACAACTCTTCCTAGCCTTTAGCCCAGGGCCGTTAACCGTTATTTTGCCTAAAAAGAAGTCTATACCGGACCTTGTAACGAGCGGGCATGCGACAGTAGCCGTAAGGATTCCATCTCACCCTTTGATGTTACATGTACTTCGTTCTAGCGGTCTTTACATCGCTGCGCCGAGCGCGAATCCATTTGGTTTTACCTCGCCAACCACGGCCCAACATGTCTTGGATCAGTTAGGCTCAGTAGTCCCAGGTGTTGTAGATGGCGGTCCTAGTAGTGTGGGTATCGAAAGTACCATTGTCGATATGAGTTCTGATGTATTCAAGGTTCTACGCCTAGGGGGTATGGCCTTGGAGCAATTAGAAAATGTTTTGGGGCCAATACCCACGCAGTTAAGCTCATCGAACCCCAATGCCCCGGGCATGCTAAGTTCACACTACAACCCAGGCATTACCATTCGTCTATTCGATGATCGAACGGCGCTCCTTGAGGCGTTGAAAAGGGATGACTCTAATACCATAGGAATCCTCTATTGGGGAGAATCTATACATCATGGCGGTAGTAGCTTTAATTTAAGCACAAGATGTTCTGATACGGAAGCCGCTGGTGCTCTTTTTAAAGGTTTACGCTATTTAGGTGCGACCGCAGTAACCGAAGTTTATGCGCATTTACTGCCGGAATATGGTTTAGGAAGAGCCATAAATGATCGGCTTCAACGCGCTGCTAATAAATAAGTTACAATAAGAGGTCATTCGACCATTTAAAAGGAAAAATCTTTCTATTTTCCCTTTATGAATAAATCTCTTCTTTTGATCGCACTTCTTTGTGGCAGTTCGCTTTATGCTCAAATAAGCGGAGTAGTGGTCGATCCGCGTGGTGAGCCAGTAGTGGGCGCGAGCGTAGTTGTAATGAATCAATCTATACCTACGACTATCGGTACGGTTACCGATTTCGATGGTAACTGGTCCCTAAGTATTTATGGAAAAAACGCAGAAGGGGCAGTGGTGCAAGTTCAAAGCATGGGATTTCAACCCAGAACTTTTAAAACCACCAGTACAACAGGTAACCGAATAACTTTAAAGCCCGATCAAAATCTTCTTAAGGAGGTGAGCGTTGTGCAACAACGTTTGAGTGCGCAGCAAGAAAAAAGCGCGCTCACCGTAGAAAGTATGGATGCATTGGCCATTAAAGAAAGTCCTAGTGTCAGTTTTTACGATCATTTAGGCACATTAAAAGGTGTCGATTTAACCAGTGCGAGCATTGGGTTCAAAATCATAAATACGAGGGGATTTAACAGCACCTCACCAGTTCGATCACTGCAACTTATAGATGGAGTGGACAATCAAAGTCCTGGGCTTAATTTTAGTTTAGGTAATTTCTTAGGTGCACCAGATTTAGACATTGTTACTGTAGATGTTATAGCAGGTGCAAGTACCGCGTTTTATGGTCCTAGCGCTTTCAATGGGGTAATCGCTATGCAAACCAAAGATCCTTTTCAGTTTACTGGATTGAGCGCAAGCTTAAAAGCAGGGGAGCGAAATCTTACCGAGTTTTCCGTACGTTGGGCGGCGAAAGTAAATGAAAAGTTTGCGTATAAAATCAACGTATTTGCCTTGAGGGCGGACGATTGGCAAGCAAATAATATGGACCCTACCGAAGTGAGTCGTGACGATGCTACAAACCCAGGGGGGTATGATGCAGTAAATCGTTACGGAGATGAAGATTGGTGGGACGATGGCGGAGATACAAAGACTTTTCCTGGATTAGGTAGATTTTATCGTCCTGGTATTGAAGAAAAGTATTTAGTGGATTACAATACGGAAAACATCAAGTTGACCACTGCACTTCACTATAAGATAAAGAAGGATTTAACCGCTATTTATGCTATCAATTTCGGTTCAGGTACAACTGTTTATCAAGGGGATAATAGATACAGTCTGAAAGACATATTGTTTCTTCAGAATAGGGTAGAGCTGCAAAAAAAAGACAAATGGTTTTGGCGGGCTTATTCTACCCATGAAGATGCAGGTAATAGTTACGACGCCTACTTTACGGCGTTGAGAATGCAAGACAGTGTAGTGTCGAATCAGTCCTACAATTTATACTATACGGGCCTTTGGAATATTTTTAATAAACCACAAGTTCGTGCTATGCCCGGAGCACCTGCAAACAGTCTGCCAATGAGTCAGTATCAGTCCATAATGGATTCATTGATTGCTAGTAACCCAGATTTTTTTAATCAACTGCACGAAGACAATCGCAGCAATGTATCAATAGCGACTGCATCGGATGCCTTAGGTGCAGTGACCATTGAGGAGCTTGAGAGTTTTGCGAATCAACTTACACCTGGTACATCACAATTTAATAATCTGAAGAATCACATCACTTCTACCTTATTTACTGAAGGTGGTAGCAGATTTTACGATAAGTCAGCATTATACCATACTCAGGGAGAGCGCACCTTTACTTACGACAATGGGGCAGTATTTAGAGTTGGTGGGAATTTCCGTTTGTACACTCCAAAGTCTGCAGGTACTATATTCTCCGATACAGCAGGTACTGTCATTACCAATAGAGAAGCTGGACTTTATGGAGGGTGGGAGCAATCCTTCATAGATGAACGTCTGAGATTAAGCGCGACAGGAAGGATAGATAAAAATCAAAATTTTAAAGCGTTGATTTCTCCAGCAGTTTCGTCCGTATACAAGGCTACAGAGAATCAAACCTTTCGCCTTAGCTTTTCAAGTGCCATTCGTAATCCAACATTAGCCGATCAATATCTAAACTATAATGTCGGTAGAGCAGTGCTTCTCGGTAACCTAGACGGCTTCGATTCTTTGGTGACATTAGACAATATTGTGGACTATTTAGGTAAACCTGCTAATGAAAGACTTTCACATGATTTTGGTTATTTCAACGTTGACGCTATTCGCCCAGAAAAGGTGAAAACTGCTGAGGCTGGCTACCGAGCGACTATTGGGACTCGTATTTTTGTAGATGCCAATTACTATTACAGTCTTTATGATGATTTTATAGGTTACATCATTGGAGCAGATATTGAAGAAGGAACGACTGCTATTGACAGATTAAAGTCATTACAGGTCTATCGCGTTGCTGCGAATGCGACTGAACAAGTAACTACTCAGGGCTTTAGTATTGGTATGAATACGTTTGTTGGTGATTATCAGACATTAACTGGTAATTACAGTTGGAACAAACTTACATCCGCGGTATCTGATCCTATAGTGCCAGCCTTTAATACACCAGAGCACAAGTTCAATCTAGGTTGGAATATTCGTAATTATCCATGGAATAAAGACGATTCAAAACTTATTGGCGCCGGTGTAAATTACAAATGGGTTCAGGGTTTTGTGTTCGAAGGGTCGCCACAATTTACAGGCGCTATTCCCTCTTACGGCTTGTGTGACGCACAAGTATCACTGACCCGCATAAAAGAAAACTCAGATAAAAAGCGTACCATTACATATAAAATAGGCGCTAGTAACGTCTTAAACAATAAAGTATATCAAGTATTTGGAGGGCCTTTGGTTGGGAGGTTGGCCTATCTAAGTATTCAAATAAATTAACCTCTCTTTAAGAACATGCCTATGAAAAAGATTACTTTTTTACTTTGTTCATTGCTGTTTTCAGTAACCGTCGTAGCACAACGCTATACCACTGAAATATTCAATGACAACGAAATTATTGTATCCTCTGATGTGAGTTACGGTGTTAACTTCAATCCCTATGTGGATTCCGCTTTGCTTGGAGGAACAAATCTTCAACCGTTGCAAGCAGACTTTTATATGCCTTCACCTGCTGTAGATACTGTGACGAATCGTCCAGTTGTTATTGTATGGCATACAGGTTCATTTTTACCAAAAGGGTTAAACGGCTCACCACTTGGAACGCGTCAAGACAGTGCAGTGGTCGAAATGTGTAGCCGATTTGCTAAGATGGGATATGTAAGTATTGCAGCTTCGTACCGTTTAGGTTGGTTGGCAAACAGTACCAATCTAGATGTACGTCGTGGTAGTAATTTACTAGCGGTCTATTATTCTATCCAAGATGCCAAAGCGCTTGTGCGCTATCTGAACTTAACCCAAATGGGTGCAGGTAACCCTTACGGAATTAATGCAAGTAATACCATTATGGTAGGACAAGGTTCTGGTGGTTACTTAACATTTGCTTATGCGACGATAGACAAACATTCAGAAGTCGCAGGGCCAAACAAATTTAAGTATCAAGATTCCACTGGCATCTTTGGTCAGCCTGTACTTCCTGGCGACTCTTATGTAGATACGTCTATCGTTGGTGATATCGACGGCTATGGTGCAGAAGTAGTAGTCACTGGTCAGAACACATTAGGTTTACCAACAATGGACTACAGCTCTCCGGGTCGTAACTATATAAACCACCCGGGTATGCCTGATGATATTCTTATGACTATCAATATGGGAGGTGCTATGGGAGATGGTGCTTGGTTGGAACAAGGTGATGTTCCAATGTTGAGTATCCATAGTAAGTTCGATTTCTTTGCACCTTACGATACTGGTATGGTTTACGTACCAATCGGTGCACAATTCTTTGCAGTAGTTAGTGTTACTGGATCATATGGCGCGATTAAAGCGGCTAACGCATTAGGGAACAATGATATTTTCTTAAACGAAAACTATACCGATGCAGTTTGGGTAGACCAACAAGCAACTAATCCTACAGGTGAAGAGTGTCTATATACTGTTGAAATTCCTCCGGCCCAAGCAGCAACTCCATGGATTGTTCATACTTCTCCTTGGAATTGGTATGATCCTAATGATCCTAATATAACCTCAACGGATGCAAATCCAAATGTGAAGAGTACTTCAATAGCTTGGATGGATACAGTAATGTCATTTATTATACCAAGAATGGCTACGGTGTTGCAGGCAGAAGGAGTACCGGCAGGTATCGTTGAAACGGCGCAATCGTTCAAGGTTTATCCAAACCCAGCCTCTGATGTTGTGGCTATTAAAGGAACGAATGGCAGCACGTTTACAAGTGTACAAGCTTTCGATATTACCGGAAGAGTAGTGTATGCTTCGGATGCTACGGGTAATAAATTAAGCATTGATGTATCGAATTGGAATAATGGAATCTATTTAGTGCAAATAGCTACCGAAAATGGTGTCCAAGTCAAACGCATTGTCGTAAACTAAACGTTCGCGCTTAATGTTAATAGAGTCCTCATACGTACGTATGGGGACTTTTTTTTGCCATAGATTTGTCCACGATAAAGGAAAAACCAAATGATTAATTTCAATACGGAACTTCAAGAAATCGAGAAACTACCTATTACTGCTTTAGCTCGTGCAGCGCGTTATGGCGATGGTGTCTTTGAGACCATAAGGATGCGTGAGGGAAAATTACTCTTCATAGAAGATCACTATTTCCGATTGATGGCCAGTATGCGCATTTTACGCATGGTAATACCGATGGAGTTTACTCCTGAATTTATCGTGGATCAATCTTTGAGATTGGCGGAAGAGCGCGGTTTCGAAAACGGACGATTACGCCTTCAAATTGTACGCAGTGGAGGAGGTGCTTACACCCCTAACAGCAATACTGTCGATTGGTGGATGGAACTAGATGCACTTGAGACAAAAGATTACCTTTTAAACGAGGAGGGGCTGAAAGTAGAGCTGTTTAAAGATCATTACGTACAACCTGGACTGTTATCTACTTTAAAAAGTAGCAATGCATTACCTTACGTATTAGGTAGTATTTATGCCCAAGAGAACCAATTCGATGCCGTTCTTTTGGTCAACGACGCTAAACAATTGGTAGAAGCGAATTACGGGAATGTGTTTTTGGTTGAAGGAAATGTTTTACGAACAGCACCTCTTGATGATGGTGCACTTCGTGGAGTCTTTAGAAAAAACATTTTGGAATGGGCAAAAGACATTCAGCTCGAAGTACAAGAGAAGTCAATTAATCCATTTGATTTACAAAAAGCGGATGAAGTCTGGATTACCAATACCATCCGCGGCATAGAGTGGGTAGGGCAATACAGAAAAAAGAGTTATGTATCAACGAAAGCAAAAGAAATGACTGCTATGCTGAACCGGAAATTAAATGTATTAGGCTCACTTTAATTCAACCAGGGATCTTCTGGCGCATTCGCCCAAAGAGCATACTCACCCCCTAATCTTTTCATATAAAGTCTCCATGCCTCGCTATTAAGCTCGAGTGGGTCAATCTCATAAGGAGGAGCTAACACAATCCAAGTACCCTGGTTGATCTCTTCCTGGAGCTGTCCAGAAGACCAACCGCTGTAGCCTAAGAAAAATTTACACTGACAGGCTTCAAGATTTAACATTCTGGCCGTCGTAATAGCTTCTTGTAGAAGGGTGAAGTCTCCACCTAAATACAATCCATTTCCAACAGGTTTAGCTCCTTGAAGGGTGTCCATTGTAT
>JAKMEB010000019.1 GCA_022426185.1 Schleiferiaceae bacterium
TTTTCTTGTATTGGGCAATCTGCTTCATCAACGCAGATGAACCCAGTTTGTCAATCTTAGTAAAGACGATCGAAAAGGGTATGCCTTCCATTCCACACCATTCCATAAACTCTAGGTCTATTTTCTGTGGATCATGACGGCAATCAATCAATACGAACGTGTTGATCAAGTTGTCGCGCTTCTTAATATAATTGGTAATCATCTCCTGGAAGATGGCACGATTCTTCTTTGAAGTTTTCGCATAACCGTAGCCAGGTAAATCCACTAGATACCAATCTTCGTTTACTTCAAAGTGATTGATCAATTGGGTTTTTCCAGGTCGTCCCGAAGTCTTTGCTAAGTCTTTGCGCTGCATCAACATATTGATCAACGAGCTCTTCCCAACATTTGACCGCCCAATGAAGGCAAACTCATTTTTAGTTGGTGCAGGACACTCTTTGAGTTCTGTAGATGATTTTACGAATTCAGCACTGTTAATCTTCATAGTTCCTAGGATTAGCGCAAAGTTAGGCCAATTTATCGATGCACCTCAATAAACGCTATTCACAATCTTATTCACACCCGTTTTTCACTTCTTCCCACTTCTTCCCACCGCTCTTTACAAGGCTTATAGCGATGTTTTGCATTTACAGACTCAAAAGTTATTCACAATGTGTATGTTTGTGGGAAATCGTGGGACAAGAATTCTACTTTTGTAAGAGAGCAGTCAAAACACATGTTAAACCTCATCGGAGTATACGAATGCAAGATGGATGCGAAAGGTCGCATCAGTCTCCCGGCAGCGCTGAAGAAGCAGTTGGCGCCGGAGATGCACGACGCGTTTGTACTCAAAAGAAGCGTGTTTAACAATTGTTTGGAGTTGTATCCTTTGCAGGAGTGGAATACGGTCATGAACAAGGTGAACACCTTGAACCGGTTTGTCAAAAAACACAATGATTTTATTCGACTTTTTACGGCAGGCGTAAAGCTTGTAGAATTGGACGGTGCAGCGAGAGTAGGAATAAGTCCTGACCTCAAAGCATTTGCCAGCCTTAGTAGCCAGATTGTTTTAAGTGCCCACAGTGGCATCATTGAAATCTGGGATAAGGACGCCTACGAAAACGCCGTAAATGTAGATAGTGATGACTTTGGATTGCTCGCTGAAGAAGTAATGGGCGGAATAAATCCAAGTCAGAATGAGCTACCATGATCCAGTTCTCTTAGCGGAATGCCTTGAAGGTTTGCGCATCGATCCAGAAGGGTCGTATGTGGACGTGACCTTTGGTGGTGGCGGTCACAGTAGAGCCATTTTAGATCAATTAACGACCGGTACCCTGTACGCATTCGACCAAGATCCCGATGCTAAAAACAACCTTCCGGATCATCCTAATCTCGTTTTTATAGCGGCGAATTTCCGCTACATCAAGAATCACCTTCGCCTTCATGGCGCAAAAAAAGTAGACGGCATACTTGCGGATCTGGGTGTCAGTTCGCACCAATTCGACGAAGGGTCGCGCGGATTTTCCATTCGCTTTGACGGCCCATTGGACATGAGAATGAATCCCGCTATAGGCAGTTCTGTCGAGGAGGTTTTAGCAACCTATGAAGAGCAAGCGCTTTATGACTTATTTAGAAAACATACCGATCTAAAAAGCCTTAAACCGCTCGTTCACGCGCTTTTACTTGCTCGGGTTCAGGCTCCATTAAAAACTACTGCAGAGCTCAGAGCATTATGCGAACCGCTTGCTCCTCGTGGTGGCTGGCATAAATACATCGCACAAGTATTTCAGGGCTTACGCATGGAAGTCAACAAGGAACTTGAGGTTTTAGAGGACTTGTTGAACGGATGCATCGATGTCTTAAGCCCTGGTGGAAGACTCGTCGTGATGAGCTACCACAGCCTTGAAGACCGTATGGTCAAAAACTTCATTAAAGAAGGTAAACCGTCAGGGCGAACCGAATCTGACTTTTTCGGAGTGAAACGACTACCGTTTAAAGCCGTAACCAGAAAACCTGTGGTTGCTACCGAAGAAGAAAACGCAAAGAACCCAAGAGCTACCAGTGCTAAACTGCGTATCGCAGAACGCTCAGAACACGATTGGAATCGCGATGAGTAAGTGGAGCAACATATCGTCAAAAATTGGAGGAGCGCTGCGCATCAGCGATGAAGGTATTTTACGCGCACTTCCTTTTGCTGCATGGCTCAGTTTTTTAGCGCTGATTTCTATTTACACCAGTCACAGTGCGGATCGTAAAGTGCATGAGATTGAAAAACTAAGTGAGGCCCGACAAGAGTTAGAAGCCGAATACACGGAGACCAAAGAGAAATTAACCGACCTCTCTCTCGAGAGCAAGGTGTTGCGTAAGGCAAAGGAACTGGGTCTTACCGCTCCGACAAATCGTCCAGATAAAATAGTTGTGGAAGAATGAGCATAGAAATTGGACAGATAAAAAAGAAGATCACTTGGATTAGCGCAGCCGTTTATGCGTTCTTCCTGATCATCCTTATCCGGTTGTTCTATGTCTCACTAGTCATGGGGCCTGAGCTTCGTGCACAGAGCCAAGAACGCATCATTGAGCGCCGACCTATTGAAGCAAAACGAGGCGACATCTACAGTGCGGACGGCAAAACCTTGGCTACTACCAAACCGGTCTACAACATCCATTTTGATGCTGTAACTGTAGATGCTGAGGTTTTCAATAATGATGTTGCCCAACTGAGCGAAAAAATGGCCATTCTCAACCCAAAGCGAACACCGGCAGACTGGGAGCGCTATCTGCGCAGTGAACGAGAGAAAAAAAAGCGGTACATCCCCTTAGCAACCGATCTAAATTACAGTCAGCTGCAAAGAATAAAGACCTATCCTATTCTCTCTAGAGGTGCATTTCAGGGCGGCTTGATCATTCAGGAAAAACTGGAACGCATTCAAATGGCAACGGATGTTCGATCAAGAACTATAGGTCGTGATAAGGACGGAGCACAAGCGGGTCTTGAGGGGTATTACAGCAATTACCTCCAAGGCAAGCCCGGAAACCGTTTAATGCAAAAAATAACCGGTAACGACTGGAAACCTTTAGATGACCCGCAAGCAGTTGAGCCTCTAGATGGATTCGATTTGTTTACCACCATTGATACGCGCATTCAAGATGTTGCCCAACAAAATCTTTTAGCGCAATTAAAAAAATACGAAGCGGATCACGGTACCGCAGTTGTGATGGAAGTAGCTACTGGACGCATCGTGGCCATGGCTAACCTAGGGCGTAATGAAGACAGCGTTTACAGTGAGCTGCGCAATTACGCAGTCTGGGAACGCACAGAACCAGGCTCCACCATTAAACTTCTTAGTGCTATGGCCTTGCTCGAGACTGGCGTAGCGGACACGAGCGATCCCGTCGATACGGAAAACGGTGTGGTTACTATATACGGCAAGAAGGTTAGGGATTCGCGCAAGGGCGGTTATGGGACGATATCATTGCGAAAGGCTTTTGAGGTGAGCTCGAATACTGGAATTGTGAAATTGGTTCAAAAGCACTTCGAAAAGAATCCTGATGATTATGTCGATTTTCTTTACAGCCGCGGTTTTCACGAAACCACCGGCATCACTATAAAAGGGGAAAGCGCACCCACCATACCTAAACCAAATGACGACCGTTGGTCCGGTATATCACTGCCATGGATGGCATACGGTTATGGTGTAGAATTCACGCCCCTGCAACTGTTAACCATCTACAATGCTGTTGCAAACAATGGGACTATGGTTAAACCTCAGATCGTGGAGAGAATCATGGATCACGGGCGTATTGTAGAAAACTTCGAAACAGATATACTCAACCCCGCTATTTGCTCACAAGAAGTAGTAAAGAAGCTCCAATCTATGTTAGAAGGGGCAGTTGCATCGGGAACCGCGAAAAATATTTACGATGATCGGATTCCCATTGCGGGAAAAACAGGAACCTGTCAGTTGAACTACTGGCGTGGAGGTAAAGACTATCAAAGTTCCTTTGCAGGTTATTTTCCGGCCGATGATCCCAAATACAGTTGCATTGTAGTGATCAACAAACCCAACTACTACAAAGGGTACTATGGAAACATCGTTGCTGGGCCAGTGTTCAAGGCTATTGCCGATGAAGTGTACAGCCAGTTGCCTGAAACACCAACAACTTTAACCAGCAAACAACTGATAGCCGCACGGAATACTACTGTGAGCGAAGAGCGTTTCGAACAGGCGTTCCAAAAAAACTTTCTACCCAGTCTTAATGGACTAGATGCAAGATCCGCTGCACGAATTCTAGAAGGACAAGGACTTAGCGTTGCCCTTATAGGCTCTGGGCGTGTGGTGCGTCAAGAACCCGTGTTGGGTACTCCACTCCATCAATGTTCCACCGTAAAACTAGTACTGCGATGAAACTACTAAAAGACTTGCTTTACGGGGTTCGCATCCAAGAAATTGTAGGAAATACGCAAATAGCTATTGAAGGTGTTTGCTACGACAGCAGAAAGTCTGGAAAAAACGCATTGTTTGTGGCTGTTTCCGGCACACAAGTAGATGGACACGATTTCATTGAAACTGCTTTAGATGCTGGAGCAATAGCTGTAGTCTGCGAACGTATCCCTTCCAAAACTCGTGAAGGCATTCATTACATACAAACCAAAGACAGCGCATTTGCTCTGAGCGCTGTTGCTGCGAATTGGTATGGGAATCCAAGCGAAGAAATGAAAGTCATTGGCATCACTGGAACTAATGGAAAAACTACTGTGGCCACCTTACTCTTCGACTTATTCAGTGGATTGGAAGGAGAACTTTGTGGATTGTTAAGTACCATTTCAGTGCGCATTGGAAGAACAACCTTACCAGCGACACATACTACACCCGATGCATTGGCAGTTCAAAAGCATATGCGGGCTATGGCAGATGACGGTGTGAAAT
This sequence comes from Schleiferiaceae bacterium, assembly GCA_022426185.1. GTDB lineage: Bacteria > Bacteroidota > Bacteroidia > Flavobacteriales > Schleiferiaceae > UBA10364. The sequence continues at coordinate 4,908 of JAKMEB010000019.1, forward strand.
ACTGTTTTATGGAGGTGAGCTCGCACGCATTAGTGCAGCACCGAACCGCACACGTTGATTTTGACGTTGCCGTATTCACCAACATCACCCGTGATCATTTAGATTACCACGGGGATATGAATGGATACATCGCAGCAAAGAAACTTCTCTTTGACGGACTGAAATCTGAGGCCGTTGCCCTTTATAACGAGGACACAAAGCACGGACCTACCATGATTAGTGCAACAAAAGCAAGAGTGAAGAGCTACGCTTTAAAATTCCCAGCAGACTACAAGGTTAAAATCTTAGAACGTCGCTTTGACGGAATGCTTTTGACACTGAATGATCAAGAATGCTGGTCGCGAATTCTTGGCGATTTCAACGCTTACAACTTAAGCGCCATTTATGCCGTTGGAATAGAACTAGGGAAAGATCCGCTTCAGCTTCTAACGGCAATTAGCCTATTAAAACCGGTGGACGGTCGCTTCCAAACCATTCAAGGCAAAGAAATCACCGCAGTAGTCGATTACGCGCATACACCCGATGCGCTTCAAAACGTCCTGAATACAATCAATGATCTTAACCAAGGGCAAGGAAAAGTCATAACCGTAGTGGGCTGTGGCGGAAACAGAGATAAAGGAAAACGTCCTCAAATGGCGGCAATCGCAGCGAATGAAAGCAATAAGGTGATACTTACGAGCGATAATCCGCGCAATGAAAATCCTGCAGGCATACTCTCCGACATGGAGGCTGGTTTGAGCCCAGATCAAAAAGCAAGAGTCTTAACCATAGAAGACCGCGCACAAGCTATAAAAAGCGCCCTGATGCTGGCACAAGCAGGAGATGTCGTGCTCATCGCCGGAAAAGGACATGAAAAATATCAAGAGATTAAAGGAGAACGCACCCATTTCGACGATGTCGAAGAGGTACAAAACTTCCTAAACCACTAAGATTATGCTGTACTACCTATTTACTTATCTCGACCAAGCCTACGACATTCCAGGAGCCGGTGTCTTCCAGTACATCACTTTCAGAGCGGCAATGGCCGTGATTACTTCATTGGTCATCTCGATGCTTTTTGGGAAGCGTCTGATCAACCGATTGCAACGCTTACAAGTGGGTGAAACCGTTCGTGATTTAGGCTTAGAAGGACAGAATCAAAAGGCCGGTACACCAACTATGGGTGGGGTGATTATCATTTTAGCTATAGTGGTACCCACCGTATTGTGGGCAAAATTGGACAACATCTATATTTTACTCATGCTCATCTCCACCCTGTGGATGGGAGCAATAGGCTTTGTAGACGACTACATTAAAGTCTTCAAAAAAGACAAAAAAGGGTTGCGCGGAATTTTCAAAGTGATTGGTCAAATTGTGCTTGGTATTATTGTAGGCAGCACGCTGTATTTTCACCCAGAGGTTACAATCAAAGAAAAACTCCCTATAGTAGAATCTGCATCCTGGGAGTCTGATGATGAGGCACCTAAAGCAACCTACGGCGATGCCGTAAAAAGTTCAAAAACTACCCTACCCTTTTTAAAAGACAACGAATTTGACTACCAAATTTTCACAAGGTGGATGGGACCTACGGGATCCAGTTGGACTTGGTTGGTGTACATTTTCGCAGTCATCTTTATCATTACAGCGGTTTCTAACGGCGCCAACTTAACCGACGGATTGGACGGTTTAGCTACAGGTACTACAGCCATTGCTGGAACCGCTTTACTTGTGCTGGCCTATGTCAGTGGTTCCATAGTCTTTTCGAGCTACCTCAACATTATGTACATCCCAAATTCTGGGGAACTAGTGATCTTTACCGCCGCGTTTATTGGAGCAGCGATAGGATTCCTTTGGTACAACAGTTTCCCGGCGCAAGTCTTTATGGGCGACACAGGGTCACTGGCGATTGGCGCCATAGTGGCTGTCATCGCATTGGCCGTTCGTAAAGAGTTCTTATTACCCATCATCGCCGGGGTATTCCTAGCGGAAAACGTAAGTGTCATTCTGCAAGTGAGTTACTTCAAATACACCAAGAAAAAGTACGGTGAAGGTCGTCGAATATTCTTGATGAGTCCGCTGCACCACCATTACCAGAAGAAAGGTTATCCCGAGACTAAAATCGTAACCCGATTTTGGATTGTGGGCATCATGCTCGCTGTACTTGCCATCGCAACCCTGAAGCTGAGATAAGTTGAATCACCCCTACGCAAATATCGCCATACTAGGTGCCGGAATCAGCGGCATGGGAGCAGCGCAACTCGCGTATGCACTAGGGGTTCCTGCATTTCTTAGTGATGCAAAATCACTTTCTCAGCAAGACAAGAAACGCTTAGAGCACTGGGGTATTGGTTATGAGGAAAACGGACACTCTGTCGACCGATTAAAAGCTGCGGCGTCCATAATTAAGAGCCCAGGTATACCGCATACTGCTGCCATTGTGAAAGATCTAAAAGCAGCAGGGTCCATTGTTTTAGGCGAAGTGGATTGGGCGGCAAACTACACAAATGCCAAATTAATAGGCATCTCTGGCAGTAATGGTAAAACCACCACTGCTGCCTTATGTCACCACATTATTAGTGCAGAAAAGGATGCGCTATTAGCCGGGAATATTGGTCAAAGTTTGGCTGGGGCATTGGCGGAGCGAATACAAAACGGCCAATCGGATCCTGAGGTTGTGGTGCTGGAGCTAAGCAGCTTTCAATTAGACGATGTATTCCAATTAGAATTGGACCAAGGGATCCTGACAAATATTACCCCAGACCATCTGGATCGATACAACTACGACTTGAAAAAGTATGCTGCAAGTAAGATGCAATTGGCCTCCTATACCACTGGGCATTTCATCTACTGCGACGACGATCCCATGACTAAAACTGCATTGGAAAATTGGCTGCAACACCATCGCAACCCTCCGATGCTTTTGGCCTACGGAACGGACACACCGGAAGGTCCACATAGAACAACAACGAAAGAAAACAACACAATAACCATTCAACTAAATAACGAAGCAATGACTATTGAAGAACTCGCTTTACAAGGAAAGCACAACATGTACAACAGTATGGCCGCTGGATTAAGCAGCCGATTAATGAACATTAGAAAAGATACGGTTCGAAACCAACTCTCTACGTTTGATTCACTAGAACACCGTTTGGAAAGTGTGCTCAACATCAGCGGTGTAGAATACATCAACGACAGCAAAGCAACAAACGTGAACGCCTCATACTATGCATTAGAGTGCCAAAATAAGCCTGTGGTATGGATCGTTGGTGGAGTAGATAAAGGAAACGACTATGCAGAGTTACTCCAGCTTGTTCAAGGCAAGGTTAAAGGCATCGTTGCATTGGGTCTAGACAATCAAAAAATCAAAGACGCTTTTGAAGATGTGCCCACTTTTGTTGAAGCCGATTCTATGAAAGATGCCGTTCGTGCAGCATCAAAGATGGCAGATAAAGGCGATGTTGTATTGCTCAGCCCGTGCTGTGCTTCGTTCGACCTCTTCGAAAGCTACGAAGACCGCGGGCGTCAATTCAAAAATGCAGTACGCATGCTCTAACAGAACCATAGGTTGAATACAGTCAATAAATATCTAAAAGGGGATCAATTCCTCTGGGGCCTCATCTTATTGCTCATGCTCCTGAGCTTCTTGCCTATCTACAGTGCAAGCAGCTCCCTTGCGTACAAATATGGCGGTGGTAACACATTTAGATTTTTGACTAAACATCTCATTCATTTAATCCTAGGTGGCTTCTTTTTGTACAGTGTACATCGATTAAACTTTAGAATAATCGGCAAGTTTTCCATCATCATACTACCGGCAGCCATTGTACTTCTCATGGTTACGTTATTCCAAGGCACCACTATGGGCGGTGCAAATGCCGCACGTTGGGTACGTATTCCGGTACTAAATATGAGTTTTCAAACCTCAGCATTTGCTTCGTTAGCGCTGCTGGTTTGGCTCGCACGGTGGTTGGCGAAACCCAGAGATTTTAGCTTGTTTAAAAGCTTGTATTACCCACTAGGTGCGATTGCCCTTACCCTCATTTTTATTTTACCTGCCGATTTCTCAACAACCGCCATCATCTTTGGCATGACCTTTATTTTGATGATTGCGGCTGGTGTTCCTTGGAAACATTTAGGTAAAATCATCGGTATTGGTGCTGCTGCACTCACTTTTTTCATTTTGATTGTCCTTGCTTTTCCAGGCATTTCAAATCGTGTAGACACTTGGAAATCAAGGATTGTAAATTTTGGCACTACGGACTCTGATGCTTCTTATCAAACCGACCTCGCTAAAATGGCCATTGCAGAAGGAAAACTCTTTGGAAAGGGACCTGGAAAAAGCATTCAAAAAAACTTCCTTCCACAATCTAATTCAGACTTCGTATTTGCCGTGATTACAGAGGAATATGGTCTCTTAGGGGCAAGCGGTGTAGTACTGTTGTACATGGCATTATTCCGACGTTTTGTTCGAATTGCGCGACGCGCTCATACCAAATTTGGCACCTTACTTGTGCTGGCAGCGGCATCAGGAATGATACTTCAAACACTCGTAAATATGGGTGTAGCCACCAACCTCATGCCTGTGACCGGACAAACCCTTCCCTTTTTAAGTGCAGGAGGTTCCTCGATATGGATGACCTGCATCGCTTTAGGCATCATTTTAAGCGTAAGCCACACCGATGTTGAAAAAGTGGTTGGCGAAAGTGTCCAGAGCAAAGAAGAAAACGAAAATCCTGAAGCCCATGTCTAAGAGTTTTATCATCAGCGGTGGCGGAACCGGAGGACATATTTTTCCAGCATTGAGTATTGCTAATGGACTCCAGGCTCAATATCCCGACGCCAGCATTCATTTCATAGGTGCCAAAGGCAAGATGGAAATGACCAGAGTTCCTGCTGCAGGCTTTCAAATCACAGGTGTACCTATAGCTGGTATAAACCGTCAAAAACCTTGGAAGAGTTGGAGCGTTCCCTTTAAACTGGTTTATGCCTTATGGCTGTGCCGTAAGATTTTAAAGCATCGCAAACCCGATGCAGTCATAGGAACTGGAGGCTATGCTAGCGGACCAGCGCTGCTGATGGCACAGCGAATGGGCATCCCAACCGTAGTTCAAGAACAGAACAGCTTTGCCGGAGTTACCAATATTAAATTGGGTGCAAAAGCAAAAGTCATATGTACGGCCTATAAAAATGCAGAACGATTTTTTCCCGCTGATAAAGTGACGCTCACGGGGAACCCAGTACGCGAAGCGTTTACCAATGCTTTACCGCAACAAAACGCTAGTAAAGAGCTACTAGGGCTCGATCCAAAAAGACCAACGCTGCTCATTTTAGGAGGAAGTCTAGGTGCTCGTGCTGTAAACCAGCAAATGGAAAAGAGCCTTCCAGTCCTACTAGAGCAGGGCTGGCAGATCTACTGGCAGTGTGGGAAACTCTATGAAAAAGACTATAAAACGTTGAATTCGGAAGCGGTAAAAGTCCACGCATTTATTGACGATATGGCGACCGCTTATGCCGCTGCAGATGCTGTTGTTAGCCGCGCAGGAGCAGGCACCTTGAGTGAACTCTGTTTGATCGGTAAAGCTGCCGTACTCATTCCTAGCCCAAACGTAGCTGAAGACCATCAAACACATAATGCGCGGGCGTTGAGTGAAAAAGGAGCAGCCGTGCTCATTACCGAAAAAGAATTGGATCAGCGCTTTACCCTTGAGCTTGAAGCGCTCTATCAAAATTCCAATCGTAGGGACCGATTAGGTGAGAACATTCAAAAACTTGCCCTTCCGAAGGCCACTACAGATATATGCACCCTTATAAGTGATTTAATTGCGTGAGAACGAAAGACGCACATATCGTTTTTATTGGGATCGGAGGGATCGGCATGAGCGCTTTAGCACGCCATTTTCTTCATCGAAATGTTCCTGTTTTCGGCTTTGACCGCACAAAAACAGCGCTTACAGAGGCCCTAGAAAAGGAAGGTGCGCTTTTGTGCTACAGCGATGATGTAAGCTCCTTTCCGGGATGGAGGGCAGAAGAAACTACTGTTATCTACACCCCTGCCATCGCACCTACACATCCTTGGCGAGTGTTCTTTGAATCGTACAATCCCATCAAACGAGCAGCAGCATTGGGTCTTATCGCAAAAGGATACAAGACCCTCGCGGTTGCAGGGACACACGGAAAGACCAGTACAAGTGCAATTCTCACACACCTTTTAACAGAATCAGGACTCGACCCAACCGCATTCATCGGAGGTCTTTTGAGCAATTCTGGTACTAATTACCGGCTCGGAAATGGACCGTGGCTGATTGTAGAAGCAGATGAATATGATCGATCCTTCCTAAAGCTTCATCCAGCCGCCGCAGCTATTACAACATCAGATGCCGACCATTTAGACATCTACGCGGATGAAACCGATTTAACCCACACCTTCGATGCATTCATACAACAAGTCGGAGGCCCCACTTTTTCTGGGACCACTTTAGATTCAATCATTCCCGCAGGTACCACAGGGGATCATGCCTTTGCCTCGAACATACGCGCTCACGAAGGCGCCTATTCTTTCACACTTCATGTAGCGCAACAAACGGTTGAGACAAAACTCTTTATGCCAGGAAAGCACAATGTGTACAATGCAGTGCTCGCGGCTGCACTAGCCCATTATGCCGGTGCTGGCTTAGATCATATCGCAACAGCCCTTTCTACTTTTGGTGGTATCAAACGCAGATTTGAATACCATCTTAAGGGACAGGTTACGCTTATTGAAGATTATGCGCATCACCCTACAGAACTGGAAGCACTGATCGATAGCGTCAGCGAAATGTATCCTGGCAAACGCACATTAATCTGTTTTCAACCGCATTTGTACAGTCGAACAAGAGACTTCTTTGAAGGCTTTGTTAGGCAACTCGGAAGAGTTCATCAATGCCTGATTTTACCCATTTATGCTGCGCGTGAATCTCCCATTGAGGGCGTAAGCTCAGAAGCGCTCGCCGCGCAGATTCTCACTGCTGAAACAAGCAGTAAGGAGGCGCTTTCTTTGGCGGTTAAACAGTCCAACTGTGCCGTAGTTCTGGTCGTTGGAGCTGGTGATATTGGAGATACTGTACCACAATTAAAAGCAGCTTTAAGATGAAAAAGAAGCGTCTTTTATATGGCATATTGAGCTTCATCTTGGGTACAGGACTGATTTTCAGCACCGTACTTAGCAGGCGACATTGGAATAACATCACCTTTGATAGCGTGGAAGTGAGATTTCAATATCCTGATAATCAAGCTCTTGTGGTGGGTTCGGAAGTTGCACCGCTCATCGATGTATTTTTAACCACACAGCCCGATTCTAGTGCCCTAAACACCCCTGTATTTTTGTTAGAAACCTCTTTGGAAGCCCTGCCGTATGTGGCCGATGCACAGGTATATTGGAATTTAAATCAGTCGTTGGTGGTAACTGTGATTTCAAAGCAAGCAAAAGCAAAGGTCTTTATGAACGACCAATCTTTTTTACTCACGAAAGGGCACGAGCTCATCGCGGCGCCGAAACAAACACCACTGGATTTACCCATTATAACGGGGGTAAAGGACAGTTCAAGTGCGGCGCGATCCGGCATCGTTTTAGATCAAGTGATCGCCAGTTCCGCGTTTACAGCTGAAGGTCTAGCTCAGATGGAAGTAAACAGGTCAAATATTGTGCTCATCCCTCAAGGGTATCCGCACCGCATTACAGCGAATACAGGCAATGAATTGACCAGTGATCTGCAAAAACTAAGCGCCTTTTATGCCGCGAAATCAACAGAAGAATTGGAAGAAATAAGAAGCATTGACTTGCGATATACTAACCAAGTAGTAAGTACAACAAGATGATACAGAACGCCCCTTTAGCAGTAGGTCTGGACATCGGAACCACTAAAATTGTTGCCGTAGTGGGCCGATTAAACGAGCACCGCAAGATTGAAGTCTTGGGTATTGGAAAAAGTAAAAGCCTAGGTGTCCAACGCGGTGTGGTAGCGAACATTACCCTCACCATCGAAAGCATTCAAGCCGCTGTAAAGATGGCTGAAGAAAATTCAGGTCTCAAAATCACCGAGGTTATGGTAGGTATTGCAGGACAGCACATCCGCTCCATGCAACATTCGGACTACATCATGCGTGAAGATGCAGAGGCCATCATCAATATCGAGGACCTTGCTTCTTTGCAAAAAAACGTGCACAATCTAGTGATGATGCCTGGGGAGCAAATTTTACATGCTTTGCCTCAAGAGTACAAAGTAGATGGAGATGCTAACATTGTGAATCCACAGGGTATGTACGGCTCCAGGTTGGAAGCAAATTTCCATATCGTTGTTGGTCAAATAGCTTCGATCAAAAACATCGCGCGATGCGTAGAGCAAAGTGAACTTAAGGTTGGTGATATCACCTTAGAGCCACTCGCTTCTGCCGCTGCAGTTCTTGCAGAGGAAGAAAAAGATGCCGGTGTAGTCCTTGTAGACATTGGTGGTGGTACTACAGATATTGCCATTTTCAAAGACCACATCATTCGCCACACAGCGGTCATACCATTTGGCGGAAAAGTCATTACTGAAGACATCAAAGAAGGTTGCGAAATCATAGAGAAACAAGCGGAGACCCTGAAAGTGAAATTTGGCTCCGCATGGCCTGGGGAAAATAAAGACAATGAAATCGTTAGTATTCCTGGATTGCGCGGAAGACCGCCAAAGGAAATCAGCCTAAAGACGTTGTCTAAAATCATCAATGCACGTGTTCGTGAAATTATGGAAAGTGTGATTGCAGAAATCCGCAATTACCAGCAAAACGACCCACGAAAGCGGCTCATTGGCGGTATTGTTCTTACGGGAGGCGGTTCACAGCTGAAACACATGAGCCAATTGGTGGAATACCTTACCGGAATGCCTACCAGAATTGGCTATCCAAACGAGCATCTAGCGAGCGGATACGTCAAGGAATTGGCCTCTCCTGTCTATGCAACTTCCATTGGCTTGTTGAGTATGGCTTTGGAATCGCAAGACCATCCCATGGCCTATGACCCGAGAGAAACGGAGCAACCGATCATTCCAGAAACTCCAATAGAACAAGACACGGAACCAGTCGAAGAAATTGAAGGCGCACCCGACCAAACGGGCAGCACACAGGCAGCGCCACGTAAAGACCCATTCTGGAAGGGCTTTATGAACAATCTCAAAGAATGGCTAGAAAACGACGAAGACATAGAATAACCGAACAACCATGATAGAAGACGGAATTCAATTCAACCTTCCCAAAAACAGGAGCTCAGTCATTAAAGTGATTGGTGTTGGCGGCGGCGGATCTAATGCAGTAAACCACATGAAAAATGTGGGTGTAAACGGCGTAGATTTTATCATCTGTAACACGGATGCGCAAGCGCTTTATCACAGTCCTGTTGCAAATAAGGTCCAATTAGGCGCCTCACTAACAGAAGGGCTGGGCGCGGGAGCTGATCCTGAGATTGGTCGCAGTGCCGCAGAAGAAAGTATTCAAGAAATTCAAAACATCCTTGAAACCGGAACCAAAATGTGCTTTATCACCGCTGGAATGGGCGGCGGTACAGGTACCGGAGCAGCACCTATTATCGCTAAAGCGGCGCGTGAAATGGGCATACTTACAGTAGGAATTGTGACCGCTCCTTTTTCTTTTGAAGGAAAAATGCGCGCGGACCAAGCCGAAGAAGGTATAAAAGCCATGCGCGATGCAGTGGACAGTCTCATCGTCATCAATAACGATAAACTTCGCCAAGTCTATGGTGATCTTGGATTTAGAAATGCATTCAGTAAAGCCGACGAGGTTTTAGCCGGAGCAGCTAAAGGCATTGCTGAAGTTATAACGAATCATTACACCCAAAATATTGACCTGCGCGACGCTAAAACCGTGCTGGAAAACAGCGGTTCCGCATTGTTCGGAACGGGCGAAGGTGAGGGCGCATCACGTGCTGGTGCTGCTGTAGGTGCAGCCTTGGATTCGCCGCTTCTAAATGACAACCACATCAAAGGAGCGAAAAACGTACTGCTACTATTGACTTCTGGCGATGGCGAGCAAGAAGTAACGATCGATGAAATTGGTGAGATTACAGACCACATTCAACGTGAAGCAGGTGGCAATGCGAATGTGATTATGGGAATTGGTTCTAGCGAAGAATCTGGCAGCCGCATTACGTGTACCATTATCGCAACCGGCTTCCCTACTGGTACTCAAGTACTGGCCTCAGATAAGCCTGAAGTAGTTAAATACAATCTGGACACCTCTGAAACTACCCTCGCCCCAGAATTAGCGGTCGAATCTGCAACAGACACCCAACCATCTGAAAAAATTATCATGGATCTTGGTGCAGTAGAAGAAACGCTGCAAACAACCACGGAGCCAGAGATGGCGGAAGAATTTGAGGATACGGTTGAAGCAGTCGAAGGCTTTCCGCAGCTACCGAATGAAGGGATCGAAACCACTTTTAATGCATCTTTAACTGAGGAGGAACACGAGAATGAAGATGAGGCGCCGACCGTTCATGTTTTAGAATGGGACCTGGAAGAGGATGCAGATTCAGCTGAGGAAATAAAAGAAGAAATCGTTGATGAATCTACCGAACTAGCAGGAGGTTGGGATCTGTTTTCTCAAGATGAGCCTGTAGAAGAGGAAATGGAGTTGACTTTTGTTGATGAAGACGAGACCAAAGAAATTCTCGCCGTAGAAGAAACTGCTAACGAGGACGTTTCTGAAGAAGCCTTCGATGCACCTGCACCACCAAAAATGGAGCGTAGCGCAGTGGCATCGGCGGAAGAAGAATCTGAAGAAGTCGCAACATTCCCAGCTCTTGAAGCACTGGGTGAAGCTTCGGAGCATGAGGCGCCTTCTATCGAGGACGCGCAGACTATAGGTGAAGAACGCAGGTTTACCCTTGAAGATATCGACGGGGACGGTTTTACCCTTGAAATGGAAGACCTCGATACGCCCCAGGAAGAGCAACCTTCTAACGATGGAATTGAAGATACCCAATACGACCCTTTTGATTTAAGCTTGAGTGAGATGCCCGAACTCAAGCTGAAGGCAGAACAGGAAAGTGTAGAGAGTAGTTTTACTTTGGTCAGCAACGAATTTGATCAAGAATCAGAAACGCATCATCCGCTGGCACAAGTAGATACTCTAGATGCCAAAGACCCCGATTTACATTTTCAATTAAAAGAAAGTGACAAGACAACTGCTAAAGCAGCGCCGGAAGAATCTGCAAAATTTGACATGGATCAACCATTGAGTCAAATGCCTAAGCGTACGTTAAGCGATTTACCACCGAAAATTCAGGATCGGATGTCTCGCTTACAGTCGTTCCAATACCAGTTCAAAGCGAACTTGCAGAACTTGAGTGACGCGGAGCGAACGCCTGCTTACCTGCGTCAAGGATTGGAAGTAGATCTGGACCATAAAAGCGGTGAACAACCTTCAAACATTGGCGTTGATAACGATGGAAACATCAGAACCAATAATTCATTCTTACACGATAACGTAGATTAATCATGTCCTTAGAAGCACAAATCATGACCGATTTAAAATCGGCAATGAAAGCAAAAGAC
>JAKMEB010000028.1 GCA_022426185.1 Schleiferiaceae bacterium
TAACATCTACAAAATAAAGCGCGTTCTCAAAGCAATCAAACCGAAAGGCACTACTCCCATCGCTGGGTCACTTTTAAAGGCATCTGACGACTTCCCCCCTTGTGATGATTGTCGCAATATTGTTATCTTAATTACAGATGGTGTTGAAGCATGTGATGGAGATCCATGTATTGTAAGTAAGCGTCTTCAGGAAAAGGGAATCATTCTAAAACCTTTTGTCATTGGATTAGGACTTGATGAAGATTTCAAAAACAGTTTCGAGTGTGTTGGAACTTACTTTGATGCAGCGGACGAAAATACGTTCAAAAATGTTTTGGGTGTCGTTATTTCGCAGGCCTTGGACAATACAACTGCACAAATTAACCTCTTGGACAATAATGGTAAACCGACAGAAACAAACGTTCCAGTTCTGCTTTACGACCATACTTCACAAAAAATCAGAAAGAGCTTTGTGCATACCTTGAACTATAAGGGCCAGCCGGATACCATGGTATTAGATCCACTAGTGGGCTATGATATGGTGGTCCATACCGTCCCGCCTGTTCGAGTCGACAGCATTATTATTTACCCAGGGACTCATACACACATTGGTGCTTCTACCCCACAAGGTCAGTTGGAACTTCGTTCAAATTCGCGCCAAAGCACGAAAATCGCCTGTATTATAAAGCCACATGGTAAAAATGAAATCTTACATGTGCAAGATTTCGGGACAACCCAACGGTACTTAAGTGGTACGTATGATTTAGAAATTTTAACGCTGCCTCGGATTTTTCAAAGCGGTGTAGTAGTGAACCCAAGTACCACAACAACCATAGCCGTACCTCCTCCAGGCATGGTGACTCTACAAGCAGGAACAAGCGGATACGGATCCATTTTTGTCCAAAGAGAGAATGGTTACGAATGGGTGACTGACCTGAGTGAAAGTGGCGAACGACAGGTTTTCCAGCTCCAACCGGGTCTATATATGGTTGTGTTTAGAAGCAAATTTGCCCAAGAGACCGGATACAGTAAAAACAAAGAATTTAGAGTGAGCCCTGGCTCATCAACCATTGTGAAAATCAACTAAAATGAAGAAGTACACAAATTCAGGAAATAAGGATACCCGTTCAGGCTTTGGAGCCGGTTTGGAAGAATTGGGTAAGACGAATGAAAACGTTGTAGCACTGTGTGCTGACCTTACTGGTTCCCTTAAAATGAATGCTTTCGCTGATCAGAATCCTGACCGATTCTTTCAAGTTGGTATCGCTGAAGCAAACATGATGGGAATTGCGGCAGGTCTAACCATTGGTGGTAAAATTCCTTTTACTGGGACTTTCGCGAACTTCTCTACGGGTCGCGTGTACGATCAGATCCGTCAAAGCATTGCGTACAGCGGAAAGAACGTTAAAATCTGTGCTTCTCACGCAGGCCTTACCCTTGGAGAGGACGGAGCAACGCACCAGATCCTTGAAGACATTGGTCTAATGAAGATGTTGCCGCACATGGTGGTGATCAACCCTTGTGATTACAACCAAACCAAAGCCGCAACCATCGCCATCGCAGAGTACGACGGTCCTGTATACCTGCGTTTCGGCCGTCCAAAAGTGGCTAACTTCACTCCTGCAGATGCCAAATTTGAGATTGGTAAAGGCGATGTGTTGACCGAAGGAACAGATGTAACTATCATTGCCACAGGCCACCTGGTATGGGAAGCATTACAAGCGGCTGAAGCACTAGAAGCTACAGGTGTGAGCGCCGAGGTGATAGGCATGGCTACTATTAAGCCGTTGGACGAGAAAGCAATCCTCACTTCTGTCGCAAAAACAGGATGTGTAGTGACGGCTGAAGAGCACAACCGCTTTGGTGGTTTGGGCGAGAGTGTTGCTCAAACGCTGGTAACCAACCACCCAGTGCCGCAAGAATTCGTAGCCGTAAACGACAGCTTCGGCGAGAGTGGTACTCCGGCGCAGCTCATGGAAAAATACGGTTTGAATGCTGATGCCATAGTGGCTGCAGCACAAAAGGTGATCGCTAGAAAATAATCGTTCACTTAAACCTTTAGTATCTTCCATTCATCTAAAGAACAATGGAGGAAACCAAGAATATCAAGAGCCTCCTATTGCACGAGCAGTGGGAGGCTTCTTTTTTTGAGATCGTTGAGCAGTACAGCGAACGTCTCCTCTATTGTGCCGTGGGTATTCTTAAGAGTGAATCGTTGGCGCAGGACGCCCTGCAAGAAGGGATGATCAACATTTGGAAAAACCTCCACAAGTTCAAGGGCAACAGTCATCCATTTACCTGGTGCTACACCATTGTTCGCAATGCTGCCTTGAACGAGCTTAAAAAGGAAAAGCGACATATCAGTGCCGATTTAGAAAGCGCCTATGCCGCACAGAGCAGCTCCGAGCTGAAATGGGACAGTGAACAAATCAATGCTAAGGTGCAAGAAGTCCTCACGAGCCTCCCGGAAAAACAACAGTTGGTTTTTGAATTGCGGTATTACCAAGATTTGAGCTTTAAAGACATTGCCGAACTCACAGGTACCTCCATAGGTGCACTTAAAGCAAATTACCACCATGCAAAAAACAAGATGGAAGAAAAATTAATCGGCCTTTTAAACCTTCCGTAATTATAACAACTCTAACTACTAAATGGACAGAAAAGGAACATATACAGCAAGCGATGCTCAATTAAACGAGCTTAAAGCAAAGCTTCACCGCATTCCGGAGCAGCATCTCGTGGACCGGACCACGAGCCCTGTTGTTGCAAAGAAGTCGCGCTATATGCATGTTGTTCGTTGGTCCATGACCGCCGCAGCCGCTATTGCCTTAGCCGTACTCTTTTGGCCGAATGCTTCAACTAATGCTAGTGAAGTAACAGAAGAATTGTTGGCAGAGATGTATAGCCTAGGCTATGTTCAGGTTGAGGACATGTACTCCTTTGTGGAGCCCGATTCGCTCGACTTCGCTGAAGTAGAGCTTGATGCAGATGTGTATTACGACTACTACCATTCAAATTACGAATACTTAGATTTATGAAAAAGACGTTAATTTTTGGCCTATTGCTCTCAGCAGCAGCGGTCGTGGCACAGCCGAAGATGGGCGATCGTGCCGATCTTGAACAAAAGAAAGAAAAGATCGAGGCCATTAAGGTGGCCTACCTCACCGAGGAATTAGAATTGACCGTAGCTGAAAGTCAAGCCTTCTGGCCGGTGTACAACGAGCGTCAGAACAAGGAACATGAACTCCGTGAAAAACAGCGCACAGGCTTCAAGAAATTAAGCAATGATGAACCGTCAGAAAAAGAGGTAGAAAAAATGCTGT
>JAKMEB010000043.1 GCA_022426185.1 Schleiferiaceae bacterium
CCAGTGATCTGTTCGAAAGCGATGTAGAAAGGAGCCCTTGAGGAATATCCAACCGTTTTTGCGAGCTGTTCAATGCTCTGTTTTTCGAGGCAGCCTTCTTCCATAAGACGGATGGCGCGGTGTATGCGCAGGTATTTTTTGAAGAACCCAAAACTGGTTGAAGTGGTTGAAAAAAACCGTTCCCAATCGATTTGATTAAAAGGGCTGTGCCTTATAAATTCTGCTTTTTTAGAATAGGTATTAAACAGAAAGGCTTCTTTACCTTCTAGAAGCCCATTCAAGTAGAGGACCATCTCTGGATTTGGAATCTTTTCCGCACGGGGATATACTTCTTTAGGCGACTCTTGCACCAGAGCGAGCTCTCGTTCGATTCTTTTTTTCTCCGCGTATGCAAGAGCTTCCGCCTCATTTTGCTTTTGTACTGTGGGTCTAATATTTACAACATCCCAAAAGATGATTAAGACCAAACCAACCATCAAATAAGAGACCGATTGGGCATTAGGAAATATCAAAACGTTACCGGTCAAAAAGTTATGTATGATGTCAAAAATGGGTATTAGATACAGCCCATGAACAATGGGAAGGACGTACAAAAGCTTCTTTGCGTTAGAATCGGTTAGTTTGTAGATACTCCACAGTATGTAGAGGAGCAAGTGGAACGGATAGGCCAGTAAAATCCACCGGTCAGAGAACGGCCAGAACACTTCTGTTGTACTTAAGTCTAGCTGATGAGCCAACGATACTGTAGCATAAAAATGATCATTGAAAAACGCTAAATGTATCAGTAAGATGGAATAGCCAATAAGAACGGGTAGGTAGTGAATGATGTGCCATCTATTGCGTCGTTCTTCTATGGTACAGAAAGAACCGTAGAGCCCGGGTCCTACCATGAAAAAAACTGGAACAAACCAAGGGTAAAGCAACTTTACAAAGGTATTACCAACAAGGGTTGGATCCGTGAGGAACAGGGCAATGACCAATATACTGCCCAGATAGTAGAGGTAAGGGATGTTGAACCTACGTATCGTTAATCCCCCAATAACAAGGGCGATTATCAATAGCGAAATTACAGTTATAATATAATCCTGGTACATCTGTTTTCTATTCGCAAGGCGGCATATGGCAGCGGCCCTGCTTCATTACTGTTTTATAAGCTTGTAGGTTCTTCGCTCGTTTTCGTGGCGAAGGGTAAGCATCAATACGCCTGAAGGAATGCTGCGCAGGTCAATGCGGTTTTCTGCGTTGCCTGTAAGGACCAATTCTCCGGTGATGCTGCGCAATTCAAACAGGGTGCCTGCCGGTACTCCTTTAAGGTATACAAATTCTTCTGTAGGGTTGGGGTAAAGGACAACCGACCCATCAAGTTCGTCGATGCCTATGCCATAAATGGTAACGTCAATAGCTGCAGTATCCGCAATACCTCCATTGTAGGCATAGACGGCAAAAGACGCTGCTCCGTTGGCCGGGCCCCATTGCACTTCAAAGGAGCTGAAGTCCGGTGCGCTAGAAATGAGGGAGGCGTTGGATAGAGCATATGCGACGGAATCTGCGTATTGGTAGTTGGTCAGTGTGTAGGTGGGGTTGGTAGGCGCGTAGATGGAATCGGACGGGCCTACTAAGATGGGCGATGGAGGGGCGACAAAGAAGGATAGGGTATCCATGAGTTTACTGTCGCACAAACCCGTGATTGCGGAAGAATCTGCGCTGTAGCCAAAGATGAGGGTCCATGGGCCAGGCATGATGGAATCACTGGTGTGGAGTTTGAAGGAATCGTAGCTTGAGGTGAGCGCGGAGCTTCCCGTCACGTAGTTGGTAGTGTTTCCGTAGGCATCAAATAATTGGACTTGGACAGAATCAAAATTTGCGGATGTTGGGAATACGGCATCTGAAGTGGTAAGGTAGATGTCGCTTTCCCCAAACGTGGCCGATGCACTGGTGGCCTCAATCAATGACTGTGGCGGCGCTGAAGCGGAACTAACAATGTTTACCAGGATTTCACGCTCCGTGAACCCCATAATCTTAAAGGTATTTGTGGTGTCCTGCGCCCATTCGGTGATTTTAACCGTAACCACCGCATTTTGTAAGGTGTTGGACTGAATGACCAACATGCGGTTCGCTGTATCAATTGCGACACTGCTTCCACTGCCGAGCGGTGCAGCATTGCTATAGCCGGTGGAATAGGCAATGTTGGTTGGACTAAACGTTGCGGCAGATCCGCTTTTTACGGTGACGATCTGGAAGGATAGGCTGTCGCCCTCAGGGTCTGCACTACAGATTTCAAACGGGTAGCTTGTGTTGGCATAGGCTGTGGCGATGCCTGGAACGATCTCTGGGCTGTTGTTGTAGGAACGAACAGAGGGTTTTCCAGTGACCAGCACGCCGCTGAGGTATATGCTCTGGCTGGAGGCGTTCGCAATATTGGTGATGGCCGATGGTCTACAGCAGGTAGAATACGCAAAGGTGTAGCCCGTGTTGTTGTTGACGGTCAGGTTTGCAGAATAGGTGTAGGCTTCAATCCCGTATGTCGACCCACAATTCCCGGTCAATGCACCATTACTGGCTTGGCCTAGACTCACCGAAGAAGTAACGCCGTTCGGGCCAAGTGCTTCGTAATATACCGTTACAGAGTTCGGCATTGCGACGCCTGTAACATCTCTATAAAGGACTAATTTGACGGTATACACACTGGTGGTGGTACCGGTGCTCAAATGCTCAAATGAAAAGTGACCGGTAATGAGGTGGCTGGCGCTAAGTGATAGCGAACAGAAAAAAACGAGTAGTAGCAGTACGCGACGCATGGGTTGAGAGTTTTAGTTACCGAAAGATACGG
>JAKMEB010000057.1 GCA_022426185.1 Schleiferiaceae bacterium
TCCAGAATTGGCTCACCCTAGAACTGGACGCATTCATACCAGCTACAACCAGACCGTTGCAGCTACGGGCAGATTAAGCTCTACGAATCCAAACCTACAAAACATCCCAATTCGCACAGAAAATGGACGTCGTGTGCGCGCTATGTTTGTTCCTGCAGATGAAAATCATCTTCTGCTTGCAGCGGATTACAGTCAGATCGAATTGCGCGTAATTGCAGCATTAGCTAAAGATACGGCCATGATTGAAGCTTTTAAAAATGGCGAAGACATCCACAAGGCTACTGCAGCTAAAGTTTTCGAAGTGCCCTTAGCGGAAGTCTCCCGAGAACAGCGTTCCAATGCCAAAACAGTCAATTTCGGGATTGTCTACGGTGTAAGTGCCTTTGGTTTAAGTCAGCAAACAGATATGAGTCGTAAGGAAGCAAAAGCAGCCATCGACGGTTATTTCAGAACCTACCCGGGGATCAAACAATACATGGACGATCAGGTTGCTTTCGCTCGTGAAAACGGTTATGTGGAAACGATCACTGGCAGACGCAGGTATTTAAAAGATATTGAAAGTCGCAACGCAGTAGTTCGCGGTCATAGCGAACGCAATGCAGTGAATGCCCCTATTCAGGGTTCTGCAGCCGATATCATCAAGATTGCCATGATCGAGATCGACCGCACCATGCGTGCAGAAGGATTAAAGTCAAAGATGCTCCTTCAAGTACACGATGAATTGGTGTTTGATGCAGTGGAAGATGAACTGGAAGCACTTCAATCAATGGTGGTAGAAAAAATGGAGGCTGCTGTTGCTATGGCGGTTCCAATGATTGCTGAAGTAGGAACTGGTAAAACCTGGTTAGAAGCACATTAGGTCCATAGAGAAATTTTCGTATTATTGTAAGTGAACACTTACAATGACTGAAAAACAACAGGCCATACTACAAAGCGCTCAGAGGCTAATCGCTGCGCACGGATATTCTTCTGTGTCGACGGCGAAAATTGCATTGCATGCAGGGGTAAGCGAAGCACTCATATTCAGACATTTTGGCTCGAAAAAAGGCTTAGCGTCGGCTGTTCTGGTCGAAGGGGAAAAAGCCCGCGCTACCTTGCTTTACGGACATCTCAATGGGCCAGATCCTGCGGAAGTGTTGCGCGCATTTACCGCTGTTTCACTTGATGAATTGGAAAACAGTACGGGGGTATTAGCTTGGATAGCGATGATTCGTATGACGTTAGAAGACCCCAAGCGGTTGGCAATGGATGCCTTTATAATGGAGCGATTGCGCTGGGCAATTGGAGCGGTAGGTCACGGTTCGGAAGAGGCGGTGGCCTGTGCGGCTGTCGAAATCTTAGAGCGTGCCTTGCTTTTATCATTTCGAGGAGATGCATTGAGCGGCGCTCTATGTTTGCGTGGCTTGCGTGAAATGCTTATAAATGAGTAAGTACTTACTTATAATGAGTTTCAAAAATTTTTGATGTTAATGCTTATATGGCGATTAGACTAAACAAAAAAGGCGCCCCATGGGCGCCTTTTTTTTATTCCTCTGCCGAGGCCTTAAAATTTCATTTCCGGTACATCACCTTCAACGACTAGGCGACCTGCGGTCTTTTCTTTGATCTCTTCCACCGTAACTCCTGGTGCGCGTTCTATTAAGATGAAGCCGCGTTCTGGGTCCACCTCCAGGACAGCGAGATCAGTGACAATGCGCTTGACACAGGCAACGCCGGTGAGCGGGAGGGAACAATCTAAAAGAAGTTTGCTTTCCCCCTTACGGTTGGTGTGTTGCATTGCTACGATGATGTTTTCAGCAGAAGCTACTAAATCCATAGCGCCACCCATGCCTTTGACCATTTTACCAGGAATTTTCCAGTTGGCAATATCTCCACTGTCGCTCACTTCCATGGCACCCAAAACAGTAAGCTGAACGTGCTGGCCACGAATCATCCCGAAACTCAATTCGCTTGAGAAAAAGCTCGCTCCCGGTAGGGCTGTAATGGTTTGCTTTCCAGCGTTGATTAAATCCGCATCCTCCTCGCCCTCAAAAGGGAAGGGCCCCATGCCCAAGATGCCATTTTCACTTTGAAATTCTACATTGATGCCCTGCGGGATATGGTTCGCCACTAAGGTTGGAATACCAATACCTAAGTTCACGTACCAACCGTCGCGAAGTTCCTGGGCGATGCGCTGTGCAATTTGATCTTTACTCAATCCCATGGTTATTCGCTTTTAGCACGTACGGTGCGTTGTTCTATTCGTTTCTCGTAGTCTACCCCCTGGAAAATGCGTTGCACGAAGATCCCCGGAATGTGAATGCTGTTCGGGTCCAATTCGCCGACTTCAACCAGTTCTTCAACCTCCGCCACGGTAATTTTACCTGCCATGGCCATCATCGGATTAAAATTG
>JAKMEB010000065.1 GCA_022426185.1 Schleiferiaceae bacterium
CGGTTGCTTTGACGTCAAATGACATTGAAAAATTGGTTTCGAAATTATCGAACCAATTAAGCAAAGAGGTACTGCTCACTGAAGAAATCGATGAAACCGTCATAGGTGGATTGAAACTGGAAGTTGAAGGGTACCAATTGGACAATACAATTAGCGGTAAACTACAAGCATTGCGCAATGCAATGATTGACTAGTTACCAAGCATTACAATAGAAAAACAAAGACCTTAAATAGAGGATCATGGCAGAAGTAAATCCAGCTGAAATTTCAGCAATACTTAAGCAACAATTATCTGGTTTTAGCGACGGCGCTGACCTAAACGAAGTAGGTACCGTACTTGAAGTTGGTGATGGTATCGCGCGCGCTTACGGTTTAGCAAACGCACAATCGGGTGAGTTGGTACAGTTCGAAAACGGCCAAAAAGGTATCGTATTGAACTTAGAAGAGGATAACGTCGGTATCGTATTGCTCGCTCCGTCTACGGACATCAAGGAGGGAACAACTGTAAAGCGTACTAACACTATTGCATCTATCAACGTAGGTGAGGGAGTTGTTGGTCGTGTGGTAGATACCTTGGGGAAACCCATCGACGGCAAAGGACCTATTCAGGGCGAGACTTATGAAATGCCATTGGAGCGTAAAGCACCAGGGGTAATTTTCCGTCAGCCGGTGAACGAACCAATGCAAACAGGAATCAAGTCTATTGATGCGATGATTCCTATTGGTCGTGGTCAGCGTGAGTTGATTATTGGTGACCGTCAGACAGGTAAGACAACTGTCGCTATCGATACGATCATTAACCAGAAGGAATTCTTCGACAAAGGTGAGCCGGTATACTGTATCTACGTTGCTGTAGGTCAGAAAGGTTCTACGGTTGCGGGTATTGCTAAGACGTTGGAAGACGCTGGTGCAATGCAGTACACTACTATTGTTGCTGCAAACGCTTCTGATCCTGCCCCGATGCAATTTTACGCGCCATTCGCTGGTGCAGCCATTGGCGAGTACTTCCGCGATACAGGTCGTCCAGGTTTGATCATTTATGATGATCTATCTAAGCAAGCTGTTGCTTACCGTGAGGTATCTCTTCTGCTACGTCGTCCTCCGGGTCGTGAAGCCTACCCAGGTGATGTCTTCTACTTGCACTCAAGATTATTGGAGCGTGCGGCAAAAGTGATTGCAGACGATACAATCGCATCTCAAATGAACGACCTACCGGAGTCTTTAAAAGGCAAAGTAAAAGGCGGTGGTTCTTTGACTGCACTACCAATCATCGAAACACAAGCAGGTGATGTATCAGCATACATTCCTACCAACGTAATTTCTATTACGGATGGTCAGATCTTCTTGGAGGCTGATTTATTCAACTCAGGGGTGCGTCCAGCGATAAACGTTGGTATCTCTGTATCCCGTGTTGGTGGTTCTGCTCAAATTAAGCCAATGAAGAAAGTATCCGGTACATTGAAGCTTGATCAAGCGCAGTACCGTGAACTGGAAGCGTTTGCTAAGTTTGGTTCTGACCTTGATGCAGCGACGATGTCGGTGATCAACAAAGGGGAGCGTAACGTAGAGATTCTAAAGCAAGGCGTAAATGCACCGATGTCTGTTGCACATCAGGTAGCAATCATTTACGTAGGTACGAAAGGAAAACTAAACAAGGTTCCAGTAAATAAGGTGAAAGCATTCGAAAGTGCGCTTATCGAATACATGGAGGCAAACAAGAAGGACGCGCTTAACAGCATTGCTGGAGGAAAGTGGACAGCAGCAGAGATCGATGCCGTCGAAGCGTCTATTGCAGAAGTACTACCTAACTACGAAGCGTAATTTACCTCCTTTCGGGAAGGAAAAACTAACGTCCTATGGCGAACTTAAAAGAGCTTAGAAACAGAATCACTTCCATTGGCAGCACAATGAAAATCACTTCAGCAATGAAGATGGTGAGTGCTGCTAAATTGAAGAAGGCGCAAGATGCGATTGTTCAGATGCGTCCCTATGCTTCTAAGTTGACTGAAATTCTTCAGAAAGCATCCCAAACACTGGACAGCAGCGAAAATATCTACGGCGAAGTTCGTGAAGGCAATCGCGTGCGTTTGGTGGTGATTTCTTCGAACAGAGGTCTTTGTGGTGGGTTTAACTCGAGCGTTGTAAAAAAGGCAAAGAGTTATATGGAAGCTAACTCTGGCGAGTACACCATCGCTACCGTTGGAAAGAAGGCGCATGATGCGTTTAAATACGATGCACGCAAAGTGAGTAGCAACACAGCGCTTTGGGACGACATTAGTTTCGAGGGCGCTAAGCAAGAGGCACAATCCTTAATGGATGGTTTTGTTGCGGGCGAGTTTGATAAGGTGGTTGTTCTTTACAACTCCTTCAGGAACGCAGCAGTTCAAGAGCCTCAGGCGGAGCAATTCTTGCCGATTGCAATGGAAGAACATTTGGGTGGTGAAGAGACAACCGACACGACAGAGTACATCTACGAACCTTCGATGGAAGAAATCCTTACAGATTTGATTCCAGCGTCATTGAAAACTCAGTTTTTTGCAGCGCTATTGGACGCCAATGCTTCAGAACACGGGGCTCGAATGACCGCAATGCACAAGGCTACAGACAACGCCAAAGCACTACAAGGCGACTTAAAACTCGAATACAACAAAGCACGTCAGGCAGCGATTACCAACGAAATCCTAGAGATTGTTGGTGGTGCAGACGCCTTGGCAGGATAACGCGATTTTTACAGAAATACAGAAATACAGAAAGACCTGCGGTGCGATCCGCGGGTTTTTTTATGCCTAAAAGAGGTTCAATCGAGACATTTTTTTATGGAGGCACAGGAAATGAGGCACAACATAGAAATTCTAACTACATTAGGTGTCCAAACCAATTACCAAACTAAGTATGTCACAAACTGAATTACTCCAGAAGGAGTTTATCAGTGTAGCTGAATTCATGCAGCTCTTTGATATTTCGCGAGCAACGGCGCAACGTTTACTCAAATCTAGCGAAGTCTCTCATAGTAAATTAGGGGGAAAAATCATTATACCTACACGTCCATTACGTGAGAAGTTTGGGCTGTAGAAATATCAGCAATTAGATTTTTCGACCTGCCAGTATTGCCTTAATTTAGAAACATGGCAGTATTAACAATTCGCGTCCGTACTTTCTTATCGATGATGATGATTCTGCTCGTCGCCTTTGTGTTGACGGGAACGTTTTCATTGTACCATTTCAAGGCGGAGAACAAGAACTACCATTACGAACGTTTAGAGCGCAAGGAGAAAGCGATATCATCACACATAGATTATATTACAAAAGCATACCAGGGCCAGCAGTTCTCTCCGACACAATGGAAAAATGTTCTTGGCGCCCGCATGGAAGAGATTGGATCCATACACAAGCTGGATCTGGGACTGTATCATCCCAACGGGGCGTTGTTAGCCAGAAGCCACGTTTTCGAAGCGTCGGACGAATTGTTTCCACCATGGATAGACTTAATGTCCCTTACACGTGCTCAAAACCCGGCTTATTCAGCGGAATCGATTGAAGGCTTTTTACTGGGAACAAACAAGATTATTGGCCCAAACAATGGTGTAGAACTGATACTGCGGGTCCCCTACGCTGTAAGTGACAACAG
>JAKMEB010000076.1 GCA_022426185.1 Schleiferiaceae bacterium
GCCGCCCTCAATATTCAAACGCTTAAAAAAAGCGGGTTACTTCACGATCACAGGCTGTGCATGAGAAGCACCTTCTGTTGTGGTGATTAACAGATACGTACCTGATGCAAAACCTTCCGTCGAAATCTCAACTTTCTGGCCGCCAGTGAAATCTGCTTCTTTTTGAAGTAGAATACGACCGGTCATGTCCATTAATTTTAAAGTAGCTGCGGCTTCAAAGTCTCCCTCAACAAAGAAGTTTCCACTTGTCGGGTTCGGGTAAACGTTCAACTCACTTGCGAGTGTTTCTTCGAATTGACCAATAGTATAGGTCGCATCCACACTTTGCAATACTTCTTTAGTAGAAATGTCCTGTACCCATAGAATGACACCAAGGTTGGTGAAGTCCTCTACAGTATGCTCCACACTTAAGTTTGCTGGACTCTGTGCGTTTGCAGGCAAAGTATAGTTCCCGTTAAATGTATAGCTCAAGGTTTTCGTAACACTCTGTCCGGAGGTCAACGCACTTAAAGTTTCACCGTTTTCATTAGGCATCATTTTCTTGACTACGTTGATAAACTCTGTCTCGCCATTTGTTTTGACGTTGGCAACATCGAGGTGCGAATAAATAACTGCAAAGAGTCTAAGGTTATTCGAAGTAACATCCGCCAATGGTGCTATTGTTACTTCGGTCTCTATGGTTTTGGTCCAACGGCTCCATGTTGCTGTCATATCCACGAAAGCTGGAACATTTTGATATTGGTCGTACAATGCTTGAGTTACACCGTTTCCATTTCCGTCCCAACCGCCATCAATTTCAACACGCGGTACAGAATTAATGCCGTAGAAGGTTCTTCTCGCACCACCTTCAGCTGTGTAATAAGGATCACCCGTACCAGGCCAGCTCATCTGATATTTGACAGAGTTATGTTCGCCTGGGTTGTCATCAAACACAGCTTCCATGGTCGTGTTCGCTGGCGTACAAGGTCCACAAGTAGACGAAGTAAAGGTTTCGTACAGCGGGTATCGGGCAGTTAACGCGGTAACTACTTGGATATCCAAACTTACGGTATCATTCGCTGTATTCGCATCAACATTACTTCCGTTGAGACCACTCAACCACGCCTTAACAGTGTAAAGACCTGTGCTTGATGGTGTCCAAGTCGTACTTGAAGTTAGCGTGCCGGTTGAGCCGCTAGCGATGGAAATACCCGTTAAACTAGAAGTCATGGGTGTACTGCCATTAACACTGTAGTTGAAGGTAGCACTTGTCAATCCTTGCGCACCATTGTTAGTGAAGTCTGCAGCAATGGTGAATGGTGCTGCATTCAAACCTAAATAAGGGCTTACGTTTAAGCTGGCAGCGGCCAATTCATAGTCCGGCTGCACCCCTTGGATAAAGGTGTAGTAGGTGTTGTCCAAAAAGTCGGGCGCATTCGTTGAATTACTTCCAACGCTTGTGATTTGATCGTACACATTCGTACTGTTCACACGAACCCCCAGGGTTAAACTAGGCACTGCCGTTGCAGTACGCTGGTCTACAATGTAAATGTTGTTTGTTGTTTCTTCCATTACGATGGACCAGTAGCTCCATCCACCGGCTGCACCAGTGACACTGTAAGATGAGAACATGATCCATTCCTGACGGTTTGGAGAGGTTCCAAATGTTTTACGTGCGATCTGATCATTCGCACCGCTACCATTTATACCAAGCACACATATAGATGAATCCGGAATGGTAGAGTTGGTGATGGCTACCGCAGAACCCACACTGTGGTCTGCTGGGCTTGTTTTTCTTGAGAATGTTAAAACGCCGGTGTTTGACACTCTAAAAGAGTCAATGGCAGTGCCTTGTAACTTAAAGGTAAACGGAAGCGTTTGAACGCTTGAATACGTACCTGCGGATTGTGCGGCACCTAAAATACTGGTCCAATCTGTAGGAAGACCGCTACCTACTGGGTATTCTGAGTTTTCCTGATTTACATTGTTTGGATTGCTACCAGAGACCGGAGCAGTGTGATAGTATTGCGCACTAGCCGTTACACTGAAGGCTATTGCTGCAAATGAGAGTAGTAGTTTTTTCATACTGTTTATTGTGATTTATAGCGGTTATGAAGTTATTACTTTTCAGCTTACTTGGCCCGTTTTCAGCCCTTATATTTGTGTAAACCGAAAAATTACAAATACCATGGCTCAATCCTCTGCATCTTTAATGGCCCTCGAAGAAAAGTACGGCGCTCATAATTACCATCCACTACCTGTAGTTCTTGATAAAGGCGAAGGTGTTTATGTGTGGGATGTGGAAGGCAAGCGCTATTATGATTTTTTATCAGCCTACAGTGCGGTGAATCAAGGACATTGCCATCCTAAAATTGTGGGAGCAATGATCAACCAAGCACAAACGCTGACGTTGACCTCTCGTGCTTTCTACAACAGCAAGCTTGGGGCCTACGAAAAGTACATGAGTGAAACTTTTGGTTTTGATAAAATCTTACCCATGAATTCAGGCGCAGAGGCCGTGGAGACCGCCCTGAAAATTGCCCGTAAGTGGGGGTATGAGAAAAAAGGTGTGGCTGAAAACAGCGGAATCATTGTAGTCTGTGAAGGCAACTTCCACGGACGCACCACAACTATCATCTCGTTCTCTGATGATCCGGATGCACGCACAAACTTTGGTCCTTATACCTCAGGTTTCGTAACGGTTCCTTACAATGACATTGCCGCATTGAATTTTGCTTTAATGAACGAGAATGTGGTAGGCTTTCTTGTAGAACCTATCCAAGGTGAAGCTGGTGTAAATACACCTGATGCTCATTACATTGCTGAAGCCGCGGCTTTGTGTAAAGAGCGCAACGTTCTTTTGATTGCTGATGAAGTGCAAACAGGTATCGCGCGCACCGGTTCATTGCTGGCTGTTTGTGGCGATTGTTCCTGTGGTGCAACCTGCGAACGTGGTACAACCTATACGAAACCAGATCTTCTCATATTAGGAAAAGCTCTTTCAGGTGGTGTCTATCCAGTAAGTGCAGTACTTGCAGACGACCCGGTGATGAATGTCATAGGTCCTGGGCAGCACGGTTCTACATTCGGCGGCAACCCTATTGCGGCTGAAGTTGCTATGGCTGCATTGGAAGTGGTAAAAGATGAAGCGCTTGCTCCGCACGCACGCGCTTTGGGTGAGCATTTCCGTGCAGAGATGAATAAAATAATCGAAGAGACTGCGTTGGTCACTAAGGTTCGTGGGAAGGGACTACTAAATGCTATCATAATCAATGATACCCCGGACAGTTCAACGGCCTGGAACATTTGTGTTGCGCTGAAAGAAAACGGATTACTTGCAAAACCCACCCATGGGAACATCATCCGCTTTGCGCCACCATTGGTCATGACAAAAGAACAACTGGACGAATGCATCGCGATCATCCGCACCACATTACTCAACTTTAAAAAATAATGCGCTGGCTCCAAGCCTTTTTTCCAAACGATCACCATCCCGATCACCACAAACCCTTAGATGGATTACGTGGCCTTGCGGTACTTATGGTGGTTTTTGGTCATGGAAGCAACCACGGCTTGGGTCCTTTTGGTGCTGACAGTCTTCTCATACGTGGGAAGCTGGGCGTTTATCTGTTCTTTGTGCTTTCTGCCTATTTGCTGGATCGTCAAATCATAAAAATGTTTCAGCAAGGACGGGCCAGTTGGGACTACTGGTTGTACTACATCTCTCGTCGTGTTTTACGCATCTTCCCACTCTTTTTACTGGCACTTATCGTCTTTAGGATGGCCAATGCGAGTGGCCTCAAGGTGGTTATTTACGATTGGAAACAGGTATGGCAACACCTCGCATTGCAGCGCGGTGATCATATTTTTTGGTCCATTCCGGTAGAATTCAAATATTACCTCATCAGCCCGGTATTGCTTTTTATATTTCATCGCATTTTTCGTTGGAATAGTTATGCAATTGTATTGACACTTCTTGCCCTTATGGCTGGCTCGCATTTCGTTGTAATATGGTGGAACCCTAATGGAACGAGCACGCTTTGGTTTTTGAATATTTTCTTGCTTGGAACCGTAGTCGCACTCATCGAACGTTTGCATCCCAAACTATGGACGGCCCTTACCCAATCTTCTTTAACCACCTGCGCTGGGTGGGCGGTTCTACTGATCTTCAGTGTATGGTCGTGGAAAGTAAAAGATTATACCAACATCGGCACCTTTATTCCTGCCGCAACGCTGTGGTCTGTTGCGCTGATAGCGTCCTTCAAAACGGGTATATGGTCCACAGTTTTGAGCTGGAAACCGCTGCGATGGGTAGGTGCTGTTTCCTTTAGCATGTACCTTTTTCACATCCCTGTATTAATGTTGGTAAAATCTTTTGAATTGCCTTCGGAAATCGCTTGGCTGGTCTACCTTGGCCTCACTTCAGTGGTCACAGCAATTACTTATGTATTTGTAGAACGACCTTTGCAAAACCTCAAACCATTTGTACATGGATCAACGGGAACAAAACCTACGTCTTAAGGAAGCTTTCGAGCACGGCATCACCTATAAATCCTACAGCGAACTACTCCAGCAATATGCGCGCCAAGGCAAAACCTCAGGTGAGCATAAGGATACCTATGTAGGTTATACAAAACTTGCTGCCGCTCGCCAGCGCCGTTGGGAGAAAACCTACAGTCCAGAAGTTAATTTTATTGACGCCATCGACGATTGTAAGGTAGAAGGCGAACAGTGGTTGGTATTTACAGAAACCTGGTGCGGTGATGCAGCGCATGCATTGCCGTTTTTTAATGCATGGGCGGTTGCAGCGAAAATTCCCTTGCGCATTGTATTCCGCGACGAATACCCGGAGCTCATGGACCAATTCCTCACAGATGGTGGACGTTCCATACCAAAGTGGGTACGACTCAATGATCATTATGAAGCTGTAAGCAACTGGGGACCACGTCCGTCAGAGCTAACTGCACATTACAAGCAATGGAAGACGGCTGAAGATTTCGACAAAGCAGAATGGTCGTTGTTTGCACAAGACTGGTACAATAAGAATAAAGGTCGTGCGCTTGAGAACGACATCTTTGATTTGATGCGCTAAGCGTTATTCTTTAGGTTTAGAAACATCTTTTCAAACGTAGCGTAGACTTCTTCAAGAAAGGGGAGGGTCAGTGCTTCTTTAACTTCGGATACGGTTGGATGCGATTCTTTCATGAATTTGAACCCTTGTTTCATAGGCCCCGCCTCAAATTCCACGTAATGCCACCGCTCCATGGCGTAGATGGTAGTTTTAAATTGTTTCGTACTCCAAGTTTCGACGATGCGCATGCTAGAAATCCACGTGGACTTTTAAGTTGAGTAATCTGTTGGTCATGTAATTTGGGACCGCGTATTGCCCGGCGGCGCTAATGTCTTTCACCCAAAGATAGCTCACTGTATTCCTCGCTTGCAGTAGGTTGAAAATCTCTGCACTGATCCATACTTCATCAAATGGGTCCGTCCATTTTCCGCCTAAAACTTTAATAAATCCAATATCTGCACGACGGTAAGGCGGGCTGCGGAAAAATCGGTCTTCAGGCTGGGCAATTTCATTCCCTATACCGTCCGGACCAAAAGGAAAGCCTCCACCCAACATAAGCGTAAGTGACAACCGGGTAGAGGGGTCGTTAGGCAAATAATCTTGAAAGTAAACGGCGAAATTAAAACGCGTGTCCGTAGGTCGGGCGTGCCACCCCTGCACCAAACTGCTGGTGCTTCGCTCTTGAGCGCGGAACAGGCTGAAGGTGAACCAGCTGTCGGTACCTTTCACAAATTCGCCATTGATACGGGAATCAATCCCGTATACTCGCGCCAGCCCGTCATTGTTTCCTTGGTACCGAATGCGGACATTTTCCACATCGAAAAGATTCACGCGTTGCAGTCCTTTGTAATACGTTTCCAGCGTCCACACAAAAGGCCGATTCCAGAGTACGAAGTCCTTGTCTTGACGAGCAATTAGGTGCAATGCTTGTTGGCTTTTTACAGCGGTATTCAAACTGCCGTCTTTTAATCGCATTTCGCGATAGAAAGGGTATTGATCGTAAAGTCCTGCGGCAAAGGTCCAGCGGTAAGCAGCCAGAAGGCCGCCATCCGGTATAAAGTTGAATCTTGCACGGGGACTAATACGTACCTCATTGGACAATTGGGCCCATTGCATTCGCGCCCCAATGTTATACCTCCAAATGCCTTTATCAAGAGGAATGGAACCTTTCGCATTGATCCAACTCTTCGCTCGCGTGTTGATTACCGTTTGTGTTGCTGCAACGTGACTGTAAAGCTGCAATCCACTGGCGGGGGTGCTGTACAACCGTCCATCGACCACACTGTCAATGGCAGATCCCGTGTTAGGTAAGCTGTATCCTGCGCTGTCAATACGTTCCCATTCTTTGTAACGGTCGTAAATATTCTCGCCTTGCAATTGGACCCCCCAGGTAAGATCGAACCTATTCCATCCAATGAGTTCCTCGTATTTCACATTACCAATGTAGGCATCTAAAAAATTTCTCCGGTAGTCTTGGAAGGCACCAACACCGCGGACTAGGCTTATTTCCCCAAAATCGTCCGATCCCAAGTCATTATTAAGTTCATTCAGCCGATAGTACCCAATGACATCCGTGATTTCCAGTTCAGTGGTGTGAAATCCACTGGCTGACAGCGTACGTACACCGCCTCCTTTGAAATCTGTAAGGGTCTGAAATTTAGCCGCTAAGAACTGTGTATCGTAACCAAATTCTTCCTTTCCATCGAAGTAAACGTTCAAACGCAGCGCCTCTTGTAAGGAGCCAAAGTTGGTTTGCCTATTCTGTGGAATCTGGTTCATTCTATTGTGTGCAACGTGCGCAAAGATTTCCAGTCGCGAGGTACCTACTTCGTTGGGACCTTTCCCAAAAAGCCGGGTCAGTAGTACTTGTCCGTCGGCATTCACGGGAAAGAAATCGCTTTGAACATCTGTAGCGTTAAGCAGTAGTGCATTGTTGCGGTAACGAAGACCGCTCGCAATAGTCCAGCCTTTCGTGTGATTTTTGGAGGCCCAGCTCACACCGGTCAAAGAGGTTTCTACGATGAGATCTTTGAGATTTGGGTTTCGCGTATATTCGTATTTCACATCCAATACGGAGCTCAATTTATCACCTTCTAAAGCACTGAACCCTCCAGCGCTAAATTGAATGCTACTGACTAAATGTGGATGAATGATGCTCATTCCTTCTTGTTGTCCGGCTCGAGCCAGAAAAGGGCGAAATACTTCAAAGTCATTGATGTAGACTAAGTTTTCATCGAAGTTTCCTCCCCGAACATTGTATTGGGAACTCATTTCGTTCCTCGAGCTCACGCCAGCAAAAGTTTTGACTACACCTTCCACACCACCTTCTGCTCCAGCGGTGAATCTGATGTCTTTCCCTAAAACCTTTGTGCCCTCTTCGGTAAAGCGTTCAGATTCCACTTCCACTTCATCGAGTAGTGTTGAATCCATGATCTGCGCATGCAGCCCAGTGGTGAACAATAGTCCTAAGAAGAGTAGCTGTTTCAAAACCGATTAGCGTTTCAAGCTTTGAAAGAGTTCCGTCCAAGCGAAAGGATTAGATAAGGCACCTAAAATAGCAGAGGCGCCGTTCCCGCCATAAAAGCGACCTTCGTTGTAGAGCTGTTGATTCTGCATCGTAATGAGGTAATCTTGCATTTCCGCCGCATCATAGCCCATCGCTGCTGCCCGTGCACGAAGTTCATCCAAAGCAAGATTGCGTTGTGCGATATCCATTTCAGTCGTTTCAATTTTCATGGCCAGGAATTCTTCCTTAAAGTTTTCTTTTGACGGCCATGGGTAAACAATGACTGGATCTAAGACTTCTGTATCCCACTCCAAAACAATGCGGGCAAGGAAATGCTCTCCTTCCAGCGTATCGGCTACCCAAAAACGATTGAGGCGAAATCCAATGTGCTGAAAAAGCACCGTATCTCCTGGCATCGCCACCAGAGAAAAGAAACCGTCGCGATCACTCACCGTCATCTGCCCGCGGCTTTTGACCAATATCTGGACATTAGGCAACAGTTGAATGAGCGAATCATTACTAACAATGACTCCGTGAAGTTGAACAGGTTTGCGCTCTTCTTGAGCAGATGCGTGAAAAGAACAGGTGATCAGAAGGACAAAAAGCAGTGCACGATGCATCATAGGTTGATGGTATACTCTTTTACGGTGGTGTTTCCAACACCGTCAATTACTACAACACGCAAATTATGGCTTCCTGCGGGGATATCCTTAGGAACGATGATTTTTAACATCTCCTTTTTATAGTCAAAGTCGATTCTTGCGAATTGGTCGTTAATTCTAGCACTGTACCGATCAATACCTGTTTTATCATCTGCCGCGCGCAGTCTAAGCTCACGATAGGCACTATTACTGCGCGGGTAAGTTGTAGTTTTCAGCAAGCTCACCTCAGGTTTTTTTAAATCTTGGTCCAATGCATACGTCCCCGTACTGCGTGTCTTAAAAGTCATCACAGCACCCTCGCGTTCCCCAGTTATCGCACTCTTTTTTCCCTTGTGATTGGCCTCCCAAAGGAACCAACCCACCCCTGGAATCTGCGTGCTGTCTAAGGTCCAATCTAGGCTCATGTGGGTTTGCAACGCTACCCAACCTTCGCCAATAACGTAATGACCTTCTCCCTTTGCGAAGAGGTTAAACTCGTCGGTTTTATAAAGGGTACCTGCTGGAATATGTATTTGAATGGGCCCCAAAGTTAAATCGTGATCTTTACCCCAATCCAATTTTAGAGCGTTCTTTCTAGGTGGTAGTGGCCCATCTCCTTTTAGGTAAAAAGAAAATTCCGACGTATTTCCTTCAAAGTCTTTAACCTTTGCCTCTAGTTTGATAACGCTGTCTTGAGCCACGGTAATCCAGCCCTTCGATGCGCGGAACGCTGGTGCCGTAAGTTCATAAGTATCTGTAACCTTTAGCGGATTGTTTTCAAGTTCATACAACCTAGTATAGCGCACGCCTTGTGCACAGTACATATCGTAGTTGATGTGTGCGTTGATGAATCTTGAGGTGCTAAAATTAATACGGCGGTAGTTGGCCGCGAAAAAGGTTTGATCATCGATGGACGCTTCTATGGCGTAAACACCGTTGTTGTTATTAGCGAGATCTTGCTTGTCCGTGGTGAACAAATCAATGCCAAGCGCGCTGGTCGCTGTAATGGTGTCTCCTGATTTGAACGAACCCGCATCGCTAAAGTCCTTCGCAGTCCACTTCAGTCCGCGTATATCTGGCTTACGTGTATCTTTTACTTCAAGACCGAACTCTAAAGGGTTTAATGGTTCCTCAGTTTTGGTATCTCTTATTTCAAAATGTAGGTGCGGACCGAAGGAGCCTCCAGTG
>JAKMEB010000130.1 GCA_022426185.1 Schleiferiaceae bacterium
GTGCCTATTCCTTATGTATTACCTCCAGATATCGAGCGCCAATTAGTTTACGGCGGTACACAAATTATTCAGCAGAATGAGCAAAGTATGTCCCTTGAAATATGCGGGTTAGAAGACGGTGATGCCCGAGCCGTTTTCCGGAATTTCAACTTTGATATGCGGATGTACAAACGTTTACGCATGTTTGTACACGCAGAGGCGGCGGGAGATTTTGAGGACCTAAATGACGGTGATTTGAGCATTTTTGTTCGACTCGGTTCCGATTACAACGGCAACTTCTACGAATACGAAGTCCCCTTAAAGGTTACGCCTTGGGGCGAGCTTATTCCCGAAGATATTTGGCCTCAAGATAATAACATCGACGTATCGTTTGAAGATTTGAAAACCTTGAAACTTACTCGAAATACGGCCATGGAAACGGATCCTACACTTAGTTTGAGTAATAAATACACCGTTACAACCGTCGATGGTAAACGACTCAGTGTTGTTGGATCACCAAACCTGGGCAACATACGCACTTTATTGATTGGTGTGCGTAACCCGAAAAAGCGAACGGCAACAGACGGAGATGATGGACTTTCAAAATGTGCGGAGATTTGGGTAAATGAACTGCGCTTGAGTGATTTTGACAACCGTGGGGGATGGGCGGCTACGGCTACTGCCAGTGCTAAATTGGCCGATTTTGCCAATGTGAATCTAACGGGTATGTATTCCACCATAGGTTTTGGTTCCATCGATCAAACCGTGAATGAACGTAATAAATTTGCTGAGCGCTCTTACGGGGTTCAGACCAACGTCAACCTCGATAAAGTATTGCCTCAAGAAGCCGGTGTAAAAGTGCCCATGTTCTTTAGTTTTTCTGAGAGTTTCAAAAGCCCACAATTTAATCCGCTTGATCCGGATATTGAATTTAAGAGTGCATTGGCAAACGTTTCAAATCAACAGGATCGTGATAGTATTCGGTTCGCTGGTCAGGAATACAACATGCGCAAGAGTTTGAACTTTACGAATGTTCGAAAAGAAAAAGGCACAGGTGGAGGTCCTGCGGGAAGACCACGTGGGCCGGGTCCTAAAGCTATGGGACCAAAAGGAAAATCCCCCGAGGAGAATGGCGAAGAAGGCGCAAAAGGAGGCCGCCCCAAAATAAATTGGGCGAATTCGCCTTTTGCCATTAGTAATTTTAACACTTCATATGCGTTCACGGAAAGTGAAAAACGCACGATAAATATTGTTCAAGACCAACGCTTTATGCATTTGGCATCGTTGAACTACAGTTACCAAACGCGACCCCAAAATATTGCGCCGTTCAAGAATTTGGTGAAAAACAAACAACTGGCGCTTATTCGCGACTTCAACTTCTATTACCTACCATCAAAGTTGAGCATGCGTACGGAATTGCGACGACAGGTTAATTTGCTGCAAATGCGCAACACATTTGATCCATCCATCAATCTACCCGTAACCTACAACAAAGAGTTGACCACAAAGCGGATGTACGATATCGCTTATGATCTAAGCAAGGGTTTAAAGCTGGATTACAATGCAACTGCTCAAAGTCGCGTGGATGAATTGCCAGGTGATCCAAAAACACAAGCAAATAGAGATACCATCGCTGCAGGGTTGGCCGGCTTGGGTCGACCTACGCAATTTCACCAAACGTTTAATTTGAATTGGCAAATACCATTGAACAAACTCCCGTTCATGGATTTCACATCCACCTCGTTACGCTATACCGCGAATTACGACTGGACTTCAAATTCAACTGCTGCTTTGAATCCTAAAGCCCGGCCGGAATTGTACTATGGCAATCGTATTCAAAATTCCAATTCCATTCAATTTAATGGTAATGCCAATTTTGTAAACTTCTACAACCAGATTCCATTCCTAAGAAAAGCCAATCAAGGCGCTCGACCCACACCACAGTCTCGTCGACGAGGCGCTCCCCCTAAACGAGGTGCTCCGAAAAAAGAAGGTAAAGGCGATAATGGTGCAGAGGAAGAAAAAAAGGAGAAAAAGGATTCTAAAATCCTCCTGGGAACTGCCCGTATTGCCATGATGGTTCGCAGCGCTTCACTAACCTATTCGCAAACTAATGGTACGCTCTTGCCTGGGATTGTGACCAACCCAGTAACTTTTGGGATGGATCCAAGCAGCTTGTTTGCACCCGGTATAGATTTTGTTTTTGGCGCTCAAAGTGAGGTTGCAGAACGCGCAGCAGAAAATAATTGGCTCACGAAAAACCCAAAGCAACCCAATCAATTTCAAAAAACATTCACGGAAAATCTCAACTTCCGTGCGGTCGTAGAACCTTGGAAAGATATACGCCTTCAAATCACCGCCACGCGTGTTGCGGGACTGAACAGCAGTTCGATCTACAGATTCCACGATCCTTTGCAGGATACCACATTAGGCTTGACTGAGGGTTATTACCACTTTAACCCAATGGACATGGGGAACTATAGTGTGTCTTTCCTCTCTATTGGAAGTGCTTTTGAGCCGCTTGACAGTTCTTCATTTTCTCAGGTTTACGAGACGTTCCTTGATCACCGTAATATAGTTTCGAACCGCTTAGCTCTAGCACGTGAGCAGATTGACCCGGCCTACATACCCAGTTTTATTTCAGGCGCTCAGGACACAACGGGTACGAGAGAAGGATACGACGGTTACAGTTACAACAGTTCGGATGTTCTCATACCCGCCTTTCTTGCAGCGTATAGTGGTCGCGATCCTTCGGAGGTAGAATTGAATGGACGACCTAGGATGCCGATGCCGAATTGGACTTTAAATTTTAATGGATTGATGAACATTCCATGGTTTAAAAAGAACTTTCAGAGCTTCACCCTCACCCACACGTACAAGAGTTTGTATACCCAGAATTCGTTTCAAAGCAACATGCTGCTGCAACAACGTATTCAGAACGGCGAGCCGGCAAACAATATTCGGAATTCGAACGGTGATTTCTTACCTGATTACCAGATCTCCCAGATAAGTATTGCTGAAAACTTCGGTCCTTTCGTGGGTATTAACATGCGTATGAAGAATCAGGCAAGTTTGCGATTGGACATTAAGCGCAATCGCCAGTTAAATCTTTCATTGGTCAACAACCAGATGACGGATACGAAAGGGTATGAATTCGTATTAGGGACTGGATACATCATTAAAGACGTAAGCTTTAATGTAGTCACTGACGGAAGACCTCAAAAAATCACATCCAACCTAGATTTGAAATTGGACTTTAGCTTACGTGATAACCAAACGGTAATTCGTCGTATTCAAGAAGGTCTGGATCAAGTTACGGCCGGCCAAAGAATATGGTCGTTGAAGGCCAGTGCAGATTATATGCTTTCGCCGAAATTAACAGCGCGCCTGTATTACGATCAAACCGTAAGTAAATTTAAGACTTCAAATGCGTTCCCCACATTGAATACAAATGCAGGTATCGCCTTCAGATTTAATCTTGGTAAATAGGTGTGGAAGAGATAGAAATAGAACTTACATTTGAAAAAAAATTAAAAGCATATGCAGTTTCCAGATAACTTAAAGTATTCAAAGGACCATGAGTGGGTCCGTGTTGAGGGCGATGAGGCCTATGTTGGTATTACCGAATTTGCCGCAGGTGAACTTGGTGATATTGTCTTCGTCGATGTGGATACAGAAGGTGAGTCTTTAGATAAAGATGAAGTCTTTGGTAGCGTTGAAGCAGTAAAGACCGTATCGGATCTCTTTCTTCCTGTCAGTGGCGAGGTGCTCGAATTCAATGAAGGTTTAGAGGATGCTCCAGAATCTGTGAACGAAGACCCATACGGCCAAGGTTGGATGGTGAAGATGAAGATCGCTGATCCTTCTGAATTGGACGGATTAATGGACGCTGCTGCCTACGAAGCAATGCTCGGATAAGACCATGTCGAATCCCTGGATATATAGAGCCCCTGCCATTGGTTGGGGCTTTCTTATTCTCTACATCTGCCTTGCGCCAGTGGAGTCTATTGATCCAGGGTTCAGTGTACAGATCAATGACAAGCTTGTCCATTTCATACTTTATTTTTCTTGGGTTGTGCTGCTTTATTTTGGATCCTCACGAGGATATAAACGTCGTTTAACACGTCGTAAAATGCTGATCTATTGGATCAGTGCTGCCATCATAGGAGGAGCGGTTGAATTCCTTCAGGGAGCCATGGAATTGGGTCGAAATGCCGATGTAATGGATGGTCTTGCGAATACTGCAGGTGCGATGATAGGAATCATTTCAAGTCGCCTCTTTCATAAAATTTTGGAATAGTTTTTGGCTTATATCATACTGAACCCTTAAAATCAGTATGTTATGAGAGCCAATTCAAGTAAATCGTCTCAAGCCAATCTCGAAAAAAGAAGACCCTTGTTCTTCATCATTGGCTTAACCACTGCACTATTTTTAACCGTACTAGCGTTCGAATGGAATGCGCCTGTTCGCGCATTGCCTGATTTTAATTCGGAATTGGCTTCGGCCGAGGAAGTGGACTGGACCGTGCCAGTTACAGTTGCACGGTCTAAAGAACTTCCGGCTAAAGCTGTAAAGGCACCAAAAATAAATCCGAACCAATTCAAAATCATTGATAATAACCTTCCCTTTTTGGATTTGGGTAATGAGTTGTTTTTTAGCGGTCTTGATGCTGGGCTGGACGTGGTCATTGATCCAGATCCTGTAGATCCTTTAGAGGTGTTTTCATTTGCGCAGGTTGAAACGATGCCTATATTTCAAGGCTGTGAAGACGCTATCGGCAACGACGCGCTTTACCAGTGCATGAATGTTCAATTGATGCGTTTCATTGCTCGCGAATTCGAGGTGACCGACCGCATGATGCAATTCAGTGCTGGAGAAAAGGTGTACATCGAATTCATCATTGAAAAGAACGGCGCTGTAAGCCATGCGAAAATGGTACGAGGTAGTGACGAACTGGTCGGTGTTGAAGCGATTCGTGTCGTACAATCATTACCCGATTTTACCCCAGCAAGTTTGAATGGCAAGCCCGTGCGGATGTCGTATATTTTACCAATCAATATAAAATTACACTAGAATGAAAATGCGTTTTTCGCTGTGCTTAATCGCTTTAGGACTAACGGTCCAACTCATTGGCCAGAACAACTCTGGAGATGTACTCATTTCTCCCAAAGAAACGGTACCCGTATTCCAAAATTGCGAACACATCGAAGAAGATGCCAATGCCCAGAAAATCTGCTTTAAACGTTTTATTACAGGACACGTTTTGAGCGAGTTAAAATGGCCTGAGGGGTTGGAAGAAAACGGGCAGGTGTATGTTACGCTTGTTTTTGATGCAACGGGTAAGCTGGTTCAGGCAGAAAGTGTTCGTTCCTACGATGATCGAGCTGCTGCAGAGGCCGTTAGAGTACTGAAATCTTTACCCGATGCAATGGAGCCAGCGAAAGTACAGGGTGTGCCTTCAGCCTACAGCTGTGCAGTTCCTGTTTCATTTCAGCGATAACGAATAAAAAACACTCAAAATTTCACCTTGCGCTAACAATACTTTTGGCTATTTTAGCGCCACAATAGTCTACATTCATGAAAACTAGAAAATCAGCAAAAGCGGATTCAGAGAATAAGAAGAGTCTCTTCTTATTAATCGGTCTTACCGCTTCTCTTGCATTTACTCTTTTCTTCTTGGAATTAAAGTCTTACGAAGACGGTCCAGGTCAGTTGGGTAAAATGTCATACGATGATGACGATGAGATTGCCATCATTACCAATAGAACGCCACCGCCACCACCACCT
>JAKMEB010000015.1 GCA_022426185.1 Schleiferiaceae bacterium
TGATGATTGCAGCATTTATCGGTCTGCGTGGAATGGGTGTAAATCATTGGCTCAGCACTATTGGCGGATTTGCTTACGGATATTCTGGATTTTTCATCATCGGCTACGCAGCAGGACACAATGCAAAAGTCAATACGGCGGCGTTCATTCCTTTGATGATTTTAGCCCTACTCTTGGTTTTTGAAAAGAAAAATTGGCGTGCATTTATCCTAATGGCCGTTTTCGCTGGATTGAGCATCCATAGAAACCACTTCCAAATCACCTATTATGCGGGACTGTTCATGGCCATCATCTGGGTCGTATACCTCATCCAGTATGCTAAAGAAAAAGCGCTGCCCACTTTTGCAAAGTATACCGGGATGGTTGCATTGGCTGGCGTTTTAGCTGTCGGGCCAAACATTGCCAATATGTGGTCTACCAAAGTCTATACTTCCGAGAGTATGCGTGGTGGTAAAAGTGAACTCACACAAAAAAATCAAAACCAAGGTGAAGGAGGCTTGTCCTATGACTATGCGATGAGCTGGTCTACTGGGATTTACGAAACCGTAGCGATGGTTATACCAAATGCAGCCGGTGGGGGTATGATGGTCGATTACAGCAAAAAAGGCACTGAAACCTTTGATCAATTAGTCCAAGCTTTCCGTGGCCAAGGAATGAACGTAAAGCAAGCGGAACAACAGGCAAACCAATACATGGGTGCGGCCTTTATGCGCTGGACCGGTGAAAGTATGGGCAATGGCGCGTATTATGTTGGCGCCGGGATGTTCTTCCTTTTCTGCCTTGCCTTTTTCGTTGTAGGTGGTGCCACCAGACAATGGGTCATTGCCTCAGGTATTTTCTTTGTATTTATGAGTTGGGGATCCAATTTTAATGCATTCAACACCTTCCTTTTCAACTACCTGCCACTCTACAATAAGTTCCGTGTGCCCTCTATGGCGCTGACCATTTTATTCTTTATCGTACCATTCTATGGCATCCTAGGACTAAACCAATGGTACACGCTTGACAAAAAGGTCCGCTTTGATGCACTTAAAAAAGGAGCCCTTGCATTTACTGGATTTGTTGTGCTTTTTGGTCTAATAGCTCCATTCGTTATGGATCTCGAAACCGCCCGCGATACGCAATTCGCTCAACAAGGTTTTCGTATTGACCAATTAGTAGGTGACCGTCGCAGTTTAGCCACCTCTTCCGCTCTAGCCTCATTAGGCTTCGGCATACTCACAGCCGCCACACTTTACTTCTTCCATACAGGTAAACTCAAACTTTTAAGTAGTGCAGCGATCATTGGTGGAATAGCTTTATTAGATCTAGGAATGTTCACCACAGACCAGGTTGAACGCGAAGATTTCTTAAGCCAGCGTCAATGGGAAGCTCAGTATGCACCTACTGCCGCGAATCAAGCAATCAATCAGGATACGGATCCGCATTTCCGTGTTTGGAATGCGACTGTCGGCCTTACCAACGATAGCTATACCAGCTACCACCACAAAAGTGTCGGCGGCTATCACGGAGCAAAACTCCAGCGTTATCAAGATTTGATTGACAACCAATTGAATAATCAAAACATGGCTTGCTTTAGCATGCTGAACGCGAAATACATTATCACTCAAGGACAAAACGGGCAGCCGCAAGCACAACGTAATCCCGATGCATGTGGCAATGCTTGGTCGGTCCAAAACATTCAAGCGGTTCCTAATGCAGATGCAGAGATGGCTGCTTTAACTGCCTTTGACCCAAAAAGCACTGCGATTATTGATTCGCGCTATGCAGACTATTTAGGAGGCAAAACGACCTATACACCAGCGAAAGCACGTTTAACCAGCTATGATCCGAAGTACTTAGAATACAGCGTGGAAGGCGGCAATGCATTTATTGTATTCTCTGAACTATTCTACCAAGGCGCCGGTAACGATTGGCAAGCCTATTTAGATGGAGAACCCGTAGAACATATTCGTGTAAACTATCTCCTGCGCGGACTCACTGTACCTGCAGGAAAACATGAAGTGGTTTTCGAATATGCACCGAAATCACATTTCACGGGACAAAAAATCAACTATGCCGGTTCCGGAATTATCTTGCTCTTACTCTTTTGGATGGGCTACAAGCAGGTAAGCGAACGTAAAAATGCGTAATACAAAAACGCATTGATGGATCATAAAAAAGCCGCCTGGTAGGCGGCTTTTTTATGGGCTTATGGTCGTAATATTTCTTTCAATAACCGTTGCGCTTGGAAATCACGTGCATAAGCTCGAACTGTCGTTGGATCAGTACGCGGCGCACCTTCTTCACGCATTCCCCGAACATACGAAGCGATGGCCTCCAATTCTTTGTAATCGAACACCACACCTGCAGAAGCTCTCGTGATGATTTGAGCGGCATCTCCAGCAACCGGACCTAATCCTAGAATAGGGTTTCCAGCTCCCAGATAGTCGAACAGCTTTCCAGGTACGTGGCCCGTCGCACTGGCTACGTTGGGCAATAAGAAGAGCATAAGATGACAATCCAACAGACGTTGGTTTAGCTGGGCCTTGGGCACATACTCCTCAAACGTAACATTCACATGATCGTTAACCGCCTCTAAAGCTCTTCTACTATGTCCATCCCAAGAACCCACAATGCGTAGATTCATTTCAAAATCCAACATGTTTAGCGCAGCTACCAATTCAGCACACGGATATTGCGCAGCTAAAGTACCGGCATACAACAATGTGAATTTCGCAGGTCGCTGTGGTGTTAACGCACCAAAATCCTCGGGATCAAAACCATTCGTTAGGGTATGTACACTGCCTTTTTCTAATCCTCCTTTTTGTTCATATAAATCGCTCCAGCTCGGGCTGACACTAATCAATTCATCACAGGTTGTGAACACCTTCCGTTCTAAGCCGCGTTCATACCAACGAGTCAAAAGCGTTGGATAGAACTTTCGGTAATAATAGATGTCAGTCCATGGATCTCTGAAATCTGCAGTCCAATGTACCCCAAACTGCTTTTTAAGCTTTAGACCTACCAACTGTGTGCTGTGCGGCGGTGATGTGGTAATCCAGTGGCGTATGTTTTCCGACCGAACCAGTGCCGCCGCAGCCTCAAAGGCATGAGTATTCCAACCCTTGCGAGCATCCGGCACAAAAAAATTACCGCGGACAAATCGAGCCAACTTTTGCAGTAGACTCACTTTTTCATCCTCACCAGAGAATCCACTAAAAGGAACTGACTTTTTACCAGTGACCTTCTTATACGCACCAAACTTCTCAGACGTCCCGGTTCGGCATACCGTAATATTTGCAGCAACATCTTCAAGCAAACCGTCATCACGTAAAGGATAGGTAGCTTTCTCGGCATCGACAGTGACCACGTACAACTCAACGCCTTCGCGCGCTAAATACTTACTAAGTTTCAACCAACGCTGAACTCCAGGACCACCCGCGGGAGGCCAATAGTATGTAATGATACCAAGCTTCATTTACTTTTTCTCATCGTTTTCCTTGACCTCGACGTAGTCCACGTATTCGCCCACATCTTTCGGC
Source organism: Schleiferiaceae bacterium (assembly GCA_022426185.1). GTDB lineage: Bacteria > Bacteroidota > Bacteroidia > Flavobacteriales > Schleiferiaceae > UBA10364. The sequence goes on from JAKMEB010000015.1 coordinate 3,525, forward strand.
ACTTTACTGGTTGAGCGTGCCTTTGCTTTAGCGGCTTTCTTCTGCTGCGTCTTACTCGTGTTTTTTGAACTGTTACCACCTCCAAAAAATCGGTCTAACCACCTAAAGATGAGCCAAGCAAGAATAGTAAGCGATAAAAAACGAAACATGGTGAAAATTTTTGTCAATATAAAAAGAATCCCGGCGCCTTTCGGCGCCGGGATCTCAAAGCATATCGTTAAATTTTACTAGCGGCTTAAGTACAAGCTTCTTTCGCTGTGTAACTTTTTGAATACCGGGTCTTTCAAATCTTTGATGAAGTGAATTTTCTCACCGGTAGACTTCATTTCCGGCCCAAGCTTCTTGTTAACGTTCGGGAATTTACTGAACGAGAATACAGGAATTTTAATCGCATATCCTTCCAAGTACGGGTTAAAATCAAAGTCTTTTACCTTCTTAGTCCCAAGCATCACCTTTGTGGCATAATTTACATATGGCTCACCATAGGCTTTACAGATGAATGGTACCGTTCTCGAAGCTCTTGGATTCGCCTCAATGATATAAACCACATCATCTTTAACAGCGAACTGAATATTGATGAGCCCCTTTGTTTCAAGCGCTTTAGCAATATTGACCGTGTGCTCCTTAATTTGCTGCATAACCAGCGGACCAAGGTTAAAAGGCGGCAATACGGCCGAAGAATCTCCAGAGTGAATTCCACAGGGCTCAACATGCTCCATAATACCAATGATGTAGGCATCTTCACCGTCACAGATGGCATCAGCCTCAGCCTCAATAGCTCCGTCTAAATAGTGATCAAGCAATACTCTATTGCCCTCAAACTCTTTGAAAAGGCTCACCACATGGCGTTCCAATTCTTGCTTATTGATTACGATTTTCATTCCCTGACCACCCAATACATAAGACGGGCGAACGAGAATAGGAAATCCCAAGTTGTCAGAAATGTCTAAAGCTTCATCTGCCGTTGTCGCTACATCAAACTCGGGGTAAGGAATATTTATATCTTTTAATAGGTTCGAGAAACGTCCACGATCCTCGGCTAAATCCAAAGCTTCGCTGGAGGTACCAATAATCTCAATTCCATAACGGTCAAGTTTTTCAGCAAGTTTCAATGCCGTCTGACCTCCCAACTGTACGATCACCCCACGTGGCTTCTCATGTAAAATGATGTCGTAAATGTGCTCCCAGAATACAGGCTCGAAATACAACTTATCGGCAGTATCAAAATCCGTACTTACAGTTTCAGGATTACAATTGATCATAATGGTTTCGTACCCTTCTTCACGTGCAGCAAGCACACCATGAACACAAGAATAATCGAACTCAATTCCTTGACCAATTCTATTGGGACCAGAACCTAGAACAACAATTTTCTCTCGTTCTGTAACAATACTTTCATTTTCAATGATTTCTACACCGTCCACGTTCTGATGCGGCATCTCAAACGTGGAATAGTAGTATGGCGTTTGCGCTGGAAATTCCGCAGCACAAGTATCAACTAATTTCCAAACACGATTGATGCCAAAATCTGTTCGCTTTGTGTGAACCTCGCTTTCAAGCGCATTGACCATATGAGCGATTTGGCGGTCTGCAAAGCCTTTCATTTTCGCCTCTTGAATGAGCTCTTTTGGCAAGGAGTTCAGATTGTGCAATTCAATTTCAGACTGCACTCGAGCCAAATCTTCTATTTCTTTCAAGAACCACATATCAATCTTGGTGATGTCGTAAATGGTTCTTAATGGAATACCCATTTGAATCGCATCGTAAATCACAAATAAGCGATCTGACGAAGCATATTCTAGTTTATGTAATATAATATCGTGATCCGTCAATCCTCTGCCGTCTGCTCCTAAACCATTGCGCTTAATTTCAAGAGATTGTGCTGCTTTATGCAGTGCTTCTTGGAAACTCCGGCCAATGCCCATTACTTCACCAACAGCCTTCATCTGAATACCAAGACGCGTATCCGCACCTTCAAACTTCTCAAAGTTCCAACGTGGAATTTTCACAATCACATAATCCAATGTTGGCTCGAAATAAGCCGTTGTGGTTTTCGTGATTTGATTGTTTAGTTCGTCCAGCGAATAGCCAATGGCCAATTTCGCCGCCACTTTAGCGATAGGATAACCTGTGGCTTTTGAAGCAAGAGCCGATGAACGACTTACGCGTGGGTTAATTTCAATGGCAACAATATCCTCATGTTCATCTGGACTCACCGCAAACTGCACATTACAGCCACCCGCAAAATTTCCTATGCTACGCATCATTTTGATGGCCATATCGCGCATCTTCTGATACGTCGTATCACTCAAGGTCATCGCAGGGGCTACCGTGATAGAATCTCCGGTGTGAATTCCCATCGGGTCCATGTTCTCAATGGAACAAATGATGATGATGTTATCGTTTTTATCGCGCAACAACTCAAGCTCATACTCTTTCCATCCGAGCAGCGCTTTATCAATCATTACTTCATGAATAGGAGAAATTTCTAACCCACGGCTCAATGCAGTGTCAAATTCTTCTTCACTATGAACGAAGGTTGCACCTGCACCTCCTAAAGTAAAAGAGGCACGAACACAGAGTGGGAATCCGAACTCTTGAGCAGTTTCCTTACCGCGTAAGAATGATTTTGCTATTCGAGACGGTGCCATAGGAATATCTATGGTCTCCATGAGTTGACGGAATTCGTCACGATCCTCTGTAATATTAATCGCTGCAATATCTACTCCAACAATGGCAACTTTATGCTCTTCCCAAACACCTTGCTTGTCCGCATCGATACACAAATTCAGTGCAGTTTGACCGCCCATAGTCGGTAATACAGCGTCAATATCCGGATGCTTTTTTAGAATCTCCTCTATACTCTCCACCTCTAAAGGCTTCAAATAAATATTATCCGCAATGACCTCATCGGTCATGATGGTTGCTGGATTTGAGTTGATTAGGGTAACAATGATTCCTTCTTCTCGGAGACTTCTTGATGCTTGCGATCCGGAATAATCAAATTCACAAGCCTGGCCAATAACTATAGGACCAGATCCAATTATGAGAACGTGTTTGATGGAAGTGTCTTTCGGCATGAGCTTTTAAGATTTATACAAAGTTAATGGTGGTTTGGGCCAAAAAAAAGGTGTTGCTTTCGGCAACACCTGTATCTTATCAAAAGGTTTTTAACATGTATTAACCTTTGTAATGTCCTTTATCACTAACCGTCAAACGCTTGCGACCTTTAGAACGGCGTGACGCCACGACTTTACGTCCGTCACCAGTTTCCATTCTTGAACGGAATCCGTGCTTGTTTCTGCGTTTTCTATTACTTGGCTGAAATGTGCGTTTCATAACAATACTTTTTACCCTACTTGTTCGGGGCTGCAAATATAGAATAGACTTTTGAAATCACAACTTCCTGAAATGAATTTTTAAAAAAAATCGGTGTTGTTTCTTTAGGTTGCTTATCGACCATGCTAAAATAAGCCTTTTGCTCGGTGATCTTTGGGCGGTACAGTACTTTTAATCCTGAAAACACATACAAATGAAAGACTTTTGGAACCAGCGCTATGCCGCTGATGAATATGCTTATGGCACTGCACCCAACGCCTTTTTCAAAGCCGTTCTTGATCCTCTACCCCCTGGCCGAATACTATTACCAGCAGAGGGTGAAGGGCGAAATGCAGTTTATGCCGCAAAACTCGGTTGGGAGGTTGTAGCATTTGACCAAAGCGAGGGAGGTCAAAAGAAGGCCATGAAATTGGCCCATGAAGCAAACGTTACCATAACCTATTATGTCGTGGATGCACTCGAATACAAAAGCGAACCGTTTTTCGACCTCATCTTCTATGGATTCTTTCACGTGCCGCCAATTGTATTGCAGCCCATTTACGACCACTTGAATACCTTCTTAAAGCCCGGCGGCACACTTTTGTTAGAAGGCTTCTCAAAAAACAATCTAAGCAAAGGCAGCGGCGGACCACAAAGTGTAGCGATGCTGTTTTCAGCAGAAAGCATCTTAGACCTCCTCGATGATTGCTCCAAACTCGAGGTTTGGGAAGAAGAAACGATACTCAACGAGGGTCCATATCATCAAGGCTCAGCATACGTCATCCGGGCTCAAGGAGTCAAATAACTTCTTATGAATTAATTAGTTGTACCTTTGCACCACGAAACGAGCGTCCATCTTTCCACGTAGGGTCAAATTTTAGTTTGGGAAGCGCTGACGTTCATAGGGCGCACCCAGCGGTACTGGGCAACTAAAATTTGGCAGAGCCAACTCCATTTATGGAAACTTTTAAAGACAGTGGTCTACACCCTTCTATTGTGAAAGGCGTAGAAACACTAGGGTTTGAAACACCCACCCCCATTCAAAAGCTCAGTATTGAGCATTTATTAGAAAATGAAACCGACCTTATTGCTTTTGCGCAAACAGGAACGGGTAAAACAGCGGCATTCTCATTGCCCATCTTACACAATCTAGATTCCGATGTTCAGCACGTTCAAGCGATTATTTTAGCGCCAACTCGCGAATTATGTCTACAGATTGGTAACGACATTGCTTCGTACACGAAGTTTATGGACGTGAAAGTTACTTCGGTATACGGTGGTGCTCCAATCACGAAACAAATCAAAGAATTGCAAGGCCGTCCTCAAATTGTTGTAGGAACACCTGGACGTACACTGGATCTCATACAACGCCGGAAATTACGTATTGAAGATGTACAGTTTTTAGTTTTAGACGAGGCTGATGAAATGCTCAGTATGGGATTCCAAGATGAATTGGACGCCATCCTAGCAAATACCCCAGAGCACAAACAAACCTTGTGCTTTAGTGCAACAATGCCTGATGGCATGAAGCACCTTACTAAAAAATACCTGAAGGATCCTAAGGAAATTTCAGCAGGCAAACGCAATATCAGTGCCTCAAACGTCACCCACGAACTTTATGTAGCGAGCTCGAAAAACACCTACGAAGCAATGCGACGTATTGTTGATTTCAACCCCAGCTTATACGGTATCGTGTTCTGTAGAACACGCCGTGAAACCCAGAGTATTGCCGAACAACTCGTTGGTGATGGCTACCGCGCTGAAGCGATACATGGTGACTTAAGTCAGGCACAACGTGATGACGTAATGAGTCGTTTCCGTCGGAAAAAACTCAATATCATGGTGGCTACTGACGTTGCCGCACGTGGTATTGACGTAAACGATCTGACTCACGTAATTAACGTAAATATTCCTGATGATCCGGAAGTATATGTGCACCGTTCAGGGCGAACAGGTCGTGCAGGAGCTAGCGGTATTTCCTTAGTTATTACCCACGGTCGTAACATGCGAAAAGTCAAGAATCTTGAACGCATTATTGGTAAAAAGTTTGAAGAAAGGACCGTACCAAGTGGCGATGATATCTGTGGCATCAAAATGAAGCAAGCCATTGACGAGATTGTCAGTTATGAGCAGACTACTACTTTAGATCCGCAATTATTGGATGTCGCTATGGATAAGTTGGCGCATTTGAGTAAAGCAGAACTGATTGAACGCTTTGTAGGTCATGAAACATCAGTGATGCTGAGTCGCTATCGTGGTGCACGAGATATCAATGAAAAAGCTTCTAGTCCAAAAGAACACGGCAAACGCGATCGTTCAACAGGAAGAGAAGAAGGTTTCAAGACCGTGGTCATCGACTTAGGTTATCGCCAGAACGTCAATCCAAGCCGTATCATGGGTCTGATCAATGATGCTATGGAGGGAACAAAAGTGCGTATCGGTAAAATCGATATGGACAAAACCTTTACGAAAATAGATATTGAGGACCGCCATGCGGTTGAAGTTGCTGCCCGCTTAAACGGAGCAAAAACTGGATCTTATGTCGTCAACTCTTATTTTGAAGAAGGCAGCAGCTCAACGCGATCAGAGCGCCCTTCTTATGGAGGTAGAGACCGTAGAGATAGTGGAGGCTACAAAGGAAAGCGCCGCTTCGATGGCGACTCGGACCGCAGAAACAATCGTTCAGACGATCGTCCTGTAAGACGCGAACGCATTAGCGGCGAGCGTACTGAAAGACGAGAACGTTTTAGCAATGACAGAACAAATTCTGATAGAAGAAGCGGTGGTGGTTTCAGTAGAAGCGACAACCGCAGCGGGAGTCGTTCGGGCGGAAGCTCTGGAGCGGGTGCTCGTTCTGGCGGAGGTGGCTACGGCAAATCCAAAACTGGCGGTGGTTACCCAAAAGGGAAATCAGGCGGTGCAGGAAGAGACCGTAGAAGTTTCTAGAAGAAAGCATACTTTAGATTCAAAGAATTGAAATGAAGGGAGCGCAAACGGTATGGATTACAGGGGCATCTAGCGGTATAGGTGAGGCATTAGCTCTTACTTTTAACGCGAAAGGCTACCAAACCATCTTGAGTGCACGTCGTTCTGAGGTATTACAATCGCTCCAGCAACGATTGGATTATCCGGAACAATGCTACCTTCTCCCCTTAGATTTAGAACAACATGAAAACGCCGAAGTTTGGACGCACCAAGCTTTGGCGTTTACTGGTTCTATTGATATCCTCATTAATAATGCAGGCATGGGACACCTCGGGTCTGTGCTCGATATGGAGATTGCTGTGGAGCGAAAAGTCTTTGAAGTTAATTTCTGGGGAGCAGTTGCACTAACTAAAGCCGTTCTGCCTGGCATGATAGCTCAAAACAGCGGTCAAATATGGACGGTGTCCAGTATTCTAGGTCATTTCGGTTCGCCAAAACTAGCCGCCTATTCTGCCAGTAAATATGCAGTGGTCGGCTACTTCGAAAGTCTACAATACGAATTAAGACGCAGCGCAATTCACATCGGAATGATCCATCCTGGGTTCATCAACACTGCCGTCACTCTGAATAGCCTAGGTCCAAATGGGGTACCCATCCAAAAAAACAGTACGGCACAAGAGAAAGGAATGCTACCAATAAAATTCGCCCGAAAATTCTACAAACTTTCGAGCAAAAAGCGGCCTAGGAGAAACCTATTTATTGGCAGATATGAGGTTTACTCGGTGCCTTTCAAACGGTTACTTCCTGGATTATTTTTTATGGTTTACGGAAAACTAACCGATGTCACGAGACAAAAGAAAAACTAGCCGTTATATTTGAGTTTATAATTTACAACCCATGGCACAAGGAATAATCAATCCGAAATATCTGGACGAGGGCTTTGCAGGCACACTTAAGGAGGCATATGAGAATGCGCAACCTTGTAAATATTTAGTCATGGAAGATTTCTTTACTGAAGAAATCGCAAATGATTTATTTGCGCATTTCCCCTCTATTGACGATTTGAATGTCAAGCGTAAAAGTCTTAATGAGGAGAAGAGTGAAGATTATCATTTCGACCGTTGGCACCCGTCGTTCTCAAAAGCACGAGAAGCCGTTGGTTCTAAGGATTGGAGTGATCAATTAAGCCGTATAACGGGAATCGAAGGACTGCACACTACAACAGATGCATTGGGATCTGGAGTGCACCAAGGTAAAAACGGCTCTTACGTCGACGTGCACATCGATGTGAATATGAATCCTAAACTAGGATTATGGCGACGGATTAATTTATTGGTTTATCTCAATAAAAATTGGCAACCTGAATACGGTGGATCTTTAGAGTTGTGGAATAAAGAGATGACTGAATGTGTAACTCAAGTACCACCAACGTTTAACACGGCGGTTATATTCTATACAGACGATAACAGCCCACACGGCTACAAAAAAATAACTATTCCAGAAGGCGAATCGCGGAAGAGCTTCTATACCTACTTCTACACAAAACCAGAAAAGGGCATTAGTTACAGAGATTCCAAATTTGTATCAAGACCGGATGATAATGCGGCTAAAAAAGTGGCCACTGGTGTTAAAGAGATCCTTAAGGTCAATGGGAAAAAGATTTTGAAAGCTCTAGGAATTAAAGACCTTGATTTTCAAGATAAAAACTAAAGACGCTTTCCTTAAACATAAAAGCTGCCAAGTGCAGCTTTTTTTTATCCTACATGTATATTGGCCTTAGGGTATTTGAAGGTATTCACCTCTTGACGCTGACCACTTAATGCAAATGCCAAGGTGAGCGTACCGACCCTTCCTACAAGCATAGACAGCATCAGAATGAATTTTGAGCCCGTAGTGAGGTCTGCGGTGATACCAGTGCTTAAACCAACCGTACAAAAGGCACTGACTTCTTCAAAAGCCAGCGCTAGTAAATCCATAGAAGGTTCCATTAACGTCAATGCGAAAATCCCCAATAGAATACTCACCACTGAGAAAAGGAAAATTGCAAAAGCACGATTCATCAATTCCCAAGGTATCTGAGTCTTATAAATATTAATGTTTTTCTTGCCTTGGATAGTAGCAGCAGCACTCATAAAGACCAAAGCAAAAGTGCTCGTTTTAATACCGCCTGCAGTAGATCCGGATCCCCCTCCAATAAACATCAAAAAAATCAGGAATAGCAAAGCTGGTGTAGCTAAAGCACCTATTGATACCGTATTAAACCCAGCTGTACGTGCGGTAATACTTTGAAAGAAACTATCACTGATGTGGGCACCAACATTTTCGCTGCCCGGATCCAAAAAGAAAAAGACGACTCCTCCAATGACAATTAAAGCAGCGGAAACCACCAAACCTAGTTTTGTACCTATCCGCAACATTCGCCATGAGCGCAAGACAGGCTGTTTACGCCATGGCTGGCGTAGCACATCTGTGAGTGTACCAAAGCCAATCCCACCGAGAACTATGATCAATGCGATAACCCAATGTACACTTACATTCCACTGCACACCTGGACTGGCAAGTGAATCTGAAAAAAGTGAGAAACCCGCATTATTGAATGCGGAGATACTATGAAATACGCTGTAAAAAATGGTTTTACCCAGCGTCTCAAAATCGTGACGCCATAGAATACCGAGAAGCAAAGCTCCTACTCCTTCTATAATTAAAGTGAGCCTGAAAATGGCTGAAATCAAAGAACGCGATCGTTTTAAATCTTCCCCTAAATTCTCACTCATAAAATTTTGTTGACGCATTCCAAATCCGCCACGAAGTATGGCAAATAGCGCCGCGAAAGAAATAATGTTCAAGCCACCCAATTGCATTAAAAGCAAGACTATGAACTGGCCCTTTACGCTCAGAACTGTACTGATGTCTATCAAACTTAAACCGGTAACACAACTTGCTGAAATACTCGTAAATAATGCAGTAAACACATCTAAACCAGCTTCACCATGAACAGTCATCTCTGGGAGCATCAACAAACCAGTACCTAGCGCTATTAAAACGAGAAAACTAAGCACCAATAACGTCGGCGGAGTCAACTTCGACTTTGGTAAGAGTTCTCCTACTCGACCGAATTCTAAGCCAACGATGACGAGAACATAGCACTGAAGCACAATCAAAAAGCTCTCTTGAAGTCCCGGAATCTTTAGCAATAGCCCCGCTTCATTAAGTAATTCAAAACCGGTAAGATTAATGATGACTATATCAACAATTAAAAAGAGCATAAGTATACCTTCCCATTTGCGGTCTTTTAAGAATTGAATGGGATGAAAATTATATAAAAGCTCCAGAAGGAATTTAATGAGATAATATCCAATAGAACCCCGTACGATGTAACCTACAACCGCATTTTGCTGAGTTTCTAATTCATAACCATGATAAAAAACAAGAGACACGAGGGTGGTTAACGCAACCAATACGCTTCCTCGCGTAAGAAAGCGTAACACAAAGTCCCGACTATCGTACAGCTTAATATTGACGCGCTCTCGAAGCGCATTAAAACGTGATTCTATGCTCAAAATTTTATCTTCTGTTCATTCGAAGTTAGGACTATTACTTTAAACCTATTGTTCGCTAGTAGGCTTCGTACGACTTTTCTTCGCGAAGACTCGACCCTGTTAAGTTGTTGATAGTACTCTTCAAGCCTGCGCGCCTATCATTCAACACATATACTTTACGGGAAAGGTCGACAAAAGTCGAACCAAAATCCTTTACTTTTTCTTTCAAACGCAGCGCATCTTCGACGTCCCATAGTGCTTCATTGGTGCTACGAAGCGCAACTAACGCAGCCGAATATTTTTCAGCTGATTTCGATGCGGCGGCAATCAGCTGGACTGCATCTTCAAGAGCATCCCTTTCATTCCTGATATTTCGGAGTTTTTCTACGTCTTTGATCCGTTCCAATTTTATCTCTAAAATGGACACCTTATCTAATATCTCGCCGTTTGATACTTCTATCTTCAAAATAACTGGACTTAGTCCTCTAAATTAGCTACTGCCGCCTTTACACGTCTAACCGCTTCTTCTAATTCCTCCTCTGCAGCAGCGTATGAAAATCTAATATAACCGGGCAAACCAAATGCATCACCTGGAACCGTACTTACTAAACCTTGTTCCAAGAGATACATGCTTACATCAAGGGACGTTTCCAAAATTTCGCCTTTAAACTTTTTACCTAGTAAGCCCGTAATTCTTGGAAAGACGTAAAATGCCCCAGGGGGCACTTCTAATTCAAAACCTGGGACTTCTTTGATCCAAGAAACCATCTTTTCGCGACGAGCTGCAAATTTTTCAACCATGTAGTTCACTGAAGATGGATCGGCCTCGACCGCAATCTTGCAAGCGCGTTGCGCAATAGAATTTGTACCTGAAGTAAAGTTCGATTGAAACTTTGTACACGCTTTTGCGATCCATTCTGGCGCGCCAATGTAACCTAAACGCCAACCGGTCATCGCGAATCCTTTTGACAGCCCGTTCACAGTAATAGTCTGGTTATAGACCTCCGGAAAACTAGCTATAGAAACATGTTCGACTTCGCCGTAGTTGAGCAACTCATAAATTTCATCCGAAATGATATAAAGATTAGGATGCTTTGCAACTACCGCGGCAATAGCGGCCAGGTCGTCTTTGCTGTAAATTGCACCACAAGGATTGTTGGGTGAAGAGAAAATAAAGACCTTTGATTTTGGTGTAATGGCCGATTCTAATTGTTCTGCCGTTATCTTGAATCCACTTTCCATCGAAGTTCGAAGTACCTTTACCTCAGCACCACAATAGTTCGCCTGATCCATATAGCTTACCCAGTAAGGCGCTGGTATAATGACTTCTTCACCAGGATTAACCAAGGCCAAGAATATGTTCAATAGACTTTGTTTCGCTCCCGTACTAAGCACGATCTGATCTGCAGTATATTCAATACCATTGTCTCGCTTGAACTTAGCGGCAATACTTTCACGCACATCTGTAAAGCCAGGAACCGGCATATAATGCGTGTAATTATCAACCATAGCTTGCGAGGCCGCCTCTTTTATAAAGTCCGGGGTGTCAAAATCCGGCTCTCCTAATGAAAGACTAATTACATTTTTGCCTGTAGCAGCTAATTCGCGTGCCTTTTTGGCCATCTCGATGGTCATAGGCAGACCCATCTCTTGTGCACGTTTTGAAAGTGATTGCATGGAAAAAGTATAATAAGGTGTCAAAAATAACGATATTTGTATGCCTCAAGACATATTCATGGAAGCATTTATTGAAATTCTAAAGTATACTTTTCCAGCGGCTTTAATGCTGTTGCTCACCTATTTACTGCTGTCAAACTTTGTGGATAACGAAGAAAAAAGACGTCAGTTCTACTTGCGCAAAAACCTGCAAAAAAAGGCGCTTCCCATGCGATTTCAAGCCTATGAGCGGATTATTGTACTTCTCGAACGCATCAGTCCAAATCGTCTTGTGTTGCGTGTGAAACCAGGAAATCTAGACGTAGTCAGCTATAGAAAAGCCCTTGTTAGCGCTGTACGTAATGAATTTGACTATAATATTTCCCAACAGGTATATGTAACGGACAGTGCATGGAATCACGTGGTCAGTGCTAAAAGTCAAGTGGTCTCGTTAATTAATAAAACGGCTGTAGAATTGGGTGCCGAAGCTACCGCTGGTGATTTAAGTCGGAAGTTGATTGAACTTGAAATGACGGGGGATATCTTTCCAACGAAAGCGGCCATTCTCTTACTGAAACACGAAGCCGCGCGCAACTTCTAAATTTTACCCTTTAAAGATTTCACTAGTTTTTCGCTGGCCTCAAAAGGGTTCAGCCTCCCTTCTGCGACTTCAACACTCAACTTTTCGTGCTGCTGTTGCCAATCCTCATCCTTTCGCAGCAGCTCAAAAACACCTTCACGTACTGAGTTTTCAAACCAATATGCCTGCTGTTCTTTGCGCTTCTGATCGAACCATCCCTTAGCAAGACTGTGTCTTTGGTAGCGATCAAATGCCACATCTAATTCATCTAAACCGTACCCTGTTAATCCCGAGGTAAGCAAAACCGGTGGGTGCCAATCAAATGCTTTATTCGTAAATAGCTGCAATGCACTGCGAATCGAAAGCGCGCTGCGCTCGCCTGCAGGGGTATGTGGGGGCTCGCTTTTATTAACGGCAATGACATCCGCCATTTCCATAATACCTTTTTTCAATCCTTGCAACTCATCACCGGTTCCTGGCATGGCTAAGAAAAGAAAGCAGTCCACCAGTTTTGATACTAGAGTTTCACTTTGACCAACGCCAACGGTTTCGATGAAGATGTAATTAAATCCTGCTGATTCACACAACAAGAGCACCTCTCTTGTCTTTTTCGCTATACCACCCAAATTTCCACCGGAAGCACTGGGACGAATAAATGCCCTGTTGTGCTTTCCCAGTTCCGTCATTCTTGTTTTATCTCCTAGAATTGAGCCTTTGCTGACCTCAGAGGAGGGGTCTACAGCAAGTACGGCTAGATGTGCGGTTTCGTCCGACTTCAAGAGGGCACTTCCATAGGTTTCTAAAAAAGTGCTTTTACCCACACCAGGAACTCCGGTTACACCAATACGAAAGCTCTTTCCAGTATGTGGCATCAATTTGTTTAAAAGCGCTCGAGCATCTTTTTGATCTCCAATGGCGTTACTTTCAATAAGGGTAATGCCTTGCGCTAGAGCTGTACGGTTGCCTTCTACTATAGATTTCGCCAGTTCCGTTACTGAGTGACTGTTTCTTTTCTCCGTGTGAAATCTAGGGTTTACAGATGGTGCATCCTTTACTCCCTTACTGATATGCATTGCCTTTTTTGCCATTATGCGTGATCAATATAGGTTTGAAGGTATTTGAAATTAGTTGTAAGCGCGCCATCCACACATTCCGTTGCATTTTCCAAAATACCATCCCCATCGCCATCAAAAAGGGCAGGAATGACAAAATTCATTAAATCTGATCCAAAACTAAACGAAGCATCACGAGGTAATTCGCAGGGAAGATTGTCTACAGCCATGACCCCTATAGCCTCCGGATGTTCATGCGCAACCTCTTCTTCCCTTGAGGCTAAATAACCGTAAAAGGGGGCATCTATAGTCGAAGCCCTAAGTGTAGAGGCAACAGGACCATCAATATCGCAACTGATGTCAGCCACGTACGTAATAGCAAAATCTAGCTTTTTAGCATCTTCTCTCGTAAAAATAAAGGGTGCGCGACTATCGTAATAGTGTCCTGCCATGTAAAGCTTGGCAAATGGAGCATATCGCATGAAATCACTTTCAAAACCACTTGGATCTGCAAAAAGCTCCTTGCGATCAAAAGGACGACCATCACTTGTTTTATAATACGCTTCCACATCTAATTGGCTCCAAAAAGAACCTTTATGGTTTGCAACTTCTTCCCGTGAAATTTGAGGAATACCCGAAGCCCTAAGCGTCTCTACCGCACCTGAAGCTACACGACCTGTTCCTGTCAATACTATACGAACCTCCGCAGGCCAATCTATACCCTTTAATTGAGCAAACATTTCTTCCAAGTCTTTACATTCGTGTGCAGGTTTCAATGCATAATCACCGTATTTAGCACCCCAACCGCGCAATCCATTGTATGCGCCTACTAATCCTGCAAATCGACCAAAGGCTACAACACGATTGCCATTCTTTTTAAGTAATTCATAATCGATCAAACGAATATTTTGAGCCACACACGCCTTCAAAAGCTTTGCATTATAGGGCTGTTGTTTGTACGTATGGGAGAAGAAAAAGTAGGTCTTTTCTGGGATGAGTTGCTCAATAGGTACCTCTTTCACACCGAAAAGGACGTCGCAATCTGATAAATCCTCCTGCAATGCAATACCAAGAGCGGCGTATTCCGCATCAGCAATGGCACGTACAGGCGAAGGTTGAACTACCACAGTGCAGTCAAAATTGTTTTTTAAAACCACAGCATGCTCTGGAATTAGCGCAACACGCTTATCTATTGGGACCTTTCCCTCTCTTAATATACCGATTTTCATATGCTTAAAGATAGTAATGATTTTAGCGTGTATTCGCACAGTTCCTTTGTTGATGTGCACATAATTGGCATAGAATTCGCGTATCTTCGCGGACCACATCTTTTCTGGGGCTGACTGGTTTTGACAGCAAGCCGAAGGTTGATGTAAGCATGTCGAGCGCTGGAGGGGCAGCTCGTTAATACACCGCTTCATTTTTTTTAACTGGCGAAGATTCTTACGCTTTGGCCGCTTAATCTGACAGGATGTCGATTTTGCTAATCCTATACCAGGTATAGGAGCTGAACATCTCGCAGGAGCCCCTGTCCTGAGGCGACTGATTACGAGGTGTGGAAAATTCAGGAATGCAGTTAGTCTTTGCTTCGCGGGCTAACCTAAGTCTAGAAGATAAGTCGTGATTAGGGTGCTTATGCTCAGAGATCGATCGAAAATCCAATCATAAGATAAGCATGTAGAAAGCCTCAGGCTTCCTTGTTTGGACGCGGGTTCGATTCCCGCCAGCTCCACTTGGTGTTCGCAAAGAAGAACAAAGCCAGCGCAAGAGCGCTGGCTTTTTCTTTAGACAAAAATCCGAAGCTTGCTTTAGAAATAATATTCAGATTTTCCCTTGAAAAAAGAAGTAGATAACGTGCCATAATTTCATTAATTATGATTCGAAAATCTCCATAAATCGTATCTTAACGGCAGTATTCTCGATCATCGAAATACACAAAGAATAAGAACAAACAAAAGGATCAAAAACAATGCGTTTGCACTTTCGAAAAACAGCGCTCTTATCTATTATTCTCCTGATGACTGCTGCGATTGCTAAAATCAGCACTCCTCCTATTAAAGGTGTTTACGAAAATTTTGGTGGTTTCTTATCCCACTGGAATCTCATTTTAGGTAATGGCGAAAACATCAGCAATATTGCTGGATTCGAAGACCAAAACTATTTCTATCCGATGATAGACGAAGGCAAAACCTGGTTAGCATTCAAAACGCCCAATGGCGGCAC
>JAKMEB010000101.1 GCA_022426185.1 Schleiferiaceae bacterium
TGATCAAGGTTACCACTAGCTTCCTTAATTGCTACGATATTTCCGAAGTTTTTTGCAAGACGAATTGTGGTCTGTGCGCTAATATTACTACTCGTTCTCCCAGGAACGTTGTACAGTATCAAAGGCAGTGGACTAGCAGCGCTTAAAGCAGCATAGTGCTGGTAAATACCTTCTTGGGAGGGTTTATTGTAATAGGGGCTAGCACTCAGTATTGCTGCAATACCTGAGGCATCCAAAGCTTCCAGCTCTTCCACTAGAGCACTCGTATTATTTCCGCCGACTCCAAAAACCACTGGAATTCTATTCGCATTAATCTTTAACACAAATTGGAGTACATCTCGCTTTTCACTTTGAGTCAACACCGGGTTTTCTGCAGTTGTACCATTAACAACAAAGTAGTTTACTCCATTAGAGATACAGTGCTCCAACAGGCGTTCAAGACCTGCATAGTCAATGCTTTTGTGATCGTCACGATTAAATGGAGTTACCAGTGCTACACCAACTCCGGAAAGATCTATTTTATTCATTTGTTGTCATTACTTTCAGCATGTCTTTCAACATTATCAATTGATTATCTAAGGATAAATTTGGATTTGTAATGCTTAAATCTGCATCATCATAAGTTCCACTCAAATCTACTTTAATGTCATAGCATCTCGCATACCAATACCAAGATAAATTCGCTGGATTCTGTTCAAGGTTTAATAAAATGTGATTATCCCCGGGTTCTGGGATAAAGCGCTTAGGTTCTCCTTTAAAATTTAAATCATTTTTGTACAAATGAAACGTCTTAACCCTCTCGTCTTTAGGTCTTTTAATATTCTCAAAGTAAACAAAATCGGCATTCGTAAAGTACTTTTTAACTATGGACAGGAAATCCTGATTCGTTGTTAAGACAGTCACCTTTGGATTGTCATTCTTGAGACGGTGCTTACTAGAAGCAACATTTTTTAGACCGCGTCTCCAGTAGAATTCTTTAATCGGTCTCATAGGCTAAGTAAGGATCGAACCTCATCTTCATTTAATATAGGTACTCCTAGATTAGTTGCCTTTTTAAGCTTAGCGGGTCCCATACCCTCTCCGGCAAAAACATAATCTGTTTTACTACTTATACTACTAACGTTTATACCGCCTAGTGTTTCTATGAGTGTTTTCAATTCATTCCGACTTAGACTTTCGAATACACCACTGACGACAATCTTTTTACCTGAAATAGGAGAATCAACAGCTTGTTCTTGAACTTCCGATTCAAACTGAAGACCATGGTGCCTCAATCTTTGGAGTTCTACAAGTCGCTCCGGGTTAAGAAAGGTAGCTATCAACTGATCGGCAATAACTTCACCGATCTCCTCTGCTGCTAAAAGCGTCTCTTTATCGGCTGCAAGAAGCGCTTCTATAGACTTAAAATGGCGGACAAGTTTCTTAGCCACTGTAGCACCAACGTGACGTATCCCCATCGCAAACAAGACGCGCTCAAAAGGTTGATGTTTTGAAGCTTTTACTCCATCTAGGATGTTAAGAACGCTCTTCTCTTTAAAACCGTCTAGTTGGATAAGATCTTCATACGATAACTCATAAAGATCAGCTGGTGTTTTGACCAATCGCTTTTTGACTAATAAAGCGACCGTTTCAGATCCCATGCCCATAATATCCATGGCTTTGCGTGAAATAAAATGATCAATTCTACCGCTAATTTGGGGCTCACAGCCACTTTCATTAAGGCAATAATGTTGGGCCTCTCCTTCAAGTCTTGAGAGTGGAGAGTGGCACTCAGGACAATTCGATACAAATACTACAGTGCTTGCTTGATCTCCTCTTTGGTCTACATCCACACCAACTACTTTAGGGATAATCTCTCCACCCTTCTCAACGAATACAGCATCACCATAGTGGAGATCTAAAGCAGCAATCTGATCTTCATTGTGAAGAGATGCCCTTCTAACTGTGGTTCCACCCAACCATATAGGCTTCAAATGGGCAACGGGTGTAATGGCTCCTGTTCTACCGACCTGATAGGTCACAGATTCAAGTTGTGTGGCAATACGCTCCGTCTTGAACTTAAAGGCAGTCGCCCAGCGCGGACTCTTTGCGGTAAAACCTAAATCCTTCTGTGCTTTATAGCTGTCGACCTTAATCACCACACCATCAATGTCGAATGGAAGCTCTTTACGGGCAGCATCCCAATATTCGACAAAACTCATAATGGCTTCAATACTAGTGCACTTTGCAATGAACTTGTCGTCCGTCAAAGGAACTTTAAAGCCCAATTTACCTGCGAGCGCTATACTTTCACTATGATTAGGAGCAAGAACAGCTTCAGGTAAAACATAATAGAGATACGCGTCTAAACCTCTCTTTGCTACATCTGCACTGTCTTGAAGTTTTAATGAACCGGATGCACAGTTTCTAGGGTTTGCAAACAGTGGAAGCCCACGCGATTCTCTCAGCTCATTTAAGGCATCAAAACGAGCATGCGGGAGGACAATCTCACCTCGAATCTCAAAATCCTGTGGAAATGGAGGTAAGAGCTGTAAAGGAATACTTTTTATAGTACGTACGTTGGCAGTAATGTCGTCTCCTTGGGTGCCGTCTCCCCTTGTTACCGCACGAGTTAGGGCTCCATTTTCGTAACGAATTCCTATAGCCACTCCGTCGTATTTCAATTCACATACAAACGAAGCATCTGGCGCAAGTTTTTGAACTCGAACAATCCATTCTTGCAATTCTTCTGTGCTGTAGGTGTTTCCGAGCGATAGCATCGGATATCGGTGACTGACGGTTTCAAAGTTCTTCGTGATTTCTCCACCCACTCTTACGCTTGGACTGTTCGGGTCGAAAAATTCTGGGTGCTCCGACTCCAATTGCTCAAGTTTTTTAAGCAATTGATCAAAGTCATAATCACTTACCGTCGGAGTATCTAAAGTGTAGTACCGATGGTTGTGTTCATGCAATTCGCTCCGCAAGCGTTCTATTTCAAACTGTACATTCATATTTTGCCAGTAGCATTCGGTTTTTACCCTGTAAATCCTTTAACAATTTAACCTCTTTTGCACTATGTTTTACGCTAAGTGCTTTCATTTCTTCACCGAACAAATGATGTATTTCAAAAGCCAGCCAACCCGCTCGCTCTGCGAAGATTCTTGCACCAATAGCAAAGATAGTATCGTAGAATAGTAGCGGTTGTTCGTCAGGGACAAACAATGCACCTTCCGGTTCATAGTCCACCACATGTGTTTCCATATGCTCACGTTCAGAGCGAGGTATATAAGGAGGATTACTCACAATAATATCGGCTGAGTCTAAAGAACTTTTAAAAACATCACCAACCTTAAAATCAACGTCCAATTTAAGTTCTTCGGCATTAATGACGGCTTGGCGAATGGCCTCTGGATTAACATCTATCCCTACAACCCTAATATTGGGGCGAAGACTTTTAACAGCCAATGCAATGCATCCACTGCCCGTACCTATGTCGATAATACTTTTTGCTTGAGTCGCATCAATCAATTTGATTACTTCTCGCACCAACTCTTCAGTCTCCGGCCTTGGTATTAAGGTCGCTGAATTCAAGCCTATTTTGAGTCCATAAAAAAAGGTGTGTCCTATAACGTATTGCACTGGTGTTCTTGCTAAAAGCGCAACAAGATCGCTGTCGTATGTCTCAAAATGGAATATTTCTTCCGCCCTTAAAACTTGATCGATACGCGACAATTCTAGCCGTGCCTCCATCCAAAAAGCTATTATATTGGAGGTTTCACGAGGACCGTATATGGGTTCAAGAAGCTCGAGCGCGTTTTGCTTGTAATAAGACAGCATTTTCATCTCTGCCGAAAATACGAATTGCACCACTACCTTTGTGGTATGTCTCACACCAAGTTTCTCACACGTTGCCTACAATTGGCCACTTATGCCAATGGTCGCACTTCACCAAACCCCATGGTAGGCGCGGTACTGGTATACAAAGGACAAATTATTGGTGAAGGGTACCACCATCGGGCGGGTGAACCTCATGCAGAAGTAATGGCCATTAATAGTGTTCAGGATCAATCCTTACTTACTTCAAGCACATTGTACTGTAGTTTAGAACCTTGTGCCCATTATGGTAAAACACCGCCTTGTAGTGTATTAATTACGGAAAGTCGCATTCCTAAAGTAGTCATAGGCTGCTCCGACAGCAATGACCTGGTAAATGGAAAAGGTATTGCCCATTTAAAATCTCATGGTGTCGAAGTGGTGCTGTCAGAGAACCCCGCTGCCTTTCGTGAATTAAACCGTGTATTTTTCTGCAATAAAGACTTAAAAAGGCCTTTTGTAAGTGCGAAATGGGCTCAATCCATAGATGGATATCTTGACAGATTGCGTACTAAAAATGAGCGAGCTACTTTAATATCGGGTCCTTTAGCATCCTTAAAAACGCATCAATTAAGGGCAACAGCCGATGGTATTTTAGTTTCGGCTAAAACCTTAAACTGGGATCAACCATCGCTTTCTACACGGAATTATTTTGGAAGGAATCCTCGGCCTATAGTATTGGTATCGAGTTACTTGCCAGATGAATCGGCCTTACAAAAGCTTTCTTCACCGCCACTATTTGTAGGTAATGCTGCTATGCTTGAAGGTGATAAAATCGTCTGCGATCCGCAAGCTATTGAGCACTGGCTCCCTAAATTGTTAGATTTTGGAATACATCACGTGCTGGTCGAAGGCGGAGGCCGTGTATTGCAATCGTTTTTTGATACGGGTTGTGTGGACGAATGGCATAGATACACCTCCTTGCACACCTTAAGTTCTGGTATACCAGCCCCAGACCTTAAGTTGTCAGGCACAGCTAGTAATCTAGGAGAAGATTGTTATGAGCGAGGATAGCGATAGATATAATTCCATAGTCCACCCATCAAAAGGTGTTTTTAAAGCTAAGGGAAGTAAATTTTACGGCTACCTGTTCCATTGCGAGCACGAAGCTAGTTTCAAGAACCAATTGGATTATATAAAAGCTCAAGAGCCCAGTGCACGTCACTTCTGCTGGGCCTATCGTGTTCAGCCAGAAGCTCCTATCGAGCGAAGTTCAGATGACGGTGAACCAGCGCATACCGCGGGAACCCCCATACTTCGGGCATTGTTAGGTCATGAATTGGTGAATGTTGCTTGTGTTGTAGTTCGCTACTTTGGTGGGACTAAGCTGGGCGTACCTGGATTGATTGAAGCCTACGGTTCTGCCGCAAATGAAGCCATATGTGATAACAAAATAGAGACCTATTATTTAACCATTCAGCTCATACTGAGGTTCTCTTACGACCAATTGTCATTTGTCGAACGTATCGTTAAACAAGCCGAACTGCACGTTGTTGAAAGAGAACAAGGAGTATCTTTAAGGTACACCATTGAGGTAGTTCAAAGTCAATATGAAGTAATAAAGGACCAATTTGAAAAGAACCATCACATTACTCTTCTTCCTAACGGTTAATACAATTTTTAGCCAAGAGGTCACGACAAAATCGTTCCATAGAACGACTACACCTCATGCCGTTTATGAGCGTTTTCATTTATTCCTAGATGGTAATTTGCTCCTTGAAGAGCAATCATTGCAGGTCAGAGATCAATCTGGGATGCTGCTAAAAACGCATTCCACTTTAAGCGCAAATAAACGTTCTCTTCTTCCGGAGCAAACCTCTTCTGCTTTACTTTTTCAAAACGACCAATGGATTCCTGTAAAACCGGATACGCTGCTTAACGGCTCCCAGCACACGGTTACCTATACTACCCTAGACGGCACACTGGTATTGGAGCGAGACTTAACTGTGCATTATAGCGACACTACAGTTTCCGTCAGAGTTTTTAACCCGGATCCACTTACGCCCTCTAATTTAACTTATGGCGGGATTTACAAGGACCTTAACGATGGCAACAGTAGTATTTTAGATTCTTTAACTGTAATTGATACGCTCACGGTGGATAAGGTCGCTGATACCACTTACCTCAGGAACAGTTTTATTGAGATTGTAGATTTTGATGCACCCTATATCCTACCCAGTACAGCACCAGAGGATTGGACAGGGGGAAGAACCGCTCCTGAATTTGAACAAGTCATGTGCGTATACCATGTTTCATCCATCTCTAGGTATTTAGATTCATTGGGCTTCAGCAATATTATGACCTACACCATTCATGCTGATGCACAAGCTTTAAATGGACAAGACAACAGCATGTTCAATTACGGCTACACTCCACCTCGCTTGTACTTTGGTGAAGGCGGTGTAGATGATGCTGAAGATGCAGATGTCATCATACACGAATTTGGACATGCCATTTCGCACGGCGCCGCACCCGGGTCAAATATGGGTATGCAGAGAAGAAGTTTTGATGAAGCTTTTGGTGACTATTTAGCTGAGCGTCACGGAAGACGCATAGGCGTCAACAGTACACGCGTATTTGACTGGGATGGTAATAATGAGTTTTGGAACGGCAGAAGCGTTTCTTACGATGGTGTGAAGAATTATAATCAATTGGTTTTTAGCTCAATATACCAACACACTGATATTATGTCCAGCGCGATGTTAGAGTTTAGTGCATACCCTAATGTTGGTGGAAGTGTTGCAGACAAAATTATTTTAGAAGGCATCCATTCCTTAATGCCAAACCAAACCTTTAGACAAATAGCCCAAAACTTTATTTGGGCCGATTCTTTGCTTTACAACGGTATACACTATGCTGCAATTACAGGAGCGTTTGGTTCGCCAAAAAATATTCTCGCAGTGAATTCTATAGTTGAATCAGCCTCAACACTGCCCACTGAGTATATCGCTCATACAAATACAGGTAGTGTGTTACTATCCAAAGAAGGAGAAGCCGCTGTTATTTTCTTTTATAATTGGTCCGGACAGCTGCTTTGGTCAAAGTCTTCAACTGGGCGTCTAAATCTGCCGGAAGGCAGCATTGGAGTTTTAGAGGTTCGTTACACCACAGGTGAACGTGTCTTGATCAAGATAAATTAGAAAATAGACGAGCTAATTCATCAGGACAACTTTTTGGTTTAAATGTTTCTTTATCCACAAAAACAAGGACTACACTGCCTGAGACTAGGGTATTTCCATTTATATCTCTTAGCGTATGGTAAAATGATATCTTTCTAGTGGGATGCTCATTTATTGAAGTCTCCAAGAATACCTCTTCATCATACTTCGCGCCTCTTTTAAAATCGATATTCATATGGACAACAGGCAGCATCGTTCCACTATCTTCCAGTTGCGCGTAAGAAATACCAAGTTTACGTAAGAGTTCAACTCGGCCTACTTCAAAATAAGCAGCGTAATTACCGTAATACACAACGCCCATTTGATCGGTCTCAGAGTACCTCGGTCTGAAGGTATGCAAGTCTTTTATTTGTACATCTTTCATAGTCACTAAATTAGCATCTGTAGTGTTGAAAGTACATTAGGTTCAAATTCAATTTTGAGATTTTTGAACAATTAGCCTAATTAATGGTAATTTATACTCATTAAAATTTACGGATTATGTAATAC
>JAKMEB010000119.1 GCA_022426185.1 Schleiferiaceae bacterium
GAAGTTTTCCACTCGTCTGCAACTCTACTTCTTTCGAAGAAGAAGAATACCGAAGCGGCTAACATCGCCATGTAACCGGCGAAGAATGTGAACGATACGTAATCGTTCGGATCGAATCCCATAGATCCGTCTAAAAATAATGACATGGTGTTAAATATTAAAGGTTATAACTACCACTTAACTTACGAATAATACTTTTGTTCACAGCACCGTAAAATTAAGTTTAAACACTTAAAAAAAGGCGGCTTTAGACTAAAATCGGCCTTTATATAGCTATTAAGCGACACAGAGAGAACAAAAAGAGCACCGAATTGTTGCAAATAATAATAAGGGTCAACTTGACATTTAATACATGAAACGTTTCGATATAGGTTTTTTGGGAATGGGCGCTGCGAATGGGTTGCTTTTGCTTGAATTAGAGCGAAAAAATCTATTGCATTCACTTAATGTGCTCATTTTAGAACCTGAGGCCAAAATCAAAAACGATAAGACCTATTGTTTTTGGGCAGATGCGAAGCATGAAATAAGAACGCAGCTCAAGGATGTGCTGTTTCACCAGTGGGATACGCTGGACACCGGAGACGGTTTAGAGTCGCTTGAAGAGGAACATTATTATATGGTCGAAAGTATCGCGCTATATAATAAGGTTAAAACCATAGCCCAATCCTATGATAACATCGTTTGGATCAGAGGCGCTGTAGATGGGCTTCAAGCCAACCCGGAATGTATAGGCGTATCTAGTGGTGATTATTCTTGGGAAGTACAACAACTCTTTGATAGCAGACCGCCAAACATTAAGGAGCCTATGGGGCCATTGGTACTTCAGAGCTTTGTGGGTTGGCGCGTCGAACTGAAGGAAGACTACTGGACACCTAATGAAATGACGTTGATGGATTTCAGTATTCCTCAAAATGATTTCACTCAATTCATGTACGTTCTACCCACAGGATCAAAAGAGGCGTTGGTTGAAATGACCCGTTTCGGAAGTGAGCCCTTGCCGCATGATTTGGCTAGTAATCACCTTAGAAATTATTTATTGTCTCGAGGTTTATCATTTGAAACGCTACACGAAGAACGGGGTGTTATTCCCATGACGCAGTACGCCGAAGTTAAAGATCAAGATGCTCGAATAGTCTCTACAGGCGCGCGTGCTGGTAAGGTTAAAGCGACTACGGGTTATGCTTTTAAGAGCATGTTCGAGCATGCAAAGGAATTGGTCCAGGGCATTGTACAAGAGCGAAAAGAATCTTCATGGTTGCGTTTGCCTAAGAGTTCTATGAATCGTTTTAATTTCTACGATCACTTGTTGCTTCACATTTTAAAGCACAAGCCACAGTGGGGTAAAGAAATCTTTGAATCCCTATTCGCCACTCAAAAAGCAAATAAGGTCTTTCAATTTTTAGATGAGAAATCTTCGTTAAAATGGGAGTTGCGCATGTTTACACGCTTGCCCATCATGAAATTTCTATGGGCATTGGCGGCATCATTTCTTGCTATCGTGGTCGCTAAACCATCGCGTTGGGCACCGGTTTTGTTCGCTGTATTCGCCTTAATTGCAGATGCTTTCTTACCAACTTCGGTTACCTACGGTCTGCAAGCCGTTCTGGTCTTTCTGCTATTGCTCTACGGCATTCCTCATGGGGCACTGGATGGTTACAGCCACGCCAATCGGGATCGATTGCCAAAATTCATATTGCGCTATTGCTTTATCATGCTCCTGGTCATATTGTTTTGGGCTGCCAGTCCGGTGGTTGGACTGCTTGCTTTTCTAGTCTACAGTGCTTGGCATTTTGGAGAAACAGACTTGCGGGAATGGGGTTTTCCTAGTATTGGCTTGTCTTTCTTGTGGGGTACCGTATTGTTGGCGATGATTCTTCTACCGCATTTGTCGGAAGTGAACACTGTGCTCTCCGTCATGAATATTGGTAAGGTAAACTGGTCTCCGGAATATGTGAATATGGGTATTCGCATGTCAGTGACACTAGGACTGTTTATGGGATTTTGGTTCCGCTCCATCCCGTGGGTCGTCGCTACGGTAACGCTCAGTTTAACTGGCTACTTACCCTTAGCTACGGCGTTTGGGATTTATTTTGTCTTACAACACAGTCTATCGGGTTGGAACCACTTAAAATTGTCGCACAAATGGACCAATGCAGAAATGTGGATGAAGGCGTTGCCATTTACAATAGGTGCTGTAGTCCTGTTTCTGTTAGTGTTTAGATTTGATAAGAATTCCCTTCTGGCTTGGTCGAGCTATTTTTTAATTTTCCTTAGCGCCATAAGTTTGCCTCATATTTACTTCATGTCGAAGCTGTATAAGGACCGATTCTAAACGACCTTCTTTTTTAAGGTAATGTGTGTGATTTCTGGCCACATGCCTACGCGACCAGGGAAGGCTAAAAATCCAAACCCACGGTTTACGTGTAAAATTTTCCCGTCCTGTTCTGGGTAGAGTCCCGCCCACTTTGGGTATTTAAATTTAACGGGCGACCATTTGATCCAACCTGGAATTTCAATTCCAAACTGCATTCCGTGCGTATGCCCACTCAAGGTAAGATGTATTTTATTCGTATGCTGCTTGACTTCGGCGTCGAAATGTGACGGGTCATGGCTCAATAGCACAGTGAACGCATCTTCTGGAATTTGTTCTAAGGCGGTGTTTAAATCTCCGTATTGCGGAAAAGGCGGTAGCCCCCAGTTTTCAACTCCGGCTAAATACAATCTGGAACCGTTGCGTTCGAAGTAACGACTCTCATTGAGCAAAAGGTCCATGCCCATTTCTGAGTGAATTTCTTTTAATCGATCCATATTGGCAACCTTTGCTTGCGGTGAAGGAAAACGCCAATAATCGCCGTAGTCGTGATTTCCCAAAATGGAAAAAATTCCAGATTTAGCCTGAAGCCTTTGAAAAACAGGAATCCACGGCTCTGCTTCACTTGCTGTATTATTGACCATATCTCCGGTAAAAACGATACAATCGGCCCCAAGTTCTGTGACCATATCTACGCCGTATTGTACTTTTTCTTTATTGTCGAACGATCCGCTGTGGATGTCGGAAATCTGAGCGATGGTAAAGCCATCGAATGCATCGGGTAAGTCTTCGTATTCTAGTGTGTGTGCGATGACGCGATAACGGTAACGCCCTTTCCAGATGCCGTCAATAATGCCAAGAAAAGGAATGGCTGCAAGGCCTAGGGCTAATTTTGAAACGAAAGCCCTGCGTTCCGGCAATAGCGTTGGTTGTGTGGTGACGCCGCGGAAAACAAATTGTCCTAACCGGACGATATCTTCCAACAACAAAGGCCCTATAGCGATCAGTTTAGGTACAGCGAGTAAAACAGACGCACCCATTAATAAGCCAAGGTATTTATAGTCGACTTTACCGCTGGTCATCATAGTCGCTAGAACGATTGAGAAAATCACATATGCTAGGGTAATACCCCAGTAAATATAAGGAGTGGCGCTGCTGCGAAAGACCGTTTTAAATGCTTGATAGGCATAAAGATCGATGGCGAGCATGAAACCTAAGGTGAAGAGTATTCTGAAGATCATGAGGTCTGAATGGATGCTTAATAACAACGCCATAAAAAGTGGATTGTTTTGATTACAAAACTCGGTAATTGCCCCGAAGTAGCTATCTTACTTTCCTTATTTTTCTAGTGCAACACGCAAATTCTATTCCATGGGTCAAGAAACACCAGATCAAGACAAAAAATTGTTTTTATTAGATGCTTATGCGCTGATTTTCAGGGCATACTTTGCCTTTGCGAAAAACCCTAGAGTGACTTCCGGAGGGTTAGATACTAGTGCCGTTTATGGTTTTACCAGTGCGCTGCTTGATTTGTTATCAAAAGAAAACCCTACGCATATTGCAGTTTGTTTTGATTTGCCGCAGCCTACGGAACGTCATGAGATTTTTCCAGACTATAAAGCGAACAGGGATGCAACGCCTGAGGCGATAAAGCTGGCTGTCCCGTATATCCACAGATTGTTGGAGGCTTTCAAAATCCCTGCGCTTGGCGTACCGGGATTTGAGGCAGATGATGTGATAGGAACTCTAGCAAAGCAGGCTGAAAAAGAAGGGTACACCACGTACATGATGACCCCGGACAAAGACTTTGGCCAATTGGTGTCGCCTAATATTTTTATGTACCGCCCGGCGCGTGGGGGTAATCCACCGGAGATTTGGGGCGAGGCTGAGGTTTGTGAAAAATTTGGTCTTGATCGTGTAGAGCAGGTGATCGACTACCTAGGAATGATGGGGGATGCAGTAGATAATATACCAGGCTTGCCCGGAGTTGGTGCGAAGACCGCCTCTAAACTTTTGAAGCAATTCGGTTCCTTGGAAGAAACATTAGCTAATGCCGATGAAATCAAAGGAAAACTCGGCGAGAAAATACGCGACAATGCGGAATTAGGGCTCCTCTCGAAAAAGTTGGCACGCATCATTTTAGAAGTACCTATAGACCTGAATTCAGAAACACTTACTCGAGACCCATGGGATCAAGAAGCCTTGCTTGATCTGTTCGAAGAATTAGAATTCCGTACGCTGGGCAGAAGGTTAGGTTTGCAGCGCGAGGCTTCGGATGAAGTGAGCGCGAAGCCAGCCCCAACGAAGAAAGTGCAACTGACCAGTAACGACCAAATGAGTCTTTTTGGTGAGCCGCAAGAGCACAGTACAGAAGCGGAGGTACCAAGCGGTAGAAAGTCGATAGCTACCGTGGATCACTTGTATCAATGCCTCGAGACTTTACCAGAGGCCAGAGAATTGGGCCGGTTACTTCTGGAAAAAGAGGAGGTATCCTTCGACACTGAAACCACCTCTTTAGCGATACAATCGGCTGAACTTATCGGTATGAGTTTTTCGTTCGAAGCAGGTAAAGCGTATTACGTTTCCATTCCTCAAGAGCGCGAAGCGGCAAAAGAATGGCTTTCAGCGTTTCAGCCGTTTTTTGAGTCGGAATCGGTTCGTAAGATTGGTCAGAATTTGAAGTACGACATTGGAGTATTATTGAATTATGGCGTCCAAGTGAACGGTCCGTTGTTTGATACCATGATTGCTCATTACTTGTTGCAGCCGGACATGCGTCATAAAATGGATATTCTAGCGGAGACCTATTTGAGTTACACCACCATATCCTACGAAAGTGTGGTTGGCAAAAAGGGGAAAACACAGAAAACGCTTCGTGAGGTACCAAAGGAAGCAGTAACGGATTATGCCGCAGAGGATGCGGACATCACCCTTCAGTTAAAGGAAGTATTTGAGCCAAAATTAAAGGAGACAGGCGTTGAGAAGGTGTTTGCAAATATTGAAATGCCATTGGTTCCAGTTTTGGCACGGATGGAGCGAGAGGGCATTAAGGTTGATGTAGCTGCGCTGAACAGTTACAGTATTGAATTGGGCCAATTAATTGAATCCTTAGAGGAAACTATAATTGAATTGGCTGGCCGTCCTTTTAACGTGGGCTCCCCACGTCAGTTGGGTGAAGTCTTGTTTGAGGATTTGAAACTATCGGACAAACCCAAGAAGACGAAAACAGGTCAATATGCCACGTCAGAAGACATTCTACAAGGCTACCGGAGTA
>JAKMEB010000140.1 GCA_022426185.1 Schleiferiaceae bacterium
TATGAGCTTCGGCTTTTTGGGAATCCAGTTCGGTTATGCGCTTCAGGGCGGGTTCATGAGTCGGATTTTTGAAACGCTTGGGGCCGATGAACACAGTCTTCCTTTGTTGTGGATCGCTGCACCACTAACGGGCCTCATTGTACAGCCTATTATAGGTCAAATGAGCGACAATACGTGGCATCCGCGTTTTGGTCGTCGTCGTCCGTATTTTTTAATTGGGGCGGTTATGGCTTCAATTACATTGCTTTTTGTCCCGCACAGTCCAGCGCTTTGGATTGCGGCAGGAGGACTCTGGATTTTGGATGCAACAATGAATATATCCATGGAGCCCTTTCGGGCTTTAGTAGCGGATAAGTTACCGGACAGCCAACGGAGTTTCGGTTTTGTCGTACAGACCTTGATTATTGGAGTGAGTACCTGGGTTGCTTCAAACTTGCCGCTTTTAGTCAGTTCTATGGGCGTGAGTAACGAGGCAGATCCAGGGGTAGTTCCTATGTCGGTTAAGGTCGCTTTTGGAATTGGCGCTGGGATTTTCTTGCTGGCTATTCTCTACACGGTATTTACTACAGACGAATATCCGCCAGAAGATATGGAGGCATTTCGCGCGGAGCAGAAGGTAAATTCTGGCTTGATGAATACCCTTCGCGAAGTTGGGAAGAACATCGGGAACATGCCTTTAACCATGAAGAAGTTGGGCGTGGTCCAATTCTTTTCTTGGTTTGCGTTTTTCTGCATGTGGTCGATGGCGAATCCCGCTCTGACCGACCACGTGTATGGTGCTGCGAAGCCCGAAGCTATAGAATTTGCCACGTCCACAGCTGCGCAAATAGAAGTTTACCAATTGGCGGATCGAGCATTCAACGACGCTTCCAATCAAGTGGGTTCTTACATGGGGAATTATGGTTTGAGCTCTATGTTGTTTGCATTGCTATTAACACTCTGGACGGCGAAACGTCGAATCAATCGCAAGTACGTTCACATGTTTAGTCTTTTCGCTGGTGCGTATGGATTTATAAGTATGTACTTCATAACAGAACCGTCAATGTTGACGTTGTCATTTGTTTGTATTGGTTTTTCTTGGGGATCCATTCTCTCTATGCCTTACGCCATGTTAAGTTCAACCTTAGACCCAAATAAAATGGGGGTTTACATGGGCATCTTCAACATGTTCATAGTGATCCCACAGATTGTCGCGGCAACCTCTCTGACGTTTATTTATAAGAGTATGTTCGGAGCGGAGCCGATCAATGCAATGTTACTTGCTGGTACATCCCTTGTGATTGCAGGTTTTGCAAATCTTTTGATTACCAATAGGCACGCGGTGACCTACACGCCGGTGGAGTAAACGCATAAATTTATCGCAGTTGATTGAAATTAATAGCAAAGAAAAAGGCCTCGATTTCGAGGCCTTTTTTCATGCGGTTATATTTTTTTCTTCTTCCTGAATTCTCTTGGGGAGCAACCCTTTATTTTGAGGAAAGCGCGGTTGAACGAAGAGCTCGAGTTGAACCCGCTCTCTGCAGCCACTTCCGTCATGGCTTTGTTGGTGTTGATGAGGAGGTTGCTCGCGACCGTGGTTCGCAGCTGCATGAGGTAGTCTACGAAAGTCAGGCCGGAGGTTTGGCGGAACCATCGGCTGAAACTTTGCTCGGTCATGCTAGCAACGTCGGAGATTTCACTAAGGGTGATGGCGTTTTGGTAGTGGTCTTGGATGTGTTTTGAGACGCGTTCCATTCGTTGGCTGAGCTTTTGGCTCATGACGTTGGAGTAGGCGTTGTTGGTGGAGACAGTGAGGAAATCTGCCCGGTCGGCGATCATAGCCATCAGATTGAAAAATGCCCCGATGCTACGAAGAGGGTTTTTGCCGACGATGGTGGTGAAGGCTTGATGTTCGGCGGCGTTCAATTGGCCCAAATTAATACCGTAGCTCATGGCGCGAAACAGGCGCTGAAGAGAGGCACTTTCTTTAAAGCTATTGAGCCACTCTTGTGTGAACTGGAGCCCCCAACATTCCTTTTCCATTTGTACCTCTTCTTCCTCAGTACTGACAAAATTATGTGGCAAATAAGGACCCAAGAGGAATGCTTGCCCGGGTTCAAACTCTATCGTTTTATTACCGATGAAGGCAAGGCCTTTGCCTTTTACAATGTAGGTGATTTCTATTTCCGGGTGGTAGTGCCAATAATCGTTAAAAATGGAAGGAAAATTTTGCCCAGCCTTTTGTGCCAATACGTAGCTGTTATAACTACGGTCTTGTTCTGCAATACGGATGTTTTCAATGGTGGCTTTCACTCTTATCGTTATCGTTTAACCAAGTGTACTTAATAAAGCGGGTTATTGCGGCGATACATTACGTAAGCAGCTAATGAGCCTAGAATGTTGAACGACGAACAACGCATTTCTTGACCGTAAGGTACCAAAAAAACGTATAATTAGGGTATATTTAGGGAGATACAGTCGTTTCTGTTTTGTGCCCATTAAAGGTAGAATTCAATGCGAATTAATAGTTTGTTGTATTAATCTGCAATAATGTGGTTAAAAAACGGCTTAACACCTCTATTTGTTTGGCTTAACTTTGGAAGGTACTGAGTACATTTAATAATCAATCTATCATAAAATGAAAAAACTTTACGCTTTAGCAGCAATTCTCTTTATGAGCGTTACTGCATTTGCTCAAACGCACAGTGTGACTTTCCAGGTAGACCTTGGGTCTGCATCTGCGAACTCTAATGGTGTGCACGTAGCAGGATCATTCCAGAGCTGGTCACCGTCAACAACGGCATTGACTCAAGTGGGAACCTCTACTATTTACGCCACAACCGTTAGCGTTTCTCCAGGTCAATTAGAATACAAATTCCTCAATGGTAATGCATGGGGCGACGATGAGAGTGTCCCTGCTTCTGTAAACGTTGGTACGAACGGTAACGGCAACCGTTGGGCGGTTATCTCTTCAGATACCACTCTTCCGGCAGTTATGTTTGCTGGCGCAGCTCCTGCTGGTCAAAAAGCGATTCAATTTAAAGTGGATTACGCTTTACAAACACTAAGTTCAGATTCTGCGCATGTTGCCGGTAACTTCCAAGGTTGGGATCCAGCAAAATCGCAGTTGGTTAATTTTGACGGTGTTCATCGTTACATTGCTTATGCAGCGAAAGCAGACTCTGTTTACTTCAAGTTTATAAATGGTAACGGATGGAGTGTTGTAGAATCGGTGCCTTCAGCTTGTCAAGCATCAACAGCAGGTATTAACCAAGGAGACAACCGCTTCTACACGGATACGGTTAGCGGTATGTATGAAGTATGTTATAGTATGTGTGGACCTTGTATGGTGGTTTCGACGTACGACATCACAGTGAATGTTGATGTAAGTTCGCTTACAGCTTGTGGTACCATAGACTCGGTTTCATTGGCTGGACCAATCAATGGCTGGGGCGGTGAAGCGATGTCAGATCCAGACGGCGACGGCGTATATTCGATCACTTACATGGACGTAGATTCAGGTGATTTCCAATTCAAGGCGCGTTACCATGAAAACGGTAATACAAACTGGGAAAGCGGTGGTAATAAAATCATTACCGTAAGCTCAGACTCTACTGTTGCCACGCGTTGTTTCGGAAATGATACTTATGGACCTTGTCCAGCTGTACCGGCTACAGCTGACGTTACATTCATTGTTGACTTTACACAGGCGTCATTCACGCCTGCAGATACAATTTACTTAATGGGTGGATTCACGCAGTGGGACGCGAATGCCATCGCTATGGTACCGCATTCTGTCGCTGGTCAATACATTACTACAGTGGCTCAATATTGCCCAAGCACTATGGATTATCGTTTCTCTAATGGGGACCCAGGTAATAATCCAAATCACGAACCAGTTCCCGCTGCTTGTGGTGTGGATAACGGTGTCGGCGGTTACAACCGTTCGTTCACAAGAACAGGCGGAATGGATACGGTACAGCACATTTTTGGTGCATGTTCATTCATCTCTGTTGAAGAAGATGCACTCGCAGGAGTAAGTATCCGTCCTAACCCGATGAACGAAACTGCAACCATTTCATTAGGTAACGCAGGACGCTATTCTGTTCGCGTATTCGATATCACTGGCCGTGTAGTTGCTGGTTTCGATAACGTTCAAGGTGCAGTTACTTTAGAGCGCAAAAACATGGTAAGCGGTATGTATTACGTAAACATTACGGATGCAAAAGGCCTATCAAAAACACTAAAGGTTGTTGTTGAATAAGCAGCACTTTTATTTGTAATAAGCAATCCCCCGGGCGCTCTGCGCCCGGGGGA
Organism: Schleiferiaceae bacterium; assembly: GCA_022426185.1. Lineage (GTDB taxonomy): Bacteria > Bacteroidota > Bacteroidia > Flavobacteriales > Schleiferiaceae > UBA10364. Next base: position 4,297 of record JAKMEB010000140.1, read on the forward strand.
TTTTTTTGTCAACCCCAAAAAAAAGCGCGCCCATTAGGCGCGCTTTTCATATTGTTTTCAAGGGACGTGAACTTAATTAAGCAGGCCGTTTTCTACGGCGAAACGTACAAGACCAGCAGTATTGTTCATGCCTAATTTATTCAAAATGTTCTGTCTGTGGTTATCTATTGTACGTTTTGATAAGAACAACTTCTTCGCAATTTCTTCATTGGTCATTTGATCTGCGATGTATTTGAGAATTTCAATTTCTCGCTTGCTCAATCGTGCCACAGCAGAATTGTTGCTATGGAATTCCGCAAAAGTTTTACCTAAAATTCTGCGTTCAATGAGTGCATTGGCAATATCAAGGGCATAATATAATCGGCCCTCTAGAATGGCCGTAATTGCTTGGATGAGTTCGCTCGTGTCTACACTTTTTTTAATGAACCCTTTGGCGCCAGATTTTAACATGTTCTCTACTATGCCCATGTCGTCCGATTCAGAGAATCCCAAGACAGATTGATCAGGGACGAGACGCAGCAGTGATTTTGTGAGTTCAGCACCAGAATGGTTGCCCAATTGAGAATCGGTAATGATCAAATCAAACGACCGTTGATCAACCAATTTTAGGGCATCTAAAATGTTTCCCGATTCCATAACACGGAAGGAATACGATTCAAATTTGCCCATTTCCAGCATAGTTTTTATACCGTCACGTACAATGGGGTGATGGTCCACTACGAGAATACTAATGGTTTTGTTCATTTTTAACTTATAAGCGAGTTTATAAATGTAGTGAAAATGCTTAAAGTGCTTCGATTGAGAGCGTATTAATCACTTAAAATGATGAAAACATAAGTATTTAGGCTTGTGGTTATTCACAATGCGCTGTCAATAAAATAAATGCCTATATTTGTCGAAACTTTTTGACTTACGAAAGGGGACCTCGAGTCCCCTCTTTTATTGGCGGTAATTTATGGATCAAGATAAAGTAGCAGCAGCATTAACAACGGCAGTGGACGAGAATGACGCCTTTTTGGTGGACATCGAGATCAAGCCCAATAATGTCATCGTTGCTTACATTGATGCAGATGCCGGACTTACGATCGAGCAGATTAAAATGATCAGCCGTAAAACGGAAACGTTACTGGATAGGGATGAAGAAGATTTCAATCTTACCGTGAGCAGCCCAGATCTAACACGTCCACTGAAAATTTGGCGCCAGTACAAAAAGAATGAAGGTCGGTTTTTAAAAGTGAAATTCGACGACAGAGAAGATGAAGGTCAGCTTTTAGAAGTAGCCGAAGAGTACATCGTACTTAGCGTGCCGCAGAAAAAGAAGAGTGAACCCAACAAAGAATTAAAAATTGAATTCACAGCGCTTACAGAAGCGAAAGTGGCAATTAAGTTTAAATAGGATTATTCAGATATAAACAATGGAAAATCAGGCGATTATTGAGAGCTTCCTCGCGTTTAAGGAGGAGAAAAATATCGACAGAATTACGCTTATGGCATTCATCGAAGAGGCCTTTCGCAACCAGTTGCGTAAGAAGTACGAAGACGATGAAAACTTTGATGTGATTGTTAACCCGGACAAGGGTGATTTGGAGATTTGGCGTAACCGTACAGTTGTTGAGGACGGTGCAGTTGAAGACGACAACATGGAAATCGAGCTGAGTGCAGCACTGAAAATTGAGCCGGATTACGAAGTTGGTGAAGAAGTTTCAGAAGAAGTTAAATTGATTGACTTAGGTCGTCGATTTATTTTGGCATTCCGCCAGAACCTCGTCAGCCGAATTCAAGAGCACGACAGTTCAGAATTATTCAAACGCTACAAAGATTTAGAAGGCGAAATCATTACAGGTGAAGTACACCACGTGCGTCACCGTGAAGTCATTGTTTATGATGACGAAGGAAATGAACTGATTCTACCAAAAGATCAAATGATTGGCGAACGCGAATTCTTCCGTAAAGGAGATCCCATTCGCGCCGTCGTTAAAGAGGTCGTATTCCGCGGTACAAAACCCGTCGTGATCATGTCTCGCACAGACGAACGCTTCTTAGCAAAACTATTCGAGCAGGAGATCCCTGAAGTATACGACGGATTAATCACCATTAAGGGTGTGGTGCGTATCCCAGGAGAGAAAGCAAAGGTTGCAGTAGAATCCTACGATGATAGAATCGATCCTGTAGGTGCCTGTGTCGGTATGAAGGGATCGCGTATTCATTCTATCGTTCGCGAATTGCGCAATGAAAACATTGATGTCATCAATTATACGACTAACTTACAATTATACATCCAGCGTGCGCTTAGCCCTGCTAAAGTGACCAGCCTCAATATTGATGAGGAGGCGGGTCGCGTAGAGGCTTTCTTAGCGCCGGATCAAGTGAGTTTAGCCATTGGTCGTGGAGGTACAAATATTCGTCTTGCCAGTAAACTGGTTAGTATGGAAATTGATGTTTACCGTGATGACATTGAAATAGAAGACGATATCGAATTGGATCAATTCTCTGATGAGATTGAAGCATGGGTAATCGCCGAATTGAAGAAAATTGGTTGTGATACAGCAAAGAGCGTGTTGAAATTGACCAAAGAAGAATTGGTATCACGTGCGGATCTTGAAGAAGAGACTGCAGTGCATGTCCTAAACGTGCTTCAGAAAGAATTCGAAGACGAAGAATAAGAAAACACCTAAAGACACTCTATGAGTAGCGTCAGATTAAGTAAAGCGACAAAAGAGCTTAACATTTCCTTAGACCGTGCGGTAGAGGAATTGGCCAAACACGGCCATGAAATTCCCAACAACCGGAACCATAAAATCACGAACGATCAGTACGAGGTTTTGATGACGGCATTTGCCGACGATCTTGCGCGTAAAAAGCGCTCAGAAGAAGTCAGTCAGCAAGTAAAGGAAGAAAAGGAGATTCTGAGAGGCACGAAGGATACAGTTGATGCTCCTGCGCAAGAGGCAGCACCTGCTCCTGCTCCAGTGGAAAATACCTCAGAGGCCCCAAAGGAGGTCGCTCCTGAAGAGTCAGCGACAGTGGCGGATGAAGCACCTGTTGAAGAAGCACCGGAAGCAGTGCCAACTGCTGAAGCAACGCCAGAAGTCGAGGCGCCAAAAGCAACGAGTGCAGAAGTTGCTGAAGAAAGCGCCCCTGAAACAGGTGGGCTGAAGGTGATGGGTAAAATTGATTTGGACGCTCAAAAGCCGAAAAAGAAGGAGACTCCCGTCAAGCCCAAAAAAGTTGCTCCAACTAAGAAATCTTCAGGCGGTGGTGCGAAGAATGCACCAAAACCAGTAACTCCACCTCCCGCAAAAGAAGAAACTCCTCCGAG
>JAKMEB010000148.1 GCA_022426185.1 Schleiferiaceae bacterium
GCTGTTTTTTGAGACTGCTGACCTAACTGTACGCCCCATTTACCCATCTTTTTACCTACATAAAAGCTTGAGTTTAACAAGCCATTTTCGCCCGTGGTCAGTGCATACCCGGCGTTAAATTTATGTGGTGCTGATTTTAAAACTATGTTCACGCCCCCAGTCATCGCACCAATTCCATGCGCATTCGTAGCCCCACCTTGAATCACTTCGATTCGGTCGATCATCTGCAACGGAACCGGCAAATTCATGTTGTGGTGCCCAGTTTGCGGGTTGTTCATTCGAACGCCATTGACCAATACTAAAGTTTGATCAAAAGTACCACCCCGAACACCTAGGTCGCCTTGCACATCTAGGGGACCACGTTGACGCATATCAACACTACCCATGTAATCCAGCAACTCATTAATGTTATTTACGGGAAGCTCCTGAATTTGCTTCGCCGTTAAAACCGTAATCTGACGAGTTGCTGCGGCATAAGTGGTTTTCGCCAAAGACGAACTCACCTCTACCTCGTTTAATTCAATTGATTTATCCTGTTTAGCAACGATGCCTCGGAAACCTTTGCGTTGACCAAATTCTTGAGCAGTAACTCCCACACATAAGAACAAACAAACTGCAATAATTGTATTTTTCATTTTCTACGAATTGGATTACGAATATAGAACCTAGGCTCAGCCTACATACTTCGATTCAAAAAAAATCCCCACAACTCTCAGAGTCGCAGGGATGTCTATACTATATACTCTAACGCTTAACTCGCTAGAACTGAGATCATATTGTTCTTACACTCGATCACACCTCCGCTTACCTCAACGGTACACAGCTTGTCGTCTGAAGTGTCAAGGATGACCTGGGAGCTCAAATGATCCAAAGTTCTCGTGTCGTCAGCCACTCTTATACTTACTGTACCAGCAGCAAGCGATGCGATGATGGGCGCGTGATCTTTTAGGATTTGGAACAAACCGTCCTTTCCCGGAAGTTTCACTGAACTCACCTGGCCTCTAAACAATACCTCTTCAGGTGTAATGACTTCTAAATACATCATAGAACCTATTTAGGCCTCAGCCAACATTTTCTCACCCGCTTCAACCACTTCCTCGATGGAGCCTTTCAAGTTGAAGGCAGCTTCTGGATATTGATCCAACTCACCGTCAAGAATCATGTTAAAGCCTTTAATGGTGTCCTTGATATCTACCAATACCCCTTGAAGACCTGTGAACTGCTCAGCAACGTGGAAGGGCTGAGAGAGGAAACGAGCTACACGGCGTGCGCGCGAAACCACCAATTTATCTTCTTCAGAAAGCTCTTCCATACCCAAGATGGCAATGATATCCTGTAATTCTTTGTAGCGCTGCAATGTCTCTTTTACACGCTGTGCAGTGTCGTAATGTTCTTGACCAACGATGTCTGCAGTTAAGATACGAGAAGTTGAATCTAGTGGATCAACCGCAGGGTAGATACCTTGCTCCGCAATCTTACGTGACAATACCGTTGTTGCATCCAAGTGAGCAAACGTTGTTGCAGGAGCCGGATCCGTAAGGTCATCCGCAGGTACGTATACCGCCTGAACCGATGTAATAGAACCGTTTTTAGTTGAAGTAATACGCTCTTGCATCGCCCCCATCTCAGAAGCTAGGGTGGGCTGGTAACCTACCGCAGATGGCATACGACCTAAAAGTGCCGATACCTCAGAACCTGCTTGCGTGAAACGGAAGATGTTATCCACGAAGAAAAGGATGTCTTTTCCTTGACCGTCGCCTTCACCATCACGGAAGTACTCTGCCAGAGTCAAACCTGAAAGCGCTACACGTGCACGTGCACCTGGAGGCTCATTCATCTGTCCAAACACGAAAGTCGCTTTGGAGTCTTTCATCAACTCTTTATCTACTTTGCTTAGATCCCATCCGCCATTTTCCATCGCGTGCATGAAATCGTCACCGTAGTTTATAATACCCGATTCAAGCATCTCACGCATCAAATCGTTTCCTTCACGAGTACGCTCACCAACACCTGCAAAAACAGATAAACCACCGTGTCCTTTCGCAATGTTATTGATTAATTCTTGTATCAATACAGTCTTACCTACACCGGCACCACCGAAAAGACCAATCTTACCCCCTTTAGAGTAAGGCTCAATCAAGTCAATTACTTTAATACCTGTAAACAGTACTTCAGTAGATGTGCTTAAGTCTTCAAACGCAGGAGCTGGACGGTGGATAGGCAAACCTTTAGAGCGGTCGATACCTCCAATACCATCGATATCCTCACCGACTACGTTAAATACACGACCGTAAATTTGATCGCCAATCGGCATGGTGATGGAGTCGCCCTTTGAACGAACTTCTTGACCGCGCTGACATCCATCAAGCGAATCCATAGAGATGGCACGAACAGTATCCTGTCCTACGTGCTTCTGTACCTCTAAGATAACTACCTGACCAGTAGATTTAGTAACTTCAAGAGCTTCGTAAATTCTCGGAAGCTCACCTTGTGAACCATCAAATTTAACGTCCACTACAGGGCCGATAATTTGAGATATTGTTCCAACTAATTGAGACATGTTGTATTCTTCTTTAATTAAGATGCCGCGAAATTACTGCACAATGTGATTTCTGACAACTGTACGGAGCAATAACTACAGGGTCTCATGTCAGTTATTAACAAGTTATCAACACAACGCGCCTGTTGCAATTGTAATTGATCCATGCTACCCACTTGAAAAGTATTTGTCTGTTAAGACACTTCAATTAAAGCGATAAACTAATTTGGCCGTATGAAAGGAATGACCCTTATTGGATTACTGGCTGCTACCCTGACTACCATAGCTTTTGTACCACAAGCATGGCGAATCATTAAATTGCGCAAGACAGATGATTTAAGCTTGACCATGTATGTCTTAATGTTCTCTGGCCAGCTGTGCTGGTTGGCTTATGGCATCTGGATGCAAGATGCCCCGCTCATTTTAGCGAATGTTATCGGTGGCAGTTTAAGCGGGACTATCCTGGCCTTTAAACTATTTCTAAAACAATAACTTCGATACACTGTCTTTGGCACAAGAATTGAATTAGGCAGCGAACAAAATCGCACCTGTATCCTTTATACAAGTAACTAATTCAATTACCATGAAAAAATGCCTTGCTCTCTTGAGCATTCTGTTTTTCTCCACCGCCTACGCCCAAAATGTCACTCTTAGCGGATACATTAAAGATGCAGCCAACGGTGAAGAGCTGATTAATGCGTCCATCGTTAATGAAAAGTCACAAGGAACCGTGACCAATGTCTATGGCTTCTACTCCTTAACCCTCCCAGCAGGGAAATACACTTTTACGGTAAGCTATATCGGTTATGAAAATATTGAGAAAACGTTAACTTTAAAAGAGAGTCAAACTTTAGATTTCGAATTAACCGAAGCGACGAATCAGCTCGCTGAGGTTGAAGTAACCGCGAAAAGGTTGGATGAAAACCTGAACCGCGCTGAAATGTCAACAACACAACTCACAGCGAAGCAAATTAAAGCCATCCCGCAGTTTTTAGGGGAATTTGATGTGATTCGTTCCATCACCTTACTGCCCGGGGTAACTACCGTAGGTGAAGGGGCAAGCGGATTCAACGTACGTGGAGGTAAAACTGATCAGAATCTAATTCTTCTGGATCAAGCTCCGGTTTACAACAGCTCGCACATCTTCGGATTCTTTTCTGTTTTTAATGGTGATGCCGTTCGTGATCTCAAACTATACAAAGGTGGTATTCCAGCACCCTTCGGCGGTCGTTTATCCTCTGTTCTTGACGTACACCAAAAAGAAGGAAATACAAAAGAATTTGCCGGAACTATGGGACTTGGGCTGCTCTCTTCTCGTTTAATGCTTGAGGGACCATTGGTGAAAGACAAGGCGAGCTTCATGATCGCAGGTCGTCGTTCGTATCAAGATGTTTTACTAAAAGCCAGCCCTAACGATGATTTAAATTCAATTATCGCGAATTTCTACGATCTCAATGCGAAGGTCAACTACAAATTCAATGATAAAAGCCGTTTATTCTTAAGCGCTTATTACGGTAAAGATGCCTTCGGCGTACCTGGTTTGGTAAAGTTCGATTGGGGTAATTTAGGGTTAACCGGACGCTGGAATTACCTCATTACGGATAAATTATTCCTGAATGTAAGTACGATCTATTCCGATTACGACTACGCCATTGGATTTGATTTCCCGCAAGCGAAAATCGATAACATTGCTTTCATCAAAAACCAAAGCAATAAGGTTGCTTTCAGCTGGTTCCCTAACGCAAAACACCAAGTCAATTATGGTGCAGAAGCCACTATTTACGACTTCGAACCCTTTTCTACTACGCTAGATTATATCGATAGCAATCTTGTCGATATCAATATCGAACTCCAAAATGAATATGCAGTTGAACCGTCGTTGTACATCGAGGATAATTGGAAGGTAACCAACAGATTGACCATCCGTGGTGGACTTCGCTACAGTACCTTTTACAACCTAGGGGCACGTGATGTAGTGAATTACAATCCTACAGCTAACGGTACTGTTCGTAACGATCTCATAACAGATACCACGAGCTACGGCTCGAGAGAAATCATTGAATCGTTTGATGGACTTCAGGGTTTAGAGCCGCGTTTAGGCATTAATTACAAGGCTACTGAGAACACCGCAATAAAAGCCAGTTACAACAGAATGCGTCAATACATTCATTTAATCTCGAATACCACATCATCATTACCTATTGATACGTGGCGTCCAGCGGGTAGATATATCGATCCGGGAACTGCTGATCAGATTGCGCTAGGCTGGAACCGTAATTTTAAGGGCGGTGAATGGCAGTTGAGCATAGAGACGTATTACAAAAGCATGCGTGATCTTGTTGATTTTAAAAATGGTGCGCAGCCAACAGGAGTTGACAATATAGAAGTAGCGTTAATGACAGGACGTGGGAGAAGCTACGGTCTTGAGATGCAGCTTGATAAAAAAATCGGACAATTAACTGGATGGGTCGCATACACCTACAGCCGTTCTCAACTTCAAGTTGACTTAGGAGCAACTCCAGAGGAGTGGATTAACTTAGGGAATTGGTATTCTGCCGCACAAGACAAACCGCATGATATTGCAATAGTTGCAGCTTATGCGTGGAAACCGAATATTAGCTTTTCCGGTTCATTCATTTACCAAACAGGGAAGCCATACACTTACCCTGAGGCGAGAAGTGAGTTCGAAGGCATAATTTATCCTTTCGCTTTGAGCAGAAACAACAGCCGAACTCCAGCCTACCACCGTCTTGACTTAAGTATGGATGTGGCTATACCCAATAAAAAAGAAAACGGTCGAAAAGGCAGCTGGAACTTTGGTGTGTACAACGCGTATGCGCGTAAAAACGCCTTCAGCATTTTCTTTGAAGAAGAACTCGATGACAACGGGGATCCAACAGGCCAAACTAAAGCTACTCAGCTCTCCATTTTTGCCACCGCCATACCAACAATTACCTACAACCTAGATTTCTAAATCATGAAGAAATTAGCTCTTTTTAGCCTTATTACCCTCTTTACAATATCGTGTGAAACTGACGTCACTGACAAGGTCATAACGGATGCGTACAACGGAACAGCCCTTGTTTCTGCAAGCGGCGCGGTTACGGACCTAGCAGGTACAGGGACATATCTAGATCTTTTAATAAGCTCACCTTATCTCGATACTTCTGATGCGGCATACATTACCGGCGCTTTGGTTGAAGTCTACGAAAATGACAGTTTGATTAGTACTCTTACAGAAGTTACCCCAGGACGTTACGAGGATTCGACAACACTCGCTACTGTTGGATACGGTTACCGCATGACCATTAACGTGCCTGTAGGATATGGTGATGCTAGCGGTATTTGGGAAACCACCGCTGACGTGGTGAACGCCCCATTCAGCTTCTTACGACCAATGTTTCCTATCATGGAGGATGATAGTAGCTGGATTGACTTCCGAACAGGGGACTCTGTCTATTATGCAGATGCAGACTCGTGTTATTACAGTCCTTACGCACTTTGGAATGATCCTGCCGGTCGCGGAAATGCCTATTGGATTAAAAACTACTGGACGACAAAAATCTATGCGCCTAACGGATTAATGGGTCCGCTTACACCTGAAGAGACGGAAAAAAGCTTGAATTCAAGCATCAATATTTTCAATGATGATCAATTCATTGAAGGTACTCAAGTTAGTCGCTTCAACTTTATCGGCCCTCCGTACACTGTGTTCCGCGATACTTTAATCAACCTAGTGTTTGAGACGCGTACGGTCAGCGAAGGCATGTACGATTACCTCAATATCATGGCTAATAATATTGGCGGAGGGGGTTTGTTTAGTGTGCCTTACAGCCCACAAATTGGAAATATTAGACGTCAAGATGATACAACAGTGTATGGTTTAGGGTATTTTTATGCTACATCAGTTAGATTTGATAGCATAACCCTATTTCACCCATATTAATGGACACACTGCACTGGACCACTGAATTTTTACTTCGAAAAGGACTAGATCCACAATTAGTGCAATGGATTGCACTAGCTGTGGATCTTTTGCTTTTGCTCCTAATTTCATTAGTAGCCGACTTTTTTGCACGACGTATCATACTAAGCGTCATCCATGCCGCTGTTAAGCGAACGAAAGCTACCTGGGACGACTATTTCTACGATCAAAAAGTCTTTAGGAATATTGCACACCTTGTTCCAGCGGGCATTGTATATGAAAGCCTCCCTATCGTTTTTAACGATATTCCAGGCATCATTCCCATTTTAGAAAAGCTGGTGGTTCTCTACATTCTTATTCTCTTTGTGAGTTTAGTGAATAGAACCCTTAGGGCACTTGAGAATTGGTTTACAATGACGGCCAAATACGCGAATACACCAGTTCGCACTATTTCGCAGGTCGTTCGAATATTAGCATGGTTTGGCGCCATCATCTCAGCCATCAGCATCCTAACCGGTATGAAAGCTGGGGCCATATTAGGCGCTTTTGCGGGGACTACTGCCATTCTTATACTGGTATTCCAGGACACTATTAAAGGACTTTTAGCCAATTTTCAGATTCACATGTACGACCTTGTCAAAGTTGGTGATTGGATTACTTTTTCTAATTATGGCGTAGATGGTGATGTAATGAGCATCGATTTAACAACAGTTAAAGTTCAGAATTTCGACAAAACCGTTAGCACTGTGCCAGCTACAGCTTTTGTTAACGACAGCTTTATGAATTGGCGTGGGATGTCTGAGGCAGGAGTGCGTCGGATCAAACGCAATATTCATATTGATATTACTTCTATTGGCCACCTAGACGAGGGATTGTTCAGCAGTTTGAGCGAAATAGACTTAATCTCCACTTTTGTGGCCCAGCGCCAGAGTGAAATTGACGGGACTAATAAAAAGAAGGACACTAAAGGTGCAAGTCTATTGAACGGGAGACGTCAGACTAACATAGGTCTTTACAGAAAATACATAGAATTCTATTTAAGAAATCATCCCGATATCAATAGTGATTTCACCTTAATGGTTCGACAACTGCAACCTACAACAGAAGGACTCCCTATAGAAGTGTATTGTTTTAGTGCAACCACAGAATGGACTCGTTATGAAGAGATCATAGCGGATATCTTTGACCACCTTTATGCGGCCACAAGCCACTTTGATTTAGCATTGTTCCAGAGCCCTACTGGTGCGGATATTCGCGCAGTACGTCCTTCTTAGCAAGTTGTAAAATTTCATAAACTAAAAACCCCCCGGCGCTT
>JAKMEB010000020.1 GCA_022426185.1 Schleiferiaceae bacterium
CTAATGCCTCGCGCAATTTGCGATCAAACGTTCTTGGCTTGTCTAGAAGCGTTTAACTCTTGCATAAAATAAATCACTTAACGAATGTTTTAGAGTCAGTATCTTCGGGTACTGACTTTTTTATTTATGAAAATTCTAATGGTTTGTTTGGGTAACATATGCCGTTCGCCGCTTGCTCAAGGTATTATGGAAAAATATGCGCCAGAAAATTGGACTGTAGATTCAGCAGGCACATCGGGATGGCATGAAGATGAACGACCGGATACAAGGAGCATTTTGATTGCCAAAGATCGAGGGATACGCATCGATCATCAGCGTTCACGCCAGGTGAATGAGACGGATTTTGAAATTTTCGATGTCATTTTCGCCATGGACAGCTCGAACTATTCCAACCTCATACAATTGGCACCAGACGAACAATCAAAGAGTAAAATACATTTGATTTTAAATGAGGTCTCTCCTATTGAAAATCGGCAAGTTCCAGACCCATATACTGGAGGACAACAAGGGTTTGTTCATGTTTACAACCTATTAGAGGAAGCTATTCAATCTTTTATTAAAAAACACTAATGGCCGTTTTATACTTATTGCCTAACACACTAGGCCAAGATAATTTTGATTCAATTATCCCAAAGGATGTGGTCGATACCATAGAGAGTCTCACCTATTTTATAGTTGAAAATGAGAAAACTGCACGCGCTTACATTAAGCATTTACTGCCCGAAAAGAACCAGAGCGAATTAATACTTGAGATTTTAGACAAGCAAACAGACCCACTCGACCTGCCCTCTTTTCTCGATCCTATAAATAAAGGGCATTCCATTGGGATTGTTTCTGAAGCTGGCGTACCGTGTGTAGCAGACCCTGGTGCATCTATAGTGAGCATTGCGCATCGACGCGGAATTCAAGTTCGTCCTTGCGTTGGACCATCTTCTATTCTACTGGCTTTAATGTCAAGTGGATTCAATGGTCAGCAATTCACTTTTAGAGGCTATTTACCGCACGACAGAGCCATTCGTAAGCGTGTATTCCAGGCGATGCAAAAAGACATTCGTGATGGGATTACTCAAATATTTATGGAAACACCCTATCGAAATGGCAAACTATTGGAAGAATTGGTGGTCACCCTGCATCCAGAGACGAAACTTTGTATTGCCGTAGACATTACCTTAGATACTGAGAATATTTGTACTAAAACAGTAGCACAATGGAGTTTGAATTTGCCAGACTTGCACAAACGTCCAGCTATATTTTTGATAGATTAAGTCACTATGACTTCCAAAGAAAATAAGGATAGTAAACTTGTAGAAGGTGCATTCAATGATTTATTGAACAGCATTGAATATAAAACCGATGCTGCGGATCAAAAGCTCATACAACGTGCATTTTCTTTGGCTAAAGATGCGCACAAGGGAGTGCATAGGAAAAGTGGTGAGCCTTATATTACTCATCCTATATCAGTCGCTCAGATTGTTGCCACAGAAATAGGTCTTGGACCCACGAGTATTGCTACTGCTTTAATGCATGATGTAGTAGAAGATTCTGACTACACGTTGGTAGATATTGAGAATATGTTCAATACCAATATCGCGAGACTTATAGATGGTCTAACCAAGATTTCCGGGGTGGTCAGTATGGAAAGTAGCATGCAGCTTGAAAATTACCGGAAGATGCTGCTAACTATTTCAGACGATGTAAGAGTCATTCTGATTAAGCTCGCTGATCGATTGCACAATATGCGCACTATGTCTGGTATGCCAGCACATAAACAATTAAAAATTGCATCAGAAACGTTATTTATTTACGCTCCGCTCGCTCATCGATTGGGATTATTTAGCATTAAATCTGAACTAGAAGACATCTCTTTAAAGTACACAGAACCGGAAATATTTGATGACATCCACAACCGCATGGAAGTTTTACTCAAGGAAGACTTCTCGTATTTAAACAAATTTGAGCGTAAAGTTTCAGAAGAACTTTCTCAGGCCAATATGAAGTTTGAGGTCAAAAAGCGGACGAAAAGCATTTATTCGATTCGTCGTAAAATGAAAAATCAAAACGTACGTTTCGATGAAGTGTACGATAAATATGCGATCCGAATCATTCTAGAAACGGATGCTGATAAAGAGAAAGCAACTTGTTGGCAAGCTTATTCACTTGTTACAGAACATTTTAGTCCTAACCCTGCTCGTTTAAGAGACTGGATTAGTTCGCCTAAGAGTAACGGTTACGAGTCCTTACATACTACCGTAATGGGCCCTGATGGACATTGGGTAGAGGTGCAGATTCGAACGAGACGTATGGATGAAATTGCAGAGAATGGATTCGCTGCGCATTGGAAATACAAAGAGGACAGCTCTGGAAGTAACCAATTGGATCGTTGGTTGCTCCGCATCCGTGAGTTTCTTGATGATCCAGAAAACGATAGCGAAGACTTCATTGATAATTTTAAGATGAACCTCTTTTCGTCGGAAATTTTTGTTTTTACGCCAAAGGGCGAAATGCTCACCCTACCCAAAGGTGCTACGGCATTAGATTTTGCCTTTGAGATTCACACTGAAGTTGGTGCACATTGTTTGGGAACTAAAGTCAATGGAAAACTAATACCTCTGAGTACTCCCCTTAAATCGGGCGACCAAATAGAGGTACTTACTTCATTAAAGCAAGAACCTAAGGAAGATTGGCTCAGTTTTGTTAAAACAGGTAAGTCGAAGCAGCGCATTAAGCAAAGTTTAAAGAAAGAAAAGCAGTTGATTGCTGGCCAGGGACAATTTATTCTTGAGCGCAAGCTTAAAGTGCTTAAACTGAAGGCAACGCTCAGTAATATTCAAAAACTCGTCAATTTTTTTGGACTTAAAAATCCCGAAGAATTGAATTACAAAGTTGGATTAGGTGTTATTGATAATAAGAAGCTTCGTGAATATGCGAGAGAGACTTCTGGTCTAGTCAACTACTTTAAACAACGCATTGTTAAGAGTAATTACGCGAAGACGAAGCTTGTCGATAAAACTTCGAAAAAGGTACCCGATCATTTAATGCTCGTCTTTGATACTGACGAACACGAAATGGACTATAAACTGGCCAGGTGCTGCAATCCGCTACCAGGCGATAGAGTTTTTGGTTTTATAACCACCGCAGATGGTTTAAAAGTGCATAGAGACGACTGTCCCAATGCAGTATTACTGCAAAGTAGATTTGCAAACAGAACCCTGAAAGCCAAGTGGGTAGACCGGAAAGGCGCATTTTCGACGATCAATATATTAATTAACGGGATGGATAGAATTGGTATCGTGAATGACGTGACTAAAGTGGTCTCAAACGACCTGAATATTAACATAAAGGCCATTGCCTTCAGTGTTGATGATGGGTTATTCACAGGGAAGTTAACCATCGAGGTCGCGGATAAATTGGGTTTAACGGACACTATTAACAATATCAAGAATTTAGAAGGCATTAGTAGTGTCTCTCGAGTAGGTAAATTCAATTGATAGAACGTACTTTAGCGTTTTACTTCTCATGAGTACACAAGAAGCATATAACAAGGTAAAAGACGTATTTGGCCGCTATTTGGAGGAGCACAATCAGCGCAAAACTCCGGAGCGGTTTGCTATTTTAAAGGAGGTCTATGAAAGCGAAGACCACTTTGATGTCGAAACGCTGTACCTGAGTATGAAAGATAAAAACTACCGCGTTTCTAGAGCTACATTGTACAACACGATAGAACTGCTCTTAACGTGCGGGTTGGTCAGCAAGCACCAATTTGGTCAGAATCAAAGTTTTTATGAGAAGTCCTATTTCAACAAACAACACGATCACGTTATTCTTACGGATACCGGCGAGGTATTTGAATTCTGTGATCCTCGAATTCAAAACATTAAAGAAACCATCGAAGAAATTTTTGGTGTAGAAGTAGAGAGCCACAGCCTATACTTCTATGCAAAAAGAAAAGAGTCGAGCAAAAATTAATTATGGCAGTAGATGTGCTTTTGGGCCTCCAATGGGGGGACGAAGGAAAAGGTAAAATAGTCGATGTATTGACGCGTAGGTATGACATTATTGCACGCTTCCAGGGCGGGCCTAATGCTGGTCACACCTTAGAATTCGAAGGCAAGAAGCATGTGCTTCATACCATTCCCTCTGGTGTATTCCACGAAAATGTGACCAATGTTGTTGGAAACGGTGTGGTTATCGATCCGGTCATATTTAAAGTAGAATTGGATAAGCTTATTGACCAGGAACCACATGTATTAAGCCGATTAAAAATAAGCCGTAAGGCACACCTCATTTTACCAACACATAGGTTACTTGACGCTGCAAGCGAAGCAGCCAAGGGTAAGAAGAAAATTGGCTCTACCTTAAAAGGGATAGGCCCAACTTACATGGATAAAACAGGCCGTAACGGACTGCGCGTTGGGGACATACAATTGGAAAACTTTAGTGAATTATACAACGCCCTAGTTCACAAACACAAGCAATTACTTGCAGGCTACGAAGGCTTTGAATACGATTTAGAATCGCTCGAACCAAAATGGATGGAAGCCTTAGATTACCTAAGGTCATTGGATATTATTGACAGTGAACCTTACTTCCACGATGCCATTTCAGAAGGTCAAACCATCCTAGCTGAAGGTGCGCAAGGTACATTGCTAGATATCGACTTTGGCACTTATCCGTATGTTACCTCTTCCAATACCACCTGTGCGGGAGCGTGCACTGGCATGGGTATCGCACCCAACAAGATTAAAAACGTTTACGGAATTTTCAAAGCCTATTGTACGCGTGTAGGTTCTGGCCCCTTCCCTACTGAATTGTTTGAAGAAGTCGGTGAAACGATACAAAAGAACGGACATGAATTTGGCGCTACTACAGGACGCCCGCGCAGATGTGGTTGGTTAGATATACCAGCATTGAAATACGCAATCAATGTTAACGGCGTTACAGAGTTAATGATGATGAAAGGCGACGTATTGAGTGGTATTGGTCCAATCAAAATATGTACTGCATACAAGTACAAAGGAGAGATTATCAAACACTTACCGTATAAATTGCAAGAAGATCTTATTGAACCCATTTTCACAGAACTTCCGGGTTGGGACGAAGATTTGATGCAAATGACTTCTGAAGCAGTGTTCCCGCAAAGCTTTAAAGAGTACATCGCATTCATTGAAAACGAGGTAGGTGTGCCTATTACATTGGTAAGCGTTGGCCCCGATCGCGCCCAAACCATTTTAAGAAGCTAATGAACAAAGCCATACTTCTTTGTGTGGCGATATTTTTCTCTGCCCCTCATTCAGGGTGGGGTCAAACTAAAATTCAAATTACACGTAGCGACACCACCGACTTTGTCAAAGGAGATGATGGAGCGCAGACCTACTTTTTGAAAGGCAATGTTGCGTTGAAGCAAGATGTCGCGATAATGTTTTGCGACTCTGCAGTTCTGTATCGTCCACAAAACACATTTGAAGCCTTTGGTAATGTAAGGGTTAAGCAAGCAGATACTGTTCTCATTACAGGGGAGCAATTGACGTATATAGGCGATCAAAGAACCTTCACCATTACCGAAAATGTGGTTCTAAAGACTCCGTCTTCTCGGTTGGCTACAAATGTTTTGAAATACAATAGGAATACGTCAACCGCATACTATTTAACGCGGTCCACTTTGGAACGTCAAGAATTGCGAATCACTTCTGACGTTGGTAATTACAATACGGAATACGATGTGGTTCGGTTGCGAGGTGATGTAATTGCTGTCGACTCCGCGTTTAAGATGACTACGGATACCTTACTTTACTACCCGAATAAAAATAAATATTCTTTTGCAGGCCCTACAAAACTAGAAAAGGACAGCACTCTTTTATTTTGCTCGGAGGGGACGTATGAAGCGGATGAAACTTTGCTTGAACTGTTTGGTGGAGCAAAGATGAAGGCTCCAAAACGCTATATCGAAGCAGATAGCCTGTATTATTTCCTTTCAACAGAAGACGGAACTTTACACGGTAAGGCGATGGTGGCCGATTCTTCAGAAGGCTTTGTTCTCCGAAGTAGTTTTATCGATTATAAGAAATATCCAATCCATGTAGATGCCTATTATCCTGTGTTTTATGAGCAGAGTATGGAAGGAGATACTATTTATGCGAAAGGAGATAGTTTAGTAATCCGTTCAGCCTTGGACTCCAGTAAGAACGTCCATTTGTACAGTAAAACGTCTTTTTTTAGTTCGGATTTTCAAGGCATCAGTCCTCATTTTCTCTATACAGAAGGTGCAGAAGAGCTGGCCCTCTACCCATCTCCCACCTTATGGAGTGGCAAAAGTGAATTTGGTGCGGATTCGACCGCATTGAAGTTAAATTCAAATGAATTGGACAGTTTATTTATGGTCAACAATGTGACCATTGTAACCAAAACTTTAGACTCCTTATACTTTGACCAAACCACGGGAACGCGGCTCAATGGGAATTTCAAGGATAATGCGCTGGCAAACGTGCGCATTGATGGAAACGCTCAAGCGCTGCTTCACAACGTAGGTGAAAATGGCAAGGTTGATGGATCTAACAAAAGCAGTTGCTCTTGGATGAAAATAACATTTAATGAAGATGCCTTAGAGCGAATTAAGATGGCTCGTGATGTCGAAGCTACGTATAATCCTAAAGTTACTACAGAATCAGATTGGCTGCCTGGTTGCCAACCCAATTTTGAATTACGTCCCGATAAATCATCCCTTACTTTACCTACTCGTCGCGCTCCAGCACCGCTTTAATGTTTGGTTTGAAGTAACCCGGTCCCTTCAAAACTTTTCCGTCCGCTCGGTATATAGGCTTCCCATCCGCTCCTAGCTTGCTCATATTGCTTGCTTGAATTTCTTCGAACACCTCTTCAATGATGTGTTGCATACCATGGCTCAGTATAGTTCCACAAAGTATATACATCATATCTCCTAAAGCATCTGCGACTTCCACTAAATCACCATTTAATGCAGCCTCGAAGTATTCTTCATTTTCTTCCGCCATTAAACGATGACGTAAAGCGACTATTTCCTTGGAAACATTGACTGTTGGGCCATGTTCATTGGGTATTCCAAAGGTATCATGGAACTTTTCTACGTGTTTTATCTGTTTCTGCATGTCATGCTTTATTTGAACGATTACAACGTAAATTTACAACATGGAAAACATTACTACAGGACACTGGATCTTCGCAGGAATCTTTGCAGTTTCATTTTTGATTTATCTATTCATTAGCTACCGCAAAGACTTAAAACTTCACAAGATCCACTATAAGAGCGGTGGAATCCAAGTGCTGCTCCTCATAGTCATCACCTTGTTTGTTCTGTTTGTATTTAAGGGTCTTATGTAGCGTCCATTCTGTCGTATATTTGCAATGAGTTCAACTCAACCCTATCACATGACAGAAAAGCAGAAAAAGGAAATCAGTTACCAGGAGTACAAGACCGAAGTACTTCAAGATTATAAAATTGCAGTTTTATCTCGCGAATGCTCCTTAATGGGGCGGCGCGAAGTGCTTACAGGTAAGGCTAAATTTGGAATTTTTGGTGCCGGAAAAGAATTGGCACAAATTGCATGGGCCAAAGCCTTTGAAAAAGGCGACTTCAGAAGCGGCTACTATAGAGACCAAACTTTTATGATGGCCTTAGGTGAAATGGATGCGAAACGCTTCTTCACCTCACTTTATGCAGTAACTGACGTTAAGGAAGAGCCTATGGCTGGCGGCCGGCAAATGAACGGTCATTTTGCAACCCGCTCACTTGATGAAAATGGAGACTGGGTAGATCTTACCGCACAATACAACAGTTCATCAGATATCAGTCCAACAGGCGGTCAAATGCCGCGACTTTTAGGATTGGCACAAGCTTCAAAGGTGTATAAAGAAGTTTCTTTCGACGGTAGTGAGAAATTCTCTCAGAACGGTAAAGAAGTCGCTTGGGGAACCATTGGTAATGCATCTACTTCTGAAGGACTGTTTTTTGAAACCATCAATGCCGCTGGGGTATTACAAGTACCCATGGTCATATCCGTTTGGGATGACGAATACGGCATCTCGGTGGGTGCAGAATATCAAACTACCAAGCAAGATATAAGCGAGATACTCAAGGGCTTTCAGCGCGATGAAAAAGGCAATGGCTATGACATCTTCGTAGTTGAGGCCTGGGATTATCCAGCGCTAATAAACACTTTTCTACATGCAGGGCGTGTGGCTCGAGAAGAGCACGTTCCTGTGATGATTCATGTCAAAGGAATGACTCAACCTCAAGGCCACAGTACTTCCGGATCTCATGAACGCTACAAGAGTGCTGAACGTCTGCAGTGGGAAAAGGACTACGACTGTATATTGAAATTTGGAGAATGGATCCTTGCTCACGAAGTTGCAAGCCAAGAAGAATTGGACGAAATAACAAAGGAAGCTAAGAAGCTTGCGCGTGAAGGAAAGAAGGAAGCATGGAGCATTTACCAGAGTCATCCTGTTCATTTAAAAAATGAAGTCCTGCCCCTTTTAAAGACTATTCAGACAAAAGGAGAGAGAGGAATTTTCATTACCAACGTGATCAAAGAGTTGGAATCGCATGAGGATGTTGAAGTAGCTCATTCATTTAAAGCAGTGCGTAAAGCGTTGCGTATGGTTGCTGGAGATCGTAAAATAGACGTTGAACCGCTTAAAACGTGGTTGAATAAAGAAAATGCCGTTCAAAGCGAACGTTACAGTTCTCATCTGTATAGTGTACAATCTGAAGCGTCGCTTTTAGAACATACTCCTTTAGAATTTACTAGCCAGGAAAAGGTTGATGCGCGTATTGTACTTAGAGATAATTTCGACGCACTCTTCGCTAAATACCCAGCGGCCATGGTCTTCGGTGAAGATTCAGGTAAGATTGGTGATGTAAATCAAGGCTTAGAAGGAATGCAAGCCAAATATGGTGAGACAAGGGTGCAAGACGCAGGAATTCGTGAGGCAACAATTATGGGTCAAGGCATTGGTTTGGCAATGCGCGGCTTACGTCCCATTGCAGAAATTCAATATTTGGATTACCTACTCTATGCCATTCAAATTATGTCTGACGATTTAGCGACAGTGCACTATCGTACCGTTGGTGGTCAAAAGGCACCAACCATCGTTCGTACACGTGGACACCGCTTAGAGGGTATTTGGCACTCAGGATCACCCATGGGAACCATCATCAATACAATTAAAGGTATGTATGTTCTTGTGCCTAGGAACATGACCAAAGCCGCTGGATTCTATAATAAATTGATGGAGCTTGATAATCCTGCTATCGTTATCGAATGTTTGAATGGATATAGAAAGAAAGAAACACTTCCTTCTAATCTAGGTGAGTTTACTGTTCCTATTGGAGCGGTGGAGGTCATGCAAGAAGGTACTGATATTACCCTGGTTACATACGGCTCAAATTGTTCAATCGCAGAGGCAGCGGTAAATGAACTTTCTGCTATGGATATTAGTGTGGAATTAATTGATGTTCAGTCTCTTATTCCATTTGACTTAAATCATGATATAGTAGCGAGTTTAGCTAAAACTAATACATTAGTTATACTGGATGAAGATGTTCGCGGTGGTGCTTCAGCTTTCTTATTGCAACATATTTTGGAAGACCAAAAGGGCTATCAATATTTAGACGGAGCTCCTGTTACGATAACTTCAAAGGACCACCGTCCTGCGTTTGCATCTGACGGAGATTATTTCTCTAAACCCTCTCATGACGATATCGTGGAGCAATTGTATGCTGTCATGCATGAAAAAGCCCCTACCTCCTATCCTGCCTTTTAATGGGAACACCTAGGCTATTTCCAAATATCGTTGCTGGTGTATTAGAAGCGCTGGAAATGTCGTTTGGCAAAGGGCTCTATGCCGACAAGGTGGTGGAGCGACTTTTACGTCAAAACAAAAAATGGGGCTCTAGAGACCGCAGTTTTGTTGCGGAGCATACGTATGAAATTGTTCGATGGTGGGGTTTGCTATGGGGACTATTAGGGCAAGAACCTACAACAAAGCGAAAAGACCTTCAAAAACTATTTGGTGTGTATTGGCTTTGGAGAGGTTTTGATCTCCCGGATTGGCCCAAGTTTGATTCTATACGAGGATTGAATATTCAAGAGCGATTAAACGCTTTGAACGGAACGGCTACTTTAGAGAGTTACGCAGCGTGGTTTGATGAAGAAGCTCGCTTGCAGTTGGGCTCCAAATGGGATGGGATTGCAAAAGCAATGAATATTCCAAATTCTGTCAATCTCCGTGTTAATATCCTTAAGGCAAGCGAAGAAGAGGTACTTAATGAACTACGCGATGCGGGATTGGAAGTCTCAGCCCATCCCGCGTTCCGTCAAGCTTTGATGCTATCAGGACGACCTCGTTTAAATAATCTCGAAGGTTTCAAAACTGGGAAGTTTGAAGTCCAGGATGCTGGTTCACAATCAATTGCTCCTTTTTTAAACCCAGAGCCAGGAAGTACGGTTATTGACGCTTGCGCAGGAGCCGGTGGCAAGACGCTTCACCTGGGTGCGCTTATGCAGAATAAGGGAACCCTTATCGCAATGGATGTTGAAGGGCGGAAATTGGGAGAATTATTAAAGCGAACGCAACGTAGTGGTCTTTCCATCGTTAAAACTAGAGCATGGGAGGAATCTGGTGTTTTAGAAGAATTATCGAATAGCGCAGACTACCTTCTTCTCGACGTTCCTTGTTCAGGTTCTGGGGTAATCAAACGGGAACCAGATACCAAATGGAAGTTACAACCGGCTCATTTAGAGCGCTTAGAAACATTGCAGTTCAGCATAATCCGCGATTATTCTAGGTTACTCAAAACTGACGGTATCATGGTTTATGCCACATGCAGCATTCTTCCTAAGGAGAACCGTAATCTGGTAAATGTCTTTTTAGAACATCCTGCTGGTGCTCAATTTGAATTATTGGAGGATAATACAGTAGATCCCTCTCAGCATAACGATGGTTTCTATATGGCCCGATTAAAGAAGCGCGCATGAAAACAACGGAATCAACCTCACTCTACGACCGTCTTGAGCACAAGAGCGCGCTAGAACTAGCTCAGGGAATCAATACAGAGGATGCTAAGGTATCATCGTCGGTTGCCCATGTAGTTCCGGAGATAAGTGCATTTGTGGAAGCCCTGGTAGCGCGTATGAAAAATGGCGGACGCTTATTTTATATTGGTGCCGGGACCTCTGGTAGACTCGGCATTTTAGACGCAAGCGAGTGCCCTCCTACTTTTGGTGTGGACCATGAAACTATCATAGGACTTATTGCTGGCGGTGATTCTGCCATTCGAAAAGCCGTAGAGCATGCTGAAGATGATTGGAAAGGTGCATGGAACGATTTATTTCCCTACGAACCAAAGGAAACTGACACTGTGGTTGGTATCGCAGCTAGTGGCACAACGCCTTATGTTATCGGTGGTGTTCAACGCGCTCGCGAAAAAGGACTGCTCACTGCTTGCATTACCTGTAACGAAGGTTCACCTTTAGCCAAGGCCGCAGCACATCCTATTGAGGTAGTCGTAGGCCCTGAATATATAACAGGTTCGACTAGAATGAAAAGTGGTACTGCGCAAAAAATGGTGTTAAACATGATTTCTACTTGTGCAATGATTTTACTAGGAAAGGTCGTTGGAAATAAGATGGTAGATATGCAGCTTTCTAATGCTAAACTTGTAGAGCGCGGTACACAAATGATTATGGATTCGACCCAAGTGGCAAGAGAAGCAGCTAAAAAAATGCTCTTAGAACACGGCAGTGTACGTGCAGCTGTAAATGCGATAGAATCTTCTAATGAGTAAGAGTGACCAAGATCATATCGTAGCCGGCTTATTGAAACTGGCATGGTCATTTCCTTTCATTTTTGCAGGACCGGCGCTCTTTATAGGAAAAGGGACATCCGGTGCTTGGTACTGGACAGTCCTGTCTCTAATCTTAATGTTAAGCGGCATTTGCCTAATTACCCTAGGACTTCGTCAAATTCTTCGTGGATTCTTCGGCGACTAATTACAATAATTTCATTACGCGCAGCGCTTGTGTGCGTCCTCCCCGTTCTATATAAAGAATATAACTGCCCGCCGCGATGTTGTCCCCTGGCGACCAGATGGCCTTATAGCGTTTTGATTCCAATGTAGTCTCAGCAACTATACGCTGATTAAGATCTCTTAATTTTAAATGAATGGGAAGCGATTCACCATCCGGAAGAAACAATGAGATGTAATCTGGAAAAGGATTTGGGTACACCACAACTTCAGGGAATTCACCCTCCACCATTGCAGATAGATAGCGGCGTGCAAAGCCAAGATTAGGTATTCCATAGCCTATTCGTGGGTTGTGCTGATAATAGTGAGAAGCACTAATTTCTAATGCCTTTATCACTTCTTGTGCAGTTGCATTAGGCGCTGTACTCCACAGACAAGCAGCAGCACCGGCTACTATTGGTGAACTAAAACTAGTGCCATTGGCAAGCGCAAGTGTCCCATCCGAACGATATACTGTGGCACCTTCACCTCTTGCACTCACATTAGGTTTTACTCTACCGTCAACAGTGTATCCCCGTGAACTAAAACTACTGGCTATCCCATACTGTGATACACTACCTACAGTAAGTATACTGTCTGCATCTGCAGGGAAAGTGAGTTTATCCCAACTACTTCCACCCGCATTCCCTGCGCTTGTGACTACCAGCATACCAGTTCGTGCTGCAGCCAAGGCACCTAAAGAGATGATACTTGTCCTTCCATCAAGGTCTGTAACCGAATAATCATCTGCCGGGTCGTCAAAAGTGCTGTAACCAAGAGAAGAATTAATGATATCTGCACCTATTGAATCGGCATATTCTGCACCAGCAATCCAATTCAACATTTCTTCTGGAGTTTCACTCAGTTCTTTTTCAGTCTTTATTAAAGCGTAAGACGCTTGAGGTGCCGTTCCCATATAACTTGGATTATGAGCAGCCATCGTGCTCAGCACGCTAAAACCATGCGAAGAACCTTGGTAGACGTTACTGCCACCTTCCACGAAGTTCTTCGTTGCTATAGTATGTAATTGGTCGTTAATGACAACTGTATTCGCTCCAACGAAACCTGCATCAAGGACTGCGATCAGCATGCCCTCGCCTAACGCGACTCTTTCATCATAACCATTGACCGAATGCACGTGTAGGCTGTGCAAAGAGATCTGTTTAGTTTGACTTTCTGCATAGCCGTAGGTAAATTCTGAAGTCTCCAGCTTAGTCATGCCACCTTTCAAAGGAACAACACGGTCTACGCATTGTAAAGACTGAATATGTTTAAGTTCGCCCGGAGTAGCCTCTACGTAGGTAAAATTCAACCACTTACTAGTCACTCCTGTATAACTAGCAACGGACTGAATAGCGGTGATATACGCTTTTGAAACAGGAACATCGGCCTTTGAAAAAGGTATCCTTTGACGCGTGCGTCTTTCCAAAGCTCTTTTGGATAAAACAGTGTCGAAGTCAACCGAGTCCATATGGACGGTTTTAGGATTGAAATAAACGGCATAAGCAGATGTTGTTATCTGCCCCAATAATCCAATTGGACTGATAAGGAAAAGGAGTACTGCTATGCTAATGATTTTCTTCATTCAAATATTGTTCCTGAACCAATCAACTCTTCACCATCATACCAAGCCGCAAATTGTCCTGGTGTTATCGCCTTTTCAGGCATGTCAAAAGCTAAAAATGCACCTTCTTCTGTTCTGTGTAAAGTGGCTCTAACTAAAGGTTGACGGTAGCGAATACGTACGTCAAAGCAAGAAGATTCGCCAATGGATACGCTTAAATCTTCTCGAACCCAGTGTAAATCAGAATTCTTAATAAACAAGGCCTTTCTGTACAAACCTGCATGATCCTCACCTTGACCTACATAAATGGCGTTATATTCTGTATTCACACCTAAAACGAACAGCGGCAAGGGGCTTCCACCAATATTCAGACCTTTTCGTTGTCCAGTGGTATAATAATGTGCTCCGTTGTGCTTGCCCCGCTTGAAACCATGCTTTGGATGAAAGTCAAAAGGCGCTGCTTTTTCAGATAAAGTAGTCCTTGACGCTGAAAGAAAATCTGCATCACGCGGTATTTCCCAGACGATTCCTGGTTTCGGGGCTAATTTTTGTTGGAGAAAATCAGGCAGTCGAACTTTTCCTATAAAACAAAGACCCTGAGAGTCCTTCTTATCTGCAGTGACTAATCCCGCCGATTTCGCAATTTCTCTTACTTCAGACTTTTGGAGATGACCTATAGGAAATAGAGCTTTGGCCAACTGATCTTGAGACAACTGGCATAAGAAATAGCTCTGATCCTTGTTCGAATCTAAGCCACTTAAAAGGTGGTGTACTTCATTGCCCTTGGAAACAGTAGTTGCTTTTCGCACATAATGTCCAGTTGCCACATAGTCTGCACCAATCTGCACAGCCGTCTTTAGAAACAAATCAAACTTTATCTCCCGGTTACACAGTACATCCGGGTTTGGCGTGCGTCCGCGTTCGTATTCGCTAAACATGTAGTCCACGATACGTTCTTGGTACGGTGCACTCATATCAATGACTTGAAAAGGAATACCTAATTTATCAGCAACCAGCATAGCATCATTGCTATCTTCTACCCAAGGGCATTCATCATGAATCGTAACGGATTCATCCACCCAATTACGCATGAATAAGCCTATGACGTTGTACCCCTCTTCTTTTAGAAGGTACGCGGTGACCGAACTATCCACACCACCACTAAGACCTACTACAACAGTAGTTTTACTCTTTTCCTTCAGCGTCATAAGTGGTTTCACTTTCCAATTCTCCGTAACGGTATTCCTCTTTACGTTCTACTCTATTGTCTTCGAAATAAAACCAAGTCCCGTGTTTCTTGTCGTTTTTATACGATCCCTTTGCTACCAGTTTACTTTCCTCGTTGTAATAAGTGCATTCGCCATTGAGCTTACCTTCTTTATACAAACCTTTCGTGCGCAACGTGCCATCTTCCCATTTTCGGAGCCAAATGCCTTCAAGTGCGCCTTTCTCGTAAATTTTCTTCTCAGCAATTTTACCGTTTTCGTAATAGGTTACTTGAGCACCATCTAAGACACCCGCAGAAAATACTTCACTTTGTGTGAGAACACCTTGTTTGTCAAAATAACGCCAGGTGCTGTCACGCAATTGATTTCTATACAATCCTTCCGCCTGTAACGTACCGTTCGTGTGGAACGCATTTGCGAATCCTATCCCTGTTTCGCCGCGGTAATTGATTTCCGACATAATACCACCTTCGCGCTCGAAGTAGTATGTGAACGTTCCTGCGGGTACATTATTTTTAAAATAACCCTCATAACGTTTCTTACCGGACTCATAGGTTTTCAGCCATTTTCCCTGCTTTAAGCCATTCTGGTCTGTGTGATTCACTTGTGCCACAGCAGCAAAACCTGTGAAAAGGGCGAAGAGTAGTAGGAGTTTTTTCATAGTACAAATTTAGGTACTTACCATAATTGAACAGGCAAGGATTGAATTAGTTCCACACCAAAATATGCGGGACCGTAGGAGCCTCCCGGGAAGTACTTTTGTCTAACGTTCATTTTAAGGTTGGATAAGGGGCCAATTTTACACTCCACCTGTACCCCAGGTGCAATCATTAGGCCAGAGCCTACATCAATGCCACCGCCTCCTGCAATTCCAGAAGTCAGATCCAAACCATATCTGAAAGTACCACCATTTTTAAGAAACGCGGCACTAAATAACCCCTCTGCATAGGCACCGTAACCGCCACTAGCTGCCCAAAACGTGTGACCAAAGGCATCCAATGAATAGTTCTCATTGCTCCAGGCCTCAATGCCTAGCCCCATAGCTATTCCTGACATAGGATTATAAGGATTGCCGTTTCGATCTATACCTGGAGAGCGCTGTTGACCTACTCCAGCCAAAATTTTTAAGGCTACCTCGCGTGAGTCATTATAAGTGTAGTCTACACCGTTACGATGAAAACCTAAGGAGCTTTTAAAATCTAGATGCCGGCTGTAGGATACAAATGGTATAGAAGCTTCATCACTTAGCGCCGTCCATTGTCCTACGCTGAATTGATGCCCACCAAACTGCGCTCCAGCACTTACCATTGTTGACATACCACCACCGGTGTAAACACCACCACCACCGCCGGATCCTAGATGTGTACGAAAGAATAGGCGTTTTGAAGGCGTATTGAAACGTAGCCCCATAGAGTAATTCATATACCCGTCAATATTGCCCAAAGCACCCGCTCCTAGTTGCAACTCACCACCAACGGTTTGATTGGTGTTTAAATATTGTCCGACACGTACACCTGCATAGGCACTTTGCACCGGCTCGCTGTTACGAGAAGCATCTTCCGGTCCTAAGAACCAGAGACTAGTGACCAATTCAAAGTACGTTGGATAATAGCTGTTGTGATCGCTATATTCTATTCGATAAGGAAGTACATGGGTAAATCCTACGCTAATATGATTCGAGGTAATGGCTCCTGAAGGGAAATTAATGTGATTATAGACAACATCCACTATCCCGTATTTGCTCTTAACACTCATTCCCGCATACCCACGGTACATTAATCCATCGCCGTCCGGGGCCCCTGCGCCGCCTCCAGAGGCTATCGATCCACCCATATGAGCAAATACCAATGGACGTATATGTTGATACACACCTCCTGTAAATCCGAAGGCATAAAAACCACCATAATTACCCCAAACGGCACTTTGGGTCTCTAAACCGCCAGAAATGGAGGTTTTTGTCTTCGTATAATCCCTGACTAACTCAAAGCGCTGGGTCACCCACATCATATCATTAGAAGATTCTAATGGCTCAAACAAGAGCGTCATAGAAGTGCTTTGTCCATAACAAATCGACTGTGTTATCAAAATAAGTATGAGCAGTAACTGGCGCATCAAAATTGGGTATTGAAAGGAATATTGAAGGTCATGCCCAATTGCCAACCGTAGGTAGGAAATGCTTGTGAGGAATACACGTTGTAAATACCGCGGCCTGTTACGTCCCAATAATCGTTTACGGGTACTTCAAATCCTGCGTTGACAAAAGCTAAGGCAGCGGCGCCCCATAAGTTGATTCCTCCGCCTGCCCCTGCACCCACCTGAGTTTCTACGAACAAATAGTTTGGTTGGATACGCAGGCCAAACAATCCTTCCGCATAAGCGCCCCTACCGTCTGTAAAGGCCCAATAGCTTTCGCCCCGGAGTTGAACAACGCCTTTTTTAAACAATCTAAATGCAACCCCTAGATTTGAGAAGCCAGATTCGCCTAAGTACGTACGAATACTGTTCTCGATACTCAGATCTACAGGTAAAAAGCCGTTCTCGTTTTGTGTCGATGTATAGTTAAAGTCAATTCCGGTATGTACTCCTGTAAAGCCAAAGTAGAACGGTCCATCTACCCATTTAAGCAGACCGGAACTCAAGCCAATAAATTTTCCTCTTGTATGCCACTGCAATTCACCTTGAATTCCAGTTAGAACACCACCACCTGCGGGAGCGCGTCCGCCACCCCCTGTGCCTAAGTTAATTTCTGCTAGTGCTCTGAAATCCCCAATGTCTCGATATACGCCATATCCACCGTATACATCCATATAGCCACCTAGATCCGTAACGGCCGCAGTGAGATGAACACTCTTATACGTTCTGTCAGCGAAGAGCCTTCCTCCTACCCCTACAAAGCCTGTATTTCGATTGTGCTCATTCCAAACGGAATTCATGATATTCGTAAATACCTGTGCTTCAGACAACTCATACGGCTTACGACTGAAATCCTGCATAAAACTTAGACTCACCATAGGACTCCATCCTTGGATGACCCCCGTACTTACGTAGCTGTATTGTCCGCCTAAACCCAAGTTAAATGGGCCTTTAGCATAGTTCAAAAGCAATGCTGAGGTTAAAAATCCTCCTGAGCCGTCATTGCTCTCTGCACCGCCTCCGGTAGTAAACATTAATTTAGGGTGAAGACTAAGTGCCTCAGTCACCATTAACCTACTACCTATCTGGTAACCAAAGGTGTAATACCCAGCACGACTGCCTACTGCAGCGTTGTTTAATCGAATTCCGAAATATGAATTTCCACCCTTAATGTGATAGTTCGCAGAAGTGCCTATGAAGCCTATTGGACCTTTAGGCGCCTCTATTACTTGCAGGTAATCAAAATCGATACTAGTAGATTGTGAGAATCCTGTCAAAAATGCGCAGACAAAAAACAGAATGAATAGCTTTGCTCGTATGAAGTTTCGAAGAATCATAAAGGCATTGGTCTTGCTTAGTTTAGTCAGCATTAAAGTTAATGCGCAAGATGCTATCGATTCAGCTCTCGTCGAAGAAATAGTAGTTTTCTCTACTAGAGGAATTAATCCTTCAGGTGCACGTTACCATATTGACGGATGTAGGTACCTAAAAAACGGTCAAATTAAGATTGACGAACGTCAGGCACTGGATAGAGGCCTTTTGCCCTGTTCCGTGTGTTTGCCTGATCGAGCAAGTGCATTGCCGTTCTTACGAACCAAAAGCACCACTTCTAGACCCAAAGCATTCCGTAAATGTGTGTTTAAAACAAAAACTGGATCAAAATGTAAAAGAGAAGCGCTTTCCGACCATCGGTATTGCGAGTTGCATAAAAGCCGGGCGAAGAAACCAAAAGGAAGACGATAAACCTTTTCTACAAGTATAAAAAAAGCCCTCAGAACAGTGTTCTGAGGGCTTCTCTTTGTTGGCGATCCGGACGAGACTCGAACTCGCGACCCCAAGCGTGACAGGCTTGTATTCTAACCAACTGAACTACCGGACCGTATTCTTGATTGGGTTGCAAATGTAACTGCGTTTTTGAAATCTACAACACGTTTGAGCAAAAAAAATAGGTCTTTTTGAAACTTTCTGAATCTTTAGAAAAAACCCCAATGTAGTTTCTTAGGTTTGAGGCAAATATGTGAACATGAAAACAGCGGTAATTCTTGCGGGAGGAAAGGGAACTCGACTGGCAGAGGTTAGATCAGATGTACCGAAGCCTATGATGCCGGTCTTAGGCAAGCCTCTTTTAGCCTACCAAATAGACTTACTAAAGGCTCATGGCTTTTCTAAAGTTTGGCTCATTGTGAATCACATGTATGAGCATATTGAAACCTACTTCGCTAATGGTGAAGCATTCGGGATAGAGATCAATTATTACGTCGAAGAAATGCCCTTAGGTACCGTGGGTGGCGTAAAAGCCATCGAAGCGCATTTAACAGAACCCTTCTTAGTTCTATATGGAGATGTTTTAATGGATATGGATCTCAGTCGACTGATTGCCTTTCATAAAAATAAAAACGCTGATGCTACCTTAGTAGTACACCCGAACGACCATCCTTATGATAGCGATTTGCTAGCAATAGATGAGAAAGATCGTGTTACTACATTCTATGCAAAACCACACCCTGAAGGTTTGCGTTATAGAAATCTTGTAAATGCGGCTGCCTACGTTTTTAATCCTGTAGTACTTGAACATTTAGAATTAGGGGTAAAGGCCGATTTTGGGAAGGACATCTTCCCTAGTCTACACACCGTATTAGATGTGTTCGCATATAATACGCCTGAATATCTGAAGGATATGGGTACGCCAGATCGTTTAGAAAAAGTGGAAGAAGCTTTAATAAGTGGTAAAGTCGCAGCGCGAAATCTTAAACACAAGCAACGCTGCGTTTACCTCGATCGCGATGGCGTTATTAATATAGATACGGATCTAATTGACCGTCCTGAAGATCTAGAGCTGTACCCATATGCCGCAGAAAGTATACGCAGATTAAATAAGATGGGGTTCTTAGTAGTTGTGGTGACTAATCAGAGTGTAATAGCTCGTGGACTATGCAGTCTAACAACATTAGATGAAATCCATAAAAAAATGGAGACAGAATTGGGACAACAGGGCGCTTTTGTTGAAGCTATCTATTACTGTCCGCATCACCCACACAGTGGATACGAAGGTGAGATTAAGGAGTTCAAAGTGGAATGCAGCTGTCGTAAACCAAAGCCTGGTATGCTTCTAGAAGCTGCAGAACGATTCAATATCGATTTAAAACAAAGTTACCTCGTCGGAGATAGTCCAAGAGATATAGAGGCAGGTGCTCGCGCGGGCGTTGAAACTATTCGTGTAAAAACGGGACATGGTCTAAAAGCGCATACAGAAATACCTACGCATTATGTAGAAGATTTAATTGCGGCAGTCGATATTATTGAACGTCAGTTTTCGAAGGAACAATAACACGATCAAAGTCTTTTTTGAATTGGATACCTACTCCTTGTACATAGGGACCTGTGTTTTGTAATAAAGGATCATTTCTATTGCTTCGATTGAATGCTTTGAGTAGTAAAGTTCCTTGCTTAGAAATATCTAAGGACACTTCGGTATCACCAAGCAATAGTGTTGAGGTCTGCTCCTGCCCAACAGGAACGTCAAAAGTCGATGCTAACCGTAATTTCCCATCAAAGAAATTTTTGGAAACACCCAAATTTAAATTATCTCCTTGGTTGCCCAAATTAGCCAAAGGCTCAGCCCCGGTGGTATAATCAAAATCTACGTTGACATAATCTCCTATCCCAGCAGCTAACCAGCTTCCAAATTCACTCACTAATAATTCTGAAGTCGTATTACCCAATGATGATTCGAAATTTATACGCTCTTGAATAGCCAGGTTTTGTTGGAAGAAATCGCCCAACATGAGTAAGGAGAAGGCCTGATAATGCAAGGCCTCTTCATTCAAAAAGTGACGGTTCAGCTCTTGTTGATAGGATGCTGGACTCGCCGGTAATGCTATTTCAAAGTCTATTTCAGGTGATAGCAATGGACCTGTGAGCGAGATAATTAGATCTACAGGTACTTTCTCATTATTGTAATTCGCACTGGTTACAAGACCGGTAAGATCGGTTTGAACGCGATAGATGGCCTTTAAATCTAATGCTGCCTCGTACACATCGCCACTCCAAGCGATTGTTCCTCCAGGCAGCAATTGAAACTGCTTGTTGATGATATTCTGCAGCGTAAATAAATAGTCGCCTTCCTGAACTGTATACAGCCCAAAAAGCTCGAAGCTTTCATCCTCGAGAATTTTTAAACGCATGGAGCCACTGCCCTGTGCACGTATAATATCGCCTAGAACTTCGTCCAGAACCAATTCTATTTTCGCCTCTGGGGTAACTTCAATTCCTAAATCGGCTCCAAAGTAATCGTGCATATCATTGATAGATTGCACCATTATTTCCGGTAATTCGGTATCAATAAATCGAATAAATCCAGGCAATTCAACGGCTGTAGGGTTGTCAAGAGGAATCTTTAAAGCGGTCCCTTCCTTTGTGGTTGCCTCAACCGTTAATTGCAGCTGTTCCACCGGTCCTTCCAAATGCATATTCCCGGCAACTACAGCGTCACCATAGAACATATCTTCTACATTTCGCGCTTTACGCATGGCGAGCAGACTGTCCGTGGATAATCGCAGGTCTAAAGCAAAATCTTTCAGTTGGTGTTGACCAATAGTTCCCCACGCAAGCGCCTTAGTCTGATCAGTTTTGGAATATAGAACGATCGAATCCAATTCAAACCCTTCGTCCGAGAGGGAAATTAAAGACTGCTCACCTACTGTAAACTGTGTACCTAAAAGCGGGATTTCCATCTCCCCTCTATTCCAATAGAGCTCTCCACGTGTTTTCCAATCTTTTAATGGTCCATAGAGCTGAATACCACCTTCTAAATGACCCGATACTCCAGCTATAGCCTCATGAAAAAACGGATTAAGCGCGGTTACGTTTAATTTGTTTACACTCAGGTTGACGTCTAAATCATCAACAGCAGTATTGTAATGCCCTCTGAGTATTGTCGCCTGCTGGGTATCAGCCAATAATTGACCTTGAATGAATACATCAGACTTAAAAGGCTCATAGACCAATTGTCCATTAAAGGAGCCGTATGGTACATCATTTAACGTCAAACCAGTAATAGAAGCAGTTGTCAACCAGTTGACCGGAGCATCATCTTTAAATACCATATCAAATGCATACATCCCCCCAAGAATTGCTTCTGGGGTGCGTATCATATAATTCAATGGTCTCGCATTCATATTTACGTGAATGACTCCCCGGTGTAATTGACTGTTCCAAAGGGAATACATCCCTTTTGCAATCAATGAACCGCCACTTCCACTAAATGCTAAATGATCAGACTTGATGGACTTATAATCCCATTCTATCGCTTGAATTCCGGAAAGGGCGAAGGTATCCAGCCCAATATTGAAGTTCATATGTTGTAGTGCAGCACGTCCCGGTTGGTACGTGAATGCACCCGCTAGCACACTTGGAATACTATCCTCAAAAGTTCCTGAAAAACGCACATTTCGTTCAAGACCACTTCCGTACGATTCTCCTTTTAGAGCTCGAAGTAGGCCCTGATCGTATTCGATTTTATCCACAGCAACAGCAGCAGCAAAGGAATCGCCTTGCTGATGGAGGTCAAGATCTAGCTCCGATAGTGCATAGCCCCCATACACTCCTGAATTAATACTACTCTGAATGGACCAATTTTTATCAGATTTGTTATAGTCCCATTTCAAGGTACTCCCCGATTCTATCTCTAATGGAAGGTGCAACAAATCTGCCAACCAATTCACTTCACCTACCTTAAGATACCCGTTAAAACTGGCCTTAGGCCACACTTTCTTAGTGCCACCGTCGTATGCGGAGGTGACCAAAAAGTCTATTATTTGAGGTAACGTTTGGAATTCCCAATCGCCCACAAGACTGCCATTAGCGACATCACTTTGAATGGTGAACGATCGAATGCCCTTCTCAAAAGTGTGCTGAGCTTTTAGGGATTCCAACAAAATATCACCCTTTGGACGTTGTAATAAGAGCTTAGAAACCGAAATATTACCCGTAGTAGCAGTATGGTAGTTTCCATTGAATTGACCACTGACCACCTGCCCGGTATCTAATGGGTCGAATAAATCCAGTCCTATTGCATGTGCCTTGAAGTTTAAACTGTAATCATCTCCCTCTTGAAGCAAGTATCCTTCTACGTCAAGAAGCGTATCTAAACACGTGAGCCAAACGGAATCATTAACTCCATGATGATGAAGATCAAAGCTTAATCCTTTGCTCGTGTGGGTCACAAAATCAAGTCTTGGAAAGACTCCGGTGGCATTCCACTCTTGTGTAAAAAGTGAAGTGATGTTTGGTTTAATTGCTGATTTAAAAGTGAGCGACTCTAAATTTTGCAAGCCGGTTTTATTAATTGAAGCGTTGATGTATGCAGGTCTATTTATATCGTTGATATTAAGCGTGTAAACGGCAGATTTAGCTTCAGCTTGAACACGTACATCTTTCGTAAAACCTTCCGAGAACACACCATTTAATTGAAATTTATTAGGAATGATATCACGCGGTATATTTGATGGGTAATGAACGCTAGAGTCATCCAGCACATCAAAGATTAATGCTGCCTCAATTTGTGTGGTTATCGCACCACTGAGCTGCATCTCACCCACAAAAGCTGAATTTTTAAAAGTGATTGCGCTTTGCATGGAGTCCAGGTCATGAAAGGACAACTGGATCTCATAAGATTGCGGTAAATGATACCGCTCAAATTCAACCGGCAGCATAGTGCTTGCAGGATTTAATCCTAAAAGTCCAGTGAAGTTAACCTCATTGAGCGTACCAGCTACTTTCCCTTCTAATCGGCCCATATTTGATACAGCCATTTTTACCCCACCACTTATATTGGAGTCCTCATACACTATAGTATGACCTTGGAACAGGATTGGAATGGTATCCCAATGTCCATTTACGGCTAGGCTTTCTATGTTTAGTTCTCGATGGTAGCGTAAGCCTGCACCACTTAAATCAATAACAGTCGAAAGGGAGTCCCCTACCAACTTTACATTAGGTAAGCTCATCTCACTCACCGTTATGTTAAATCCTTGGCTAGAAGCCGTATCCCGCAGTTTACTGTTGATTGTTTCCATCGCGGTTAAGTCTATTTCCAAACCAAATGCCTCTAATGAGGAAAGGGTCCAACCTTTTGAAAACGAGAGTTCGTTGAAAAGTATCTTTTCACTTTTTAGTAGGGTGTCTGTAGTCGTAAAAAGGGAAAGTGGTCTTAATTCAATAGAATTAGGAAACGTATAATTAAACCCCTGAAAATCCGAATGTAACTGGAGTCTTTCTAACTGAGGCTCAACAAAGGTGATCCATAAACTTCGTTGCACTCTAGGCGAATTAAGAAGGACTATTACCTGGGTAATAATTGCCAAAACCACGACGAAGACTCCTAACAGGATTTTTTTATCCCGTCCACGTAATCTTTGCTGTATTTTTGACTCATTCATGCAAAACGCACCTTACATATTAGCGATCGAAAGTTCCTGCGACGATACTAGCGCCGCACTGCTTCGAGGAACACAGGTAATCTCTAATGAGGTGGCCTCTCAAGCAGTACACGAAGCTTTTGGTGGCGTGGTCCCAGAATTGGCTTCAAGGGCTCATCAGCAAAACATCGTTCCTGTTGTTGATCGTGCCTTAAAGGTAGCAAATATCAAACCTCAGGAGCTGAGTGCCATTGCATTTACTAACGGCCCTGGACTCTTAGGTAGTTTACTCGTTGGTACTTCCTTCGCAAAGAGTATGGCTATGGCTCTGAACATACCATTGCTCCCGGTACATCACATGCATGCACATGTTTTGGCGCACTTGATCGCGGATGCACATCCCGAACCTATAGAGTTTCCTTTCCTTTGTTTGACAGTAAGCGGTGGGCATACTCAGCTTATTGAAGTCCGCTCACCAAATGATATGATCGTTTTAGGTGAAACCATCGATGACGCTGTAGGAGAAGCGTTCGATAAAGCCGCGAAAATCCTTGGGCTGCCTTACCCAGGCGGTCCACATATTGATCGATTAAGTGCTTCGGGTGATGCAAGCTTCATGAAGTTTAATGAAAGTAATTTACCCGATTATAACTTCAGTTTTTCTGGAATGAAAACGAGCTTTCTTTATGCTCTGCAGAAGGAGATGAAAACCAATCCTAATTTCATTAACCATCACTTGAATGACATTTGCGCAAGTTACCAGCATGCACTTGTGCAGGTCTTAATGAAAAAGGTAGCTGCGGCACAAAAATTCACTGGAATATCTAAAGTTGCAATTGCCGGCGGAGTGAGTGCGAATAGCGGATTAAGAGATGCCTTAACAACATGGGGTGCTAAAAACAACATTTCGATCTACCTCCCACCCATCGAATACACTACCGACAATGCTGCGATGATAGGAATCGCTGGCTATTATCAATACCTTCAAGGTGCAAACGCGCCCTTAAGCACAAGCGCTCAGGCGAAACTTAAATTTTAATGCAGCTCTTTTACGGAAACATCACAGGAGATCGATTTTACTTGCATGAAAGTGAAATACATCACTGTACGCGTGTTCTTCGTAAAGACACAGGCGATGTTATACACTTTATCACGGGTGACGGAAGCTTATACTCCGGTACCATTGATGTGGTTTCTAAACGATCTGTTGAAGGATTCTTCAATATGGAAGAAGAACATTGGGGAGCGTTGCCCTATACCTTGACTATTGCCGTAGCACCGACCAAAAACATGGATCGATTTGAATGGTTCATTGAAAAATCTATAGAATTGGGCGTTTCACGCATCATACCATTGCGTTGCGATCGCAGTGAACGCAAAGTAATCAAAGAAGACCGATTGTTTAAGGTGGCATTGAGCGCAGCCAAACAGAGTTTGAAGGGCCGGTTACCTAAAATAGAACCGCTTACCTCGTTCAAGGACTTTATTGCTATGGATTTGGAAGGAACGCGTTGTATCGCACATTGTGAAGATTCTGAGCGTACTGCATTCTCAAAAGTAGCTCAAGCAGATCATTTGGTCGTTCTTATTGGTCCGGAAGGTGACTTTTCACCCAATGAAGTTTTAGCTGCACAAAAAGCTGGTTTCAAACCCATTCATCTGGGGCGGAGCCGTCTTCGTACCGAAACTGCTGCTTTAACGGCGGTTTCAATGGTTTACGCTGCGCACCTTTAACTTCTTCGTAGTCTACTTCCCTATCTAAAGGATCTTTCCAGTCCTCCCAGGCTACTTCTTCATGCTGGATAGGCTCATCACGTAATGCCGCTATAGGTTCCGTATTTCTATAGTATAAAGCTAAGAACAGTCCGATTACAGCGCCGCTTAGATGCCCTTC
>JAKMEB010000011.1 GCA_022426185.1 Schleiferiaceae bacterium
GATCTCATGATACCTGTCAGCTCGTCTTTTAATTGATCTAAAGACACACCAGGCTTGGCGCTAACCATGATAAGATTCTGATCATTACGGTCCGTATTCACGACCGTTCGAACAAAAGTAAACGGGACCACAACCTGCCGGTCGTAACTCTGACCTACTAAACTTTGCCCTACTTTCTCGAAAACACCAATAACGGTAAGTTTTTGACCTTCAATAGTAATTCGCTCGCCCACACAACGCTCTCGGTTAAGAAAAAGCCCTTCAGCAATATCTGCTCCTATGATGCAATACGGTCGTCCAGCACTCATCTCTAATTCAGTAAAATAGCGACCTTCAGCCAGCTCAAAATCCCATATCTGAGCATATTCAAACGTCGTTCCTAAGACTTCTATTCCGCTTGTACTGTTGCTTTCAAATTTTGCAGTTGTACCGTTCAAGGAACTTCCAAAAGCAATGTGTTCGGCATATTGACTGCGCTTTCTTAGTAATTCCGATTCATTTTTTAAGGGCACGGGGCGATTGAGGTATTTCCACCAAGCGTATTCACCGCCTCCACCCCAAGGCCATTTTTGTATGTAAACTACGTTATCACCTAACTGACTTACGCTATCTCTAATATTCTTTTCGAGCGAGTCTACAATGGAATAAACCAGAATGATGGCAAAGATGCCAATGGTGATGCCCAATAGCGACAATAATGTACGTAACTTATTAGCCGCCAGTGAAATAACAGCAAATAGTACACTTTCTCGAATGAGTCTTAACAACAGTAGCAATGCGGTAGGGATTTCCTTCAAAATTAGGAGAATAAAAAGACAATCCCACGACATGAAAACATTACTTTTGGTTCTTCCATTATTTTTCAAAAAACACACTCAGTGATGCGCATCCGAAACGCCTTAATTTCTGTATATCACAAGGACGGTCTAGGCCCTATTGTTGACACTCTTAAAAAGCTAGGGACTACTATATATTCTACTGGCGGTACTCAAGCGTTCATCGAGGAACGCGGTATTGCCGTTGAACGCGTTGAGGATTTGACTTCATACCCATCCATTTTAGGCGGCCGTGTTAAAACTTTACATCCCAAAGTTTTTGGTGGAATTTTAGCGCGAAGAGCACACGACGGCGATCAATCTCAAATGGATGAGTTTGAGATCCCTTACTTCGACTTAGTGATTGTTGACCTCTACCCTTTTGAAGCAACGGTTGCCTCTGGAGCACCAGAACAAGAGATCATAGAGAAAATAGATATTGGCGGTATTTCTTTGATTCGCGCAGCTGCGAAGAACTTCAAAGACTGCTGGATCATATCAAATAGGGAACAGTACGAAGATGCACTTTCTGTATTGAATAGCGACGACGGAGCTGCACTAGCCATTAGAAGACGCTATGCACTTGAGGCTTTTGATGAAAGCAGCAATTACGACACGGCTATTTACCGCTACTTTGCTGGTGACCGTCTTGATTTAAAATTGAGCGGACGTCAAAAACAAGGATTGCGCTATGGAGAAAACCCACATCAAGAGGCAGCCTATTTTGGGAACCTCGACGATGCACTTGAGCAAATCCATGGTAAGGCGTTGAGTTATAATAATCTGTTGGATATCGATGCAACCGTGAATCTAATTCGCGAATTCAACGACACTACCATTGCTATCATCAAACACAACAACGCATGTGGCTTAGCAACTAGAGCCACTCTAGCGCAAGCATGGGACGACGCTTTAGCTGGTGACCCTGTAAGTGCTTTTGGCGGCGTGATTGCTGCTAACAGAGTTATAGATAAAGCCACTGCTGAGAAGATGAATACCTTGTTCTTCGAAGTGCTTATGGCACCCGGATATGATGAGGATGCTCTCGAGGTATTGAAAAGCAAAAAGAACCGTATTCTTCTCATCTTAAAGGACTATGAAGTTCCTGCATACAACGTTCGTACCGTTCTTAATGGAACTTTGGTTCAAGCCCGAGATGCAAAAACCGAGGATGCAGCAACTATGGAGACTGTGACGAAAGTTGCACCGACATCTGAGCAGCTTGAAGACCTCGAGTTCGCGGCAAAAATCTGTAAGCATACCAAATCAAATACGATAGTTCTCGCGAAAGCTGGACAATTGTTAGGATCAGGAACAGGACAGACATCAAGAGTAGATGCTTTGAACCAAGCTGTAGAAAAAGCAAACCGCTTTGGTTTTGACCTTAGCGGAGCGGCCATGGCATCGGATGCCTTCTTCCCTTTTCCCGACTGTGTAGAGATCGCTCATAATGCCGGAATCACCTGTGTTATTCAGCCGGGAGGTTCTATTCGCGACAAAGAAAGTATTGCCTATTGTAATGAAACCGGTATGACTATGGTTACCACCGGAATTCGTCACTTCAAACACTAATTTTTATTACCTTCAGCACATGGGTTGGTTTAGTTTCATGACAGAAGATATAGCGATTGACTTAGGTACAGCCAATACGCTTATCACATATCAAGACAAGGTAGTCGTTGACTCCCCGTCTATCGTTGCGCAAGACCGTCGCACGGGTCAAATTATTGCCGTTGGGCAAGAGGCGAGACAGATGCACGGTAAGACGCATGAGAATATCAAAACTATACGACCGCTGAAAGACGGGGTAATTGCAGATTTTGAAGCTTCTGAGCATATGATTCGCGAGCTCATTAAAAGCATACCTGCGTTCAAAAAGCGTTTATTCCCGCCCAGTTTAAGAATGGTCGTTTGTATTCCTTCAGGAATTACTGAAGTTGAAAAGCGTGCCGTTAAAGATTCAGCGGAACGTGCAAATGCTAAAGAGGTTTATCTCATTCACGAACCTATGGCAGCAGCGGTAGGAATTGGTGTCAATGTTTTGGAACCCAAAGGCAATATGATTATTGATATCGGCGGTGGTACGACTGAAATCGCTGTCTTAGCTATGGGCGGTATTGTCTGTGACAAGAGCATTAAAGTAGCCGGTGATGTATTCACTAATGATATCGCACTTTACATGCGAGCGCAACACAACCTTTACGTGGGTGAGCGTACAGCAGAAAATATAAAAATTGCTGTTGGGGCCGCCCAAGAAGAATTAGACGAAATTCCAGAACCTTATTCTGTTCAAGGACGTGACCTTCTTTCCGGGAAACCTAAGCAAGTGCAAGTGACACATATGGAAGTGGCGCGTTCACTTGAAAAGAGTATTACCCGTGTTGAGGATGCAGTGATGGAAGCCCTAAGTAATACCCCTCCAGAATTGGCCGCGGATATCTACAACAGTGGAATCTATCTGGCCGGCGGTGGTTCCATGCTTCGCGGCTTAGACAAGCGTATTTCAGCAAAAACGGACCTACCTGTTTATGTTGCAGAAGATCCCCTGCGCGCAGTCGTCAGAGGAACCGGAATCGTGTTGAAAAACATCGAACACTTCAAAACGATATTAGAAAGCTAAATAATACACTGCTATGCGGCAACTGATACTTTTCTTGGCAAAGTATCGAAGCACTCTGTTGCTCATAGTGTTCGTGCTTGTTTCCCTATTTCGGCATTCGCTCAAAAATCCAGTTGCAGAGCATCGTTTAAACAGTATTGGTTTTGGCGCGGTGGCAACGCTACATCACACTTTGTCTGGCTGGAAACAGTATTGGCGACTTGAGGCAATCAATGAAGAATTGGCCCGAGAGAATGCTGCACTTCGTTCAGGGGAAACTGGCATTTCTCCAAGTTCTTTCTCAAATTCAGCAGACTACGATTTCATACCTGCACGTGTGGTGGATTATTCCTACCACAAAAGGAACAATTACATTATTATTCATGCAGGACGCATAGACGGCGTTAAACCAGGAATGGGCGCTATAACACCAAGCGGCTGGGTAGGATCAGTAGTTGAAGTCAGTGCTGAGTATGCCCACGTCGTACCGGTAATACACAGCAAAGGAAATATTGGGGCTCGTATTCCAGGTAAAGGTTTAGGAGAATTACGTTGGGACGGTACAGATGCTTCATTGGCAACACTCATTGATATACAACGTGAGAATCAACCCGTGCCTGGAGATAGCGTTTTCAGCTTTACGCGAGCTGCAGTGGGGCCATCAACATTGACAGGAACGGTGATTAGCGCGACTCAAAACAGCGAAGATCTAACT
The DNA here is from genome assembly GCA_022426185.1 of Schleiferiaceae bacterium. Taxonomy (GTDB): domain Bacteria; phylum Bacteroidota; class Bacteroidia; order Flavobacteriales; family Schleiferiaceae; genus UBA10364. Next base: position 4,130 of record JAKMEB010000011.1, read on the forward strand.
TGGACTGCACAAGTAGCATTAAGTGCCGATTATAAAAACATGAATTGGCTTTACATCAGTAAAATAAAGGATGCTGCAAGTTTAGATTCATTGCAAACGCCAGCCTTATGACGATGGTAAAGAACATAGTATGGCTCATCTTAGTGCTGTTGGTTCAATGGGGACTTCTGCAGGATTTACCGCTAACTATATATGGCAATCCTTATCTGTATTTGTGGTTTTTTCTTTGGCTTCCATTTGGGGTAAGCCGAACAGGCATTTACGGCATTGCCTTTGTGGTAGGCAGTATTATGGATGCTTTTGAACAAAGTGGAGGGGCACATACCTTGGCTTGTTTGGGCTTGGTTACTGCAAAACCTTGGATAGAAAACACCTTTATCGGCTATAGAAAATCGGATACTAATGAAGGGGTATCGCATCTTGCCTTAGCACCCTACTTAACAACTTCAGCCGTGCTGGTAGTATTGCATCACACTATTCTGTTTACTGTTGAAAATTATGGCTTTGAAAATGGGCAATTACTGACCCTAAGAATTATCGTTTCAAGTCTCCTAACTTTGGTCTTACTCGCAATCACTCACGCTTTATTCTCGAAGAAGTATGCCGCGTAGTATTGCTTTTTACCTGGGTTTGACTGTGGTTGGTTTGCTGTTCTTGTACCGTTTGTTTCAAGTTCAAGTAATCAATGACCATTATGCTGCGCGTGCTGAACGAAATGCCACAGCGGCTGAAAAACTTTATGCCCCTCGAGGCTATGTTTACGATAGAGACGGTCGGCTACTCATAGGGAACAGTCCAGCTTATGATTTGATGGTGAGTCCATATTTAATCAAAGATTTGGATACTGCTGCGCTTAGCAGACTTTTAGATCTTACCACAACCGACATCAAGGAGCGACTCGAAAAAGCGAAACACTACAGTTATTTTAGAAGCAGCATGTTCATGAAGATGCTCTCTAAATCTACATACACGAAGATTAAATCGGAATTAAAAGTCTTTCCTGGTATCTACGCTTCCAAAAGGATCCTGAGAAACTATCCGCACCAAAACGGCGCTAATGTGGTTGGATTTATTGGTGAGGTGAACACGGATTTTATTCGTTCAAATACAGCATATTCACAAGGAGATTTAGTCGGTAAAAGCGGGATTGACAAGAGTTACGAAGAAGCACTCAAGGGCACACATGGAAAACGCTATTTTACTGTGGATCACAGAAATCGCCGGCTCGGGAACTGGAAAGAAGGTGCCCACGACGAATTACCTGTGCCTGGACGAGATCTTGTCAGCAGTATTGACCTAGAGCTGCAACAATACGGCGAAGCCTTGTTGAATGGTAAACGTGGATCAATCGTTGCCATAGAACCTGGGACAGGAGAAATACTCGCTTTAGTAACCTCCCCAGGTTACGACCCTAACGAACTTGTGGGGCGATTGCGTAGTAAAAACTACACCCGAATGTATTACGACAGCATCAATAAACCGCTCTTTGACCGTGGAATATTAGCTGAGTACCCACCTGGATCTCCATTCAAACTGATCGGCGCACTGGTCGGGTTACAAGAAGGTGTCATTACCCCTCAAACTTCGATAACCTGTAATGACGGCTTCCATTTTGGTGCACTACACGTGGCTTGTCATTGTAAAGGAGGAAGATTGGCATTGAACGAAGCCATTTCCGAGAGTTGCAACAATTACTTCTGCTCGGTGTATCAAAGAACCATCGATAAGAACGGCGACGCGCATGTGGGAATGAATCGTTGGAGCGATCATGTAAAAAGCTTTGGCCTGGGCACTTTTCTTGGAAATGATTTACCAACGGGGAAAAAAGGACTCATACCTGACGCAGGTTATTACGACCGATTCTTAGGTTATTCTACCTGGAAAGGAGCTACATCTGTCTCTAATGGAATAGGTCAAGGTGAATTAGTTGCAACACCAATTCAATTGGCAAACATGACCGCAGCAATTGCAAATCGGGGCTACTTTTACACGCCGCATATTATAAAAGAATCAAAGTATGGTCCTATAGATTCGGCCTTTATTATACCAAAACATACGTCTGTAGAACCAAAGCATTTTGATGTAGTCATAGAAGGCATGTATACTGTTTTTGAGCAAGGCACTGCAAAAGCATCGCGCATACCACATATTACGCAATGTGGCAAAACGGGTACTGCCCAGAATCCACATGGTCAAGACCACAGCATCTTCGTGAGTTTTGCACCTATGGACCAGCCTAAGATTGCAATAGCGGTTATCATCGAAAACGGATACTGGGGTTCGCGCTGGGCCGCACCTATGGCTAGTTTGATAACGGAAAAATATCTGACAGACACCATTACTCGACCTGCTATAGAAAAACGTATGATTGAAGGTCATCTTCATGAAGAATATCGCAAACAACACCTGGTCATTTATGGTGAGGACAGCACGTATCAAGCAAATTTTTAGTGGCAAGAAACAGCAGAAATAGAAACCGACTAAAAATTGACCCCATTGTGGTGCTCATCTACACCCTGCTCGTTTTTTGGGGCTGGCTTAGTATTCATTCTGCAGTATATAATGAAGAAGCAGCCTCATTGGTTAACCTTTCACAAGAATACGGCAAGCAGTTACTCTTCATAGGTGGAAGTTTTATCATCATATTGGGGATACTGCTCTCCAATTTTCGATTATGGACCAATTTTGCACCGTTTTGGTATGTTTTAACCTTACTTCTTTTGATCGGGGTGCTCTTCGTAGGAAAAAAAATCGGAGGTGCACGAAGTTGGTATGCCCTAGGCTCGTTTAGTCTGCAACCTTCTGAAGCGGCAAAATTTGCCACTGCATTAATGCTGTCCTTTTACTTGGGGCAATCCCGAACCAATATGAAACTTTGGTCCCACAGATTCATTGCTGCCGCGCTGTTCATTGTTCCTGGATTTCTCATTGGCCTTCAGCCGGATCTAGGTTCCACACTGGTTTATTTAAGTTTATTTCTTGTGCTCTATCGCGAAGGTGTTCCAGGGTACTATATCGGGGCTGCGCTCGGACTCATTGCACTTGCTATTATAGGTCTCTTACTGCCATTAAAAACAGCACTCATTCTTTTGGGCAGTATTTCGCTTTTAATTTTCCTGCTTCTCCCGAAAAAGAGAGGACCTATAGCGATCAATGCTTCGCTTCTTTCTATAGCTGCTGCAACCGTATTCGCTGTTGGACAAATTATGGAGCGTCTTCTCGCCCCCCATCAACAAATACGAATCAAGGTTTTGCTTGGACTGGAAGACGATCCTACTGGCGCTGGCTACAACACCCTTCAAAGCCTCATCGCCATAGGTTCAGGTGGCTGGACTGGAAAGGGCTATTTAAATGGAACCCAGACTAAACTTAATTTCGTTCCAGAACAAAGTACAGATTACATTTTCTGCACCATTGGCGAAGAATGGGGGTTTTTAGGTACGGCACTGCTTATGGTACTTTTTGCGGTATTGATCGGGCGAATCATATGGCTTGCGGACAAACAAAAGGATGCTTTTTCGCGCGTCTATGGGTACAGTGTGGCTAGTATTTTATTTACACACTGGTTGATCAATATCGGCATGACCATAGGCCTTGTTCCCACCATTGGTATACCCCTGCCCTTTTTCAGCTATGGTGGATCTTCACTATGGGGCTTTACCATTTTACTCTTCATCTTTGTGAAGCTTGATGCAGAACGCTGGAACCGACTTTCCTAACCTCTTATAAAAAGAACGCGAGCCGATGCATATGCATCGGCTCGCGCGCCTTAAAATCTATTAGTACGGTATCCGTTAGAACATCATGTAACGCATATCCTCTATTGCTGCTTTGTCCTCTAACGCTTTATAAGCCTGAGTACCAACAAGGTTACGAATACTACGCTGGGTATTCTGCGCCATGTTTGAATAGTCGATAACAGGAGCAGGGTTTGCAGGAGAAGTAATAGCTACAAAAGCACCATTATCGCCAGCAATGACGCCGCTCAATGCTCCCGGCTCTAAACCACAAATAGTTCCCACTACATTTGCTTCATTTCCGACGCCTGCTATATTAAATTGAGAAACGCGGAAGCTAAGTGTACGCACTTCCTTATCCGTGGCAGTTGCGACTGCTTCAATTGTTGCAGCACCACTCAGGGCATTTTCTAAACGCTCCACCACTAAGGCCTTCTTTGCATCTTTCTTCGCGTTCTCTAAACATTGTGCTTGAACCAATTCAAAAGGAGTTGTTCCTTCATTGAGTTGGTCTGTTAAAACAACCACAACGTAACCTTTACCATCATTCTCTAGGAGACCGATGTTACCTTCCGCTCGGTCTTCATCCCAGGCCCAGCGAACTACACGACGTGCAGCACCTAAACCTGAAACTACTTCTTCAAAACGACCTAAATTACGTGCAGGACGTAAGAAGAATCCTTTTTCGGAGGCCAATGCACGGTAGTCGTCTGCGGACTGAGCTTCTGCAGCATAGCCTGAAGCCTGATTGTACAGCTCTTGTATGGTGGCATCAGAAGGTAAAATCTCGCGTATGATCTGTCCTATCTTATAGACTTCGTTAGAACCGTTCTGATTGGTCACCTGGATGACATGCCAACCGAACTGAGTTGGGACAACGCCCATGGAACCGTTTTTCTTAAAGAAACAGAAGTTTTCAAAAGGCTTTGCCATTGCACCGCGAGAGAAATAACCTAAATCCCCTCCCTTTTCTTTTGCAACGATATCTGAAGAAAATGCTTCACTTACCGATTCAAAAGCAGCTGGATTCTCTTCGAGGTAGTTGAATAAGCTATCTGCTAATACTTTCGCCTCTTGCGGATTACGCGTTACAGAAGCGTCAGCTCTTGTAGCACCAGCGAAAGGAATAAGAATGTGACGCGCCTTAACACTGTCTGGCACTACTTTTCTATCTACTAGTTTTACCACAGCAAAAGCACCGCCTAAATCAATAGGACCTTTTTGGTAACCTACGGATTGTCCGTCAACAAGCGTATCCAAGCCAGTACCGACTAATTCCGTGATGGTATAGTATTCCGACTGAAATCTCACATCACTATGTAGATTTACAAATACAGAGTCGTCCTCTTGATTCATCCATTCCAATGAAAGTGTCGCCAATTCTGCGCGCACATTTTCACGGTCCGATTCTGATGGCGCCAATGGGAAATTGATAAATTCAATATTTCGTCCTTCTTCCTGGGTAAAATCTTCCTTGTGGGCGTTGTAATAACGCTTCGCATCTTCATCTCCAACAGTGATTTCATCTTCATTCACATCGATGTACGGCATGTAAACGTATTGCGCTGGATGCTGTGCGTCACCGCGCTTAATTTCAGCCTCCGCTAAACCGGCAGGCATAAATAGGGCCTTTTCGATCGCGTTCGTGTATTTGAAGTTTTGTGCCTGACTTGCTACAGCACGCTCAAAAGCCAACCACTGCGTCCACATCTCCACAGACTGCTCTGACGCATCACGATTCTCTCGAACCTGAGCGATGTAGCTTTTAAACATGTTCTCATCAAACTGACCATTCGCTCCGGCAAAGTTTTGACGGATATTTGGATTGGTGATGATATCAAAATAGATTTCCTGCTGACTTACGCTCATACCTGATGCGCCTAGTTCGGCAGAAAGCAACTCTTCGGTGACGATGTTGTTCCAAACAAAGTTTGCAAGCTGAATGCTGGTGGTGTTTGCGTATTGTTCTGGATTTCCTGCACGCAACTCTTCCATTCCTTGGCTGAGTTCTTGTCGTGTTATGTCACGTCCGTTAACGGTTCCGATGATATTAGGATCTCCAAAAAACTTTGATCCTCCTGAACGGAATAAATCTCCTAAAAGGAAAGCAATGAGTGCTACAAACACTACAACTACTAAAAGTCCTGAGCGCTGTCTTATGCGTTGGATGGTTGCCATTGTATTGCAATTAAATGAATGAGTCTGCGAATATAAGGATTGGCGCCAATTAATTGGCCTTTACGAGCACCTCTTCCATCCTGTTCGCTTTAGTTTTTTGAACTAGGAACAAGTATTGGTCACTTCGAACCACTGTACCTTTGTCCGGAAGGCTTTGATACAGGTCCAAAATATAGCCTCCAAGCGTATTGTAATTTTCACTTTGAGGCAGCTCAAGACCCCATTTCTCATTGATATCAGAAATGTCTAAACGCGCTGAAAACAACCATTCACCTTCTTTTATACATCGCTCCAATAATTCTTCAGTATCGTGTTCGTCTTCTATTTCTCCAAAAATTTCTTCTATTACATCTTCGAGCGTGATCATACCACTGGTTCCACCGTGCTCGTCCAAAACCACAGCTATGTTGCGTTTTTCCCGCGTAAATAAATTGAGAATTTCGTCCGCGCGCATGCTTTCTGGAATAAACGCTACCGGACGCAAAACGCGCTTTAAATGATCGGGCTTCTTAAAAAGCTCAAATGCATGGACATAGCCAATTATCTTATCGATGCTGTCTTCATAAACCAACAACTTACTGAAACCCGACTCTATAAAAAATGTACGGACCTTTTCAGGGAGTTCATTTACCTCAACGCTCTCAATTTCCGTCCTTGGAATCATGAATTCTCTAGCCTTAGTCTCTGGAAACTCAAGCGCGTTTTTGAAGATTTCCAATTCCGGATCGACTTCTTCAGCTCCTTCAGATTGTCTAGGAACCCGTTCTCGTACGTAATGGTCGAGCTCCATACGCCCAAAAGCACTGGCTTCTTCTTGAGCCTCAACACGAAACACATATTTTAAGAAGAATTGGCTTACGCCAAGCATCAATGCGCTTGGCAAACGCAACAGCCAAAACATCAACCACGCTGGCAAACTTAGCCAACGCATGAGCCCTTCTGCATTTTGACGAAAAAGAGTCTTAGGTAGAAACTCTGCAAAGACCAAAATCACTACCGTCGAAACAGACGTCTCTAGCAGTAAAATCAGGTATTCCGTTGCACCCCAACCGGAGAAAACCGGCGTAAGAACACGGTGCATATAATTGCCGTAGAGTACTAACGCTACATTATTTCCCACTAAGATTGCAGCGATGAATGCTGCGGGTCGATCTACGAGATAACCAAGTGCTTTATTAGCGATGCCTCCTTTTTGACGCTCAAGTTCTACATGAAGCTTGTTGATACTTAAGTAGGCCATTTCCAATCCGGAGAAGAGCGCGGAAAAGAATACTGCAAGTACAATAGGTAAGATGTATTCCAATGTTTACTCTTTATTTTGTTTTAAACGCGAACGTCTTCGCAAGAAATACATAAATACCCCTGCTCCTAGGAAAAGGGAAAATTTAATCGTGTTTTGCCAATTGGTACCCCAATTGACATAAATTTCAACTGAGCTGACTGCAGCTACTCCTAGCCATAAAATCTCTATAAATCGTAATGCTTTATTCATCGTCTACCGTTATTTCTCCTTGAACTTCATAGATGCGGTACGTATCGAACGACTGATCGGCTTCGAATCCTTTTCCCCTGATTAACTGACCGTCGGAAAGAATTTGAACCTTTGCGTCGCTGTACAATCGTGCTTCTTTCTTATCCCAAAACAGCAGCTCTGTGGTCATTCGCTCACCCTTTCCATTGGTCACGATCACATTACCGCCGATGCCCCATACATCCTCTTTTTTCAATTGTCGCGCAGTATCTGCCTTCAAAACGGTCGCAGTTTTAGCGTTTGCACTGTAAAAATTCACGGTAATACCATCGCCAAAGAAAACATATGCTGGGTCCATATTTCCGTAGTCCTGCAACAAACCTGCTTGAATCTCTAATACTTTTTGTCCACTATCGCTGTAGGTGATGTGAGCACCATGCTGCTCATTCAGCGGGAAAACAACTGGAATCTTGCTTAACGCAACCACCTCAACTGAATCATTCGAACAGGCGACGGCAAAAAATGCTGCCACAACGAGGAGTGTTCTAGAGTGTTTAGTTATTCCGTTCATCTCTACGAATGTCGGTAAAATTGACCAAAAAAAATCCCCCAGACTTTCGTCCAGGGGAATTATGAATTTCTTAGTCTTTTACTTAGTAAAATTTCACACTGACTGTTTCATTCACCCAACAGCCGATGCTAATCTTATCGCCCTCTTTGTAGCCTAATTGGAATGAAATTCCTTTATCAGGAATCTGCTGGCTGTAGGCAGAGATGAGTTTCGCTGCTTTGGTTGCCACGGTTGGATCAATACTCCGCGCATAGCTCAATTTATTGATCGCAGCCCAATACACTGCATTTTTCTCAACAGCATTGGCACCACATGTACCTGCAGCCTCTGCATATAGCGTGGCCAAATACAAATAGGGACTCCCCCAATTTTTACGAAGCTGACCTGCTTTTAAACAGTTGCTTTTTGCGGAAGATAAGGAGCCCATTTTTTGATTCACATAAGCTAATCCCATGTAGCTGTTCGCCTTACGACGCAAATCTTCTTCTTGCTCAATGGCTTCGGTGTAGTATTTCTTAGCCATAGCCCAATCGGATTTGTTCACACCCAATTTTGCCATGTTCAATGCAGCTTGTGCACTTGGCTCAATTTTGTAAAGTGTTTCCGCGATAGATATAAATACTGGGTTATCGGTACATGAGGTTAATTCACCATCAGCTCCAACACGTTCTTTTTGTAATAAATTACCAGCACGTTTCAACCAGTCAATATTGTCCTTGTTCTGCTCAAACGCCTCTTCGTTATAGATGAGCGTAAGTTTATTACACGTTAACAACGGACTCAAAATTTTATCAATATTGCGTTGAACTTTTGTAATGTTTCTTAGGCGTATTTCATTATTTGAAATCTTACGCTTATCAATTGAAGTGAGCCCTTGCTCATCCAACTCATACTTCGTTCTCAGCTCATCTGCTTTGTCTAAAACGCCAACCAACTCTTGCGTACGAGCGTCCATTAACGGCTTCACCAACGGAGGTAATTTAGCAGCCTTCTTCATGCGCTTATTAGAAGAGTTGTTGTAGGCATTGATTGAATCATAAATCGCCAATTTTGCGTCAAAAGCATTTTTTTCTACTTCAACTCCAGGGCGAATGCTATCCGCATAGGCTATAAAATCAAGAACAGAATCGGCCTTCAGTTCCATGGAGTAATTCTGAACGTTAAACGTATTAAAGTTGAACTCAAGAGTAACTAGTACAGAATTGTATACTTCAAACAAGCGGTCCACGTCTTTGGTCTTATTGAACTCTTTAACGTTCGCTTGGAAATAACGATCGGTATGTGCTACCGACATTGTATCCCCTAGTAGAGCTTTTGCCTCTTCGAACATAACTACCGCCTTTGAAACGCTATCCGCATTCTTTCTGTAGTAATTATAAAAGTGGTAGGCTTTCGAGGAAAGCGCGTTTGATTTTTCCTTTGGGAAATTTATCGCGAATGCATCGTATAAACCTAAGAGCTCCTGAATCAATGCATTTTTCGTTGCATCATCTGCTGCCTCTTTAATCTTTGCCTCGATAATATTATCGCCGTAGGTGTAGATGCGAATATTAGCCGATGGGCAGGTTTCATAAAGTGCTTTCCATGCTTCATAAGCCTCCGCATAGTCTTTACTTTGATAGTAAGATCCCATGATGTTATAATTCTGAAAACAGGAAACAGAATCGGCAATGGAGTTACCCCATTTAGATTCCTGTGCCTCAGCCGAAAAGCTCATTAAAATAATACCGAATACAAATAAGATTCGTTTCATAATCATCATGTTTTTATCTATATCTAAATTTCTGGAACCATTTGTCATTGAGCGTTATCCCAAAGTTCAAATTCCAATAATCTTCTTTTAAATCGGATTCAACACCACTCCAACGTGTGCCTCTTCCTACACTTATATTCAAAAAGCTTGCCTTTTGTTCACCAGGAGCCAGACTTCTGTAAATAATGGGGAGTGTTAATCCAAAATTCATCTCTTGAGTAACATATGTGGGACCCGTGGATGGGTCTTGCCAATAGTATTGACCTTTTTCCCGAGAATAGCCGAAACGGTATCTTGATATTGCAAAATAATTCGAGCTGCGGCTGAGCTGTGGTATCACATAAGAGGGAACCATTACGAAACCCACGCTTCCCCGCTCACTAAATGCTACAGCAGATTGAACAGGCGTCCCGCCGAGTGGCGTAAAATCTCTGTAATCTTGCCAATTTACTCTACGAAAATCAACTACTAAATCCCACGCGTTGACAGGAATATTCTCAACCGTTCTGCTTAGTCCGAAGCCAAAACCTGCAGAGGTAGGAAGAACTATACTCCCTTCTTCTGCCAAATTATAAAACAACGTATCGACCGGCGTTTCTACGATTCCACTATTAATGAATGAATACTGCGTTGAAATTTGACGTGAATTCATGTCGCCTCCAAAGCCGTAGATGGCACCCGCAACCATGTGAAAACGGCCGAAATCACCCTGGACTTGCGTACCAATATCGAATATCAAATCGCTAATTCCGGTCTTTTGGGTTTTGCTTACCGAAAGGAACTGGTTATCTGCTATAATGGTTTTGTTACTCGTTTCCATTTCTCCAAAAATGTAACGTGCATTTCCTCCAACACTAAACCATGGCACGGGCTGAAGACCAATGCCAAAGGTGAACTGATCGTAACCACCAGAGCCGATAGAACGATATTCATAAATACCAAAGTCATCCGAGGAGTCTGCAACACTTACGTTGTATCCTTTCGCGGCATAAGGACTGAGCGAAAATGCACCCCCGATCCAATCCGCAAATTTGAAGCCGAAACCAAAATAATCGAAATACGTATTGTAGTTGTCTTGATCAATAGACTCGCTAATCAATTGATGGCGGAAGGTGCGATGAGCCCCACTCATCTCCAGGGTGGAATATTCTAGGTTGGCATAACCTGCAGGGTTAAAAACGTTGATCGTATACCGATCAGAATAGCCTATACCTGTACCTCCCATGCCTACGTAGGAAGGCGAAATTCCGAAGGTTGTTTCGCCTAAACCATTTATACTAAGTGGGCTTACTGAGTTAGTCTGAGCAGAAGTGGGTGCCGCAAACAACAGCGCTATCGACGCCAACACTAATGTGAAAGCGGATTTATTTAACTGATTGACTTTGAAAATATTCATCAATGCGCTGTAGGGCATATAGTTCGTAATTCGAGGGTGCAAATATGTAGCTTTTTAGATGGTTTGACAAGGCCTTTGCATCTCCACCGC
>JAKMEB010000037.1 GCA_022426185.1 Schleiferiaceae bacterium
TACGTTTTCGCGCACATCATCGAGGTTGAAAGGGAATCGGCGCCATTCGCCACGTACCAGTTCCAATTTCGCGAAACGCATCACTAATGGATCCTCAAATTCTGTCAAGAACATACGGAGGAATCGAATCGAGCGGAAATCCTGAATCCCACCTACCTTTTTCTCCGGCTTAAATACTGGAATTTTGAATTGAATCCAGCGCGTTGGACGGCTGATTCCGTTGGGAAGATCGTGACTTTGTGTTTCAAAAATATCCGCGACGTTATTTTTACCAACCTCTAAATCTTCAGGACGCATGCTAATACGGTACTGGAAATAACTCTCTGTTTTGCTCAGCGTTTGATCACGATTGGCATCTTCTTTGTCTGGGACATTTGTCGCAGAAGCAGGTGCGCCATTGATAGTCTCAGTTGCACTGTTGCCCTGGACACCATTGAAATTTTTATAGCGCTGAAGAATATCCGCTGCTGCATTATCCAAACTATCGCCCCGGTAAAATACAAAGTTGTCTTCACTCGGATCTGGGTAAGCGCGCTGGTAGGCGTTAGAGGTCGCTCCATAAGCAGAGGTGATGCGCTGGAGATAATTTCCAGTACCTACAGGCGACCAAGCACGCTCCTCAGTGTCGTCCAATGCATCAAAACCAACATCTTGTGCCTCACGAGCACCACTGGCATTGTCAAAAAATTCTGTGATGGGTTGAATTTCACTGAGCAGTCCCCATTGGGTGCTGTCCATTCCACTTTTATCCCCGTCCGCTGGAATGCCGTTTTCAAAACTCTGGCGACCGTCCTTGAGGATGTCCTCACTGACACTACCCAAGTTAAAATAGATATCACCGCCGTCGGGTGCATCTGGATTGTCATAGAACGGATCCATAACCCAAAACTGAATAAACTCAATATTTTGTTCCTCGAAATTATTGATCTGAAGCGGGCGCATGATCCCACCCCAACGCGATCCGGGATCGTTCAGGAATCCATCGGCATCCAATCCTGCGCTTACTCCAGTTTGCCCTTCTACTTCATAGTTGTACGGGCCGCGCTCGTTGGGATAATAGGCAAGGTCGAACATCGCTAAGTTGCGTGCTTCGTTCGTGCTCAAGCTGTAATTTGGAAAGACCTCTTTAACCAAAACCTCACGCATTCGTTGGTCAGAGGTAATGTTTGGATCGTTGCGAATGTTATCTGGCACACTAGAACCGCCTGTATAAAAAGATGGATCAATAATGTACCATGCCAATTTCGCTCGATTGTAACCGTAGGCTAAATCGTTATTCAGCTCACTTTCAGGAAATAAGTCTGCTTGCTTTCCTGGAGTAGATGCTAAGTTCCACGCATTTAAACTGCGGAGATCTATAGTCGTTTGAGAACTCTCAAAATCGTCCAAATAAGTCGTTTCTGCTCCCGTAATTCGAATCCCTCTAGGCGATCCGGGAATGAGGTGGGCAAACTCTCCGCGGAATTGGAGTTGCGATTTTTCTTTGGTTTCAATAAAAGGCAATGCATCCACAAATCGGGTCAAATACGGCGCCTCAGAATTGTAGTTCGTGTTCATACCCCAAATGGTATTTGATATGGGCTCGTCGCCAATATTCACCTTCTGCGTGAGCGGTCTTTCGGTAAGGTGCAACCAAGTCCCCCCGATATTCAACTTATCATTCACTTTGTGGTCAATGGTCGTGCCGTAGAACGTTTTAGTTTGCACATTAAACATGGTGTTGTTCTCGAAACCCACCTTGATGGGTGAGCCTGAATTCAATACACCTTCATTAATGATTCGAACACGTCCCAGCGAATAATCTACCGTATAATCTTGATTTTCAACTAATGTTCGGCCTCCTGCGGTAACGGTTACTGAGCCTTGAGGGATGTTAAAGGCCCCCAAACTAATTTCAGAACCGGAAGCACTTTTGTACTGCCCACGCAAAATGAATTTATTTTTTTGCGTTTGCTCTTGTGCTCGGAAACGGGTACTGTCGTAAAGTGCGCTGTACACATATTTGTTACGCGCTTGCTCAGTATCCAATTTACGCTCAAGATTGCTGCCAAACGGCTCCACTACTGGGAAGATGACCTTCCCGCGTTGCTTGTCGATGGTTACGCCCTGTACGAAATCAAAAATCCCGTCCGGATATGGATCATTGTTGGTATTGAGTTTATCCAATTCCATTACTCCGATGAGTAACGTATCACTCAAATTACCATCAGGTAAAAAGGGAATAGGAACACCTGTTTCATCGTTCATGTACAAGATGTCCATGTAGAAGTCTTCCCGGTCCAATTGGTAAGCGTTGAGCGCATAGATGTTCTTCATCATCAGATCCCACGTGGGCATACGCACATCAAGCACCGTGCTTTTCAGCAACTTCAATATCAAGGTCTTTGGTGGAGTCACACCATCGTTTGAGAATTCACCTACCTGATACGTTCGACCGGCAGCGGTATATTGAAATGCTACCGCCAATACCTCGTCTTGATTCAGCGATTGATTTAAAGTGATGTACCCCAGCTGAGGATGCACATTGTACTGATTTGGCTCGAGTTTCCTGGCGTTGGCCAATTCCACGTACTCCTTAGCTTCCAAAAAACCCGAGGAACTCAAATCTTGATTGGCAAGAGCAATATCGCGAACACCAGGAATGGTACTCTCCAATGCCAATGGATCTAACTGATTGTTTGCATTGTTTGGAAATCCTTCAATATTGGTATTTGCACCCGGAAAAATACTTACCCCCGGCAAGTTCAGACTATCGTTGCGGTAAGCAAAGCGCTTGTCCGCCCCTAGATCCATGAACGCAACTATATTTCTCAAATTTACGGTCGAGCTTCGCTCATTAGTCACCCAAACCTCCACTTTCGTGATTTGAACAGGAGAGGTAATCAGGGGCATATCCTGTAAATATTCTTCGTAATGACTTCTAAAGAATTGGCTCAAGAAATAATGACGGTTGGCCTCGTATTGATCTCCTTGAATCATGAATTCAGTCGTCGTACCACCACCTTGTACATTGATACTCTCACTTTGGGAACGTTGCTCTGAAAACACAGTGGTTACCATGGTATTACCAAACTGGAATTGGCCTTTTAATCCAAATAAGCTCTGAGCGCCAGTAATGAGCGAACTATTCAATGGAAGATTGATGTTCCCCATCTCGAGGCGTTTGACAATATCGTCCTCTTCCCCTTCAAAGTCCAGTTTCATTTTATTGTCAAATGCAAACGTCGCCTCGGTATCGTAGTTCACTCCCAGTTCCAGACGATCTCCAATTTTCCCTTTCACATTCATCTGAATGCGCTGACCAAAGTCAAATGCAAAGGTTTTTTGATTTCTTACCGGTATTCCCGGGTTTTCCACGTACTGGTATTTTCCTCCAAATCGAATTTCTGCCATTCCTTGCGGACGGATTTCGACCAAATCGCTCCCAAATACTTGTCCTAAAGCTTCATTTCCAGTCTGAATCTGTGGTATGAGGCCGGCATTATCACGAGGATCGTCCCCGCTGGCATTGAACGCAGCGCTTTTCGAATTGAAATAATCAAGCTCTGCCGTATCGTACATCCATTGACGGTATTGGTCTGCAGTCCAGACTTCAGGGACGGGCAGTAGCAAATCCCCAATGCGTTTGTAAACCAGATAGTTTCCAGTAATGGGGTCGAAAATAATTTCACGTTGGAAGTTGGACGGCTGTGGCAAAGAAATACTCCCGGAGGTTTGGGTCGTATCTGAGTTTCCTCCATCGCTTTGAGCGAAGAGTTGCTGTGGTATGCTAAGTAACGCGACCAGCGTGAACCAGCCATAGGTCTTAAACAAATCTTGCGTCATTTAGAGCATTTGAAGGGCTTGACGGACCAATTCTTCCGTCGGTGCTCCTGGGTTTTGTTTCAACAGTTTGTTCAATACCGTTTCCGCTTGCTTTGCACTAATACCTAAGGTAGTCAACGCCGAATGGGCCTCTGCGCGTGCACCGCTCTTCGCAACTGGTCCACTTGTATCTAGTCCTGCTGCGGTCTTCACCACCTTATCCTTGAGGTCAATAACAATTCTTTGTGCCGTTTTTGCGCCAATACCTTTTACCCCTTGAAGCGTAGGTATGTCCTCACTCATAATGGCTTGCTCTACTTCTGTAGGGCTTAAAGAACTTAATATCACGCGAGCTGTATTTGCACCAACTCCACTAACGCTGATCAACAACTCAAAAAGCGCCTGTTCACGCTGGGTGCTAAACCCAAAAAGCATTTGTGCATCTTCACGGACCAAGTGGTACGTATAAAGTAAGCCCTCCGTAAGCGGCTCCACATCTGCGTAGGTGTTTAGTGAGATTTGTACATCATATCCCACACCTGCGCAATCAACGACAACCTGAGTGGCTGTCTTCAAAACAAATGCTCCTTTTACGTAGTAAATCATGGTCTAAACCGGTTGAACCAATAACTAACGTTCGTTTCTTAGTTATCGTGTGTTATAAACGAAAAAAGCCGCGCAAATTGCGCGGCGATTCTTTGTGCTATTTCTTAATGACTGACTATGAGTTTTTTATACGTCCCGCCATCTAATGAATAGAGATAAACTCCATTGCTTAAATCATGCAGGGCGACAGTATTTGTTCCGGGCAAAAGCGATTCTCGTTTTACTAAAGCACCTAGAGCATTGTATATAGCAAGTTCACTGGAACGTTGTACCTCGATGGTTGTACTGTTTTTAGCAGGATTAGGGTATAATCTACTTTCACTTACTTCTAAAGACAATGTACCCATAGTTGGCCCTGCCGAAATAGTTACCCAGACACTTAAGCTGTCGTTTGGATTTTTACCGCTGTAAAAGACATAGCGCGTAGAATCTGAACAGCTCGCGCTTGTTGAAGGTGAGTATACGTGTCCGCTAAAATCATTTTTCTCCATCCCAGCATCTATGGCGACATGTCCTATAGAATTGTCAATGTCTGCGCCGTAGCAGTAGTCCCAGCAAAAATAGCCGCTGTCGTATGCGCAGGTGGGGTTCGCATAAGCACGACGTACCATTATTTCTAAATCTTCAGTGCTGGTATTTTTAATCTTAATGTGGAATCCATAATCTGCAACTGCAGTGGAATTAATTTCAACTACTGTATCCTGTTCAACCACAGTCAACGATTGGCCATAGGTTAGTGTAGTAACCGAGGCAAATAAGAGTAGAAATAATCTTTTCATAATAGGGGTTTTCTAATTGGTTCAAATATAAACAATGTCTTTTAGACTATTATTGGTTGACCAGCTAATTAGTTACCGAAAATTTCATTAATTTTCCACCTCTAAAACACAAATGCATGAAAAAAACTCTACTCACCCTAACGGCTTTGTTTGCATCTGCAGCAGTCTTTGCGCAAGGCCAGAGCACTATTCAGTCTTGGGATTTTAATTCAGGTATCCCTACCGGATGGACACAATCAACGAGCGCAACTGATGGTGGATTCCAAGCAGGATCTGCTTCTTCAATGAGCTCTCAGTTCTTCACCATCACAGACCCGGGATCGAACATCTTAGGAACTAACGATGACGATTGCAACTGTGATAAATCTGATGAATACCTAATTACGGATACCATCAACCTCAGCAACTATTCTGTTCTACATGCAACGTTTAAAAGTTTCTTTTTCGGAGGCACTTACAATAATGCAACGGAAATTAGTGAATTCTTATACACCACAAATGGCGGAACGACTTGGACTTCACTAGCCGATATTACTCCAGGAGCTGATTGGACCTCACAATGGATTGACATCAGCGCAGCATGTGGTAACAGTAATGTTCAGTTTGCCTTCAACTACCAAGATGCTGGCGGTTGGTTGTACGGGTTAGGAATTGACGACTTCTCAATTTTCGCTCCATACAACTTTGATTTAGCAACCGAATCATTGGACATGTTCAGTACAGTAGGTTTGAACCAAGCCCCTTTCACTATAGAAGGTACCATTACGAACTACGGTGGAACGACCATCACTTCAATGGATTTGAACTACAAAATTGACAACGGTACCACCGTTACAGATGCGTTAACCGGCTTAAGTATTGCGCCGTACCAAACGTACACCTTCTCACACAGCACAAGTTGGAACCCAAGTACCACAGGCACTTACACTGTAGATGTTTGGGCGTCTTCTTTGAACGGAGGCAACGATCAAAATACGGGTAATGACATGCTAACTTCAACTATTGAAGTGGTAACAGCAACAGCAGATCGCGTTGTTCTGGCAGAAGAATTTACTTCCTCTACTTGTGGCCCATGTGCTAGTTTTAATCCTGATTACAAGCAATTATTGGATGATAATGATGCCAATACATCAGGTACGCAGTTAGTTTCTGTGAAATACCAGATGAACTGGCCTGCTCCTGGTAACGACCCTGCATACAATTCAGAAGCACTAGCACGTCGCAGTGCCTACGGAATTAGCGGTGTTCCAGATGTTGTTTATTCAGGCTCAAATGTACCTACCAGTCAAGCAAACATCGATGCAGTAACAGGAATTCCTGCTCTTGCTGAAATGTCAGCAGAATGGAGTTTTACTGGCAACTACATTCAATGTGATGTTGAAGTAGAGGCACTAGGGAATTTAGGTTCTAATAATGTGCTACACATGGCGATGATTGAAAAAGAAATTGGTCATAACATACAGTCCAATGGTGAAACTACATTCTACCAAGTCTTCCGTAAGTTTATGGACGGTGAAAATGGTAAAGCTATGGGGTCAATGACTGCAGGAAATACCTACACACATTACGCAAATTCTACGATTTCTGTGAATACTGCGCCTGCTCAAGGTTCGTTTGATTTCTGGGTTGGTACGAGCAATATGGACATCATTGTTTGGTTGCAAGACAATACCACTGGTGAAGTATTGCAAGCTGCCTATGCAGAATACACTACTTCAAGTGTTAATGAAATGGACAACCTTGCACGTTACATTGCAGTATATCCAAATCCAGCAAATGATTTTGCAGGCATTGAGATGGATCTAATCGATCGTTCTGATGTTGCGATCAATGTAGTAAATGCAACAGGCCAAACGGTTTATACTGATGCGCAAACTGTTGAGGCAGGTACTCAGAAAATCAACTTAGAAACCAGCGCAATGAGTGCAGGTTTGTATTTTGTAAATGTAAATGTGAACGGGGTGAGCAAGACCTTACGTTTGAACATTGCACACTAAGACTTAAAAATTGCTATTTTTACGGGGGACTTCGGTCCCCCGTTTTTTTTTGATTAAATCGCTATAGATGAAAAACCTAATCGCAGCTGCAGCTGTCACCTTCTTAACAATTAGCTTGCAGGCGCAACAATTGCCCAGCACGACCCTCAAAACCCTTGATGGAAAGCTCGTTGATATCAAAGATCAAATTAGTACCGAAGGACCCACAGTTATTGGCTTTTGGGCCACATGGTGCAAACCCTGTATTAAAGAATTAACCGCTTTCTCAGACTATGCAATCGACCTTGAAGAGGAATTTGGCGCAAAGGTTTTAGCAGTAAGTATTGACGATACGAGAAACTCATCTCGTGTAGCCCCCATGGTACAAGGGCAAGGATGGGAATATACCGTGTTGTTAGACGAGAATCAAGATCTAAAACGCAACTTAGGTATTGTTAATGTACCCTTCACCTTGGTTTTAAATGCTGACGGTGAAGTTGTCTGGAAACACAGCGGCTATTCACCTGGCGATGAAGAAAACTTAGCAGAAGTCGTTGCAAAAGTAGCAAGAGGAGAATCGGTTGAACACTAGATACTGATGAATAGATTCGTATTTCAGCTGCTCACATTACTTGTTTTACCTGGTGCGGCAATAGCCCAAAATTCTTATGGAGGTCAGTTGCATGGTAATTTCCAACTAGACGGCCAATGGTACCTTCGTGATGAAGGGATAGACCCTACCGGTGAATTTTATCCGGATGAGCGTTTCTTGGGCCAAGGGTATGCAAACTTTGTTTACACCGACGGCGACTTTTCCGGCGGCTTACGTTATGAAAATTATCAGAATGTCATG
>JAKMEB010000056.1 GCA_022426185.1 Schleiferiaceae bacterium
TAGCCATTGAACCCGCCGTTCATGCTAAGTTTGACCAAAGAGTGTATTGGAGTACCGGAAAAGGCGCCGCCGTAGGATACTCTATCCATGCCAGCAAAGCAGGTAAAGAGCAATGGGCAGTGTTAGCCAAGGACCAAGCAGGAATTATTGTTTGGCACAGTGACAACAATAAGGTTGAACTTTCAAAAGGGTGGAATCACTTCACAGCGGAGGTACCAAAATCGATGGAGAAAGGAAAATTTACGCTACACATTGCTCCTTATTCTATGGTAGAGGGTAGTTCTATTTCTTTGCCGCTCTTCAAAGAAGAACATAAGATTTCCTACCCACACATTGGTACGCATTACCGCTACATGGAGGCCACGAGTACACTAGCTGTGCTTAATCTTAATAAGAAGCGCATCAAAGTGGGCTACATTGAAGGTGCTGGTGATATTATGGATGAAACCTTGGAGAATTTGGGGTATGAGGTACTTCGGATCACCGAGGACACTCCTGATTTATGGAACGAAGTAGATGCTGTACTTGTTGGAATTCGCGCCTTTAATACCGAGAAATGGTTGATGAATAGTGGCGATCGAATCAAGAGCTTTGTTGCAGGTGGCGGCAACTTTGTTGTAACCTACACTACAGCGGGGAGAAGTGGTGTTGAACTGCCTACGCCGTTGCCACTAGTGATCGGAAGAGACCGTGTGACCGAAGAGGACGCGCCTATTTCCTTGAGCAAACACCCGTTACTTTCTGCCCCAAATGTGATCACCGCTTCAGATTTTGACTACTGGGTACAAGAACGGGGATTGTACTTCCCGAAATCCTACGAAGGAATGACCGAAGTCCTTACTATTACAGAAAGTACAGGTGCGAACTATTCGAACAGTACTGTTGTTGGTCATTACGAGAAAGGTTCCGTTATTTACACAGGCTTGTCACTTTTTAGGGAATTGCCTGCGGGTGTTCCAGGTGCTATGAAACTTTTACAAAACATACTCCATTATGACCATTAAAAACACATCAATCGTTAATTGGAAAAAATACTACATAGGCGTTGTAGCCCTTCTATTAGCTGAGATTGTAGCATTCTACTTTATCACACGTCAATACGTGTAAATGCACGCAATAGACTGGATTGTATTAGTATCAACTTTAGCGTTGATCGTAGGCTATGGGATTTACAAAACTCGGCGTCGTAATGCTGGTGAACTGCTTAGCGGTTCCAAAGATGTAAGTTTATGGACCATTGGCCTGGGAATTATGGCCACACAAGCCTCAGCCATCACATTTTTATCTACTCCAGGTCAGGCCTATGCTGAGGACATGGGTTTTATCCAATTCTATTTTGGACTTCCCTTAGCGGTCATATTGGTAAGCATTTTCTTTGTTCCTGCGTACCGTAAAATGAGTGCGGTAACTGCCTATCAATTCCTCGAGCAGCGCTTCGACCGTAAAACCCGTTTATTCACTGCAGCTCTTTTTTTGATGTCTCGCGGGTTGGCCGCAGGCATTACCATATTCGCGCCGGCTATTGTTTTGAGCGCTGCATTGGGTGTATCGCTCAACCTTATGATTGTCATTATAGGGCTCATTGTAGTTTTCTATACGGTCTCAGGAGGCTCTGCGGCTGTAGCAGTGACTCAAAAGTGGCAGATGCTTACCATCCTCAGTGGGATGGGTATCGCCGCCTATCTGCTGGTAGATAAGATACCAGTTTCGCTACCCGAAGCCTATGACATCGCCGGAAGAATGGGTAAACTCAACATCATCAATACCAGTTTAGATCCTGGAACGCGTTACACACTATGGTCTGGATTGGCGGGTGGATTATTTCTATCGCTCAGTTATTTAGGGACGGACCAAAGCCAAGTTCAGCGCTATTTAGGTGCTGAAAATCAATCGACCAGCCGTTTTGGATTATTGTTTAATGGCGTGTTTAAAGTTCCCATGCAGTTTTCCATCTTAGCTATTGGTGTGCTTCTGTTTGTTTTTTACCAATTCACGCAACCCCCCATCTTCTTTAACGAGAGTGAGGTAAAGCGCGCACCTTTGGAAATTCAACAAGAATTGGTTCGTTTAGAGGGCGTTCATACCCAAGCTTTTGAAGCAAAAAGAGCGGCTTTATTAAATGGAGATTGGGCTGAAGTCCAGGCGCATAAAGAAACCTTGAGTCAAGTACGGGAAACCTATATGACTTCACTTGAAACTCATGTACCTAACTTTCAGCGCAAGGATACAGATTACGTCTTTATTACTTTCGTGCTCAACTTCCTGCCCAAAGGCCTGGTGGGCTTGCTGCTTGCCGTCATTATTAGTGCAGCCATGTCCAGCACTGCTGGAGAGGTTAGTGCCTTGGCTACGACGACTTATGTAGATTATTATACGGTCTTCAAGGGGGAGTCCCAACGCCCGAAACGCACGATCCGAACACTTACGTTTGTTTGGGGGATTGCCGCCATAGGTGTCGCCCTCGCTGCGCCGTTGTACGAGAATTTGATCCAATTGGTAAACGTCCTAGGGAGCCTCTTTTATGGTACGATTTTGGGGATTTTTCTTGTGGCGTTGTTCATTAAACCCATAGGTGGTAAGTCCATATTGAAAGCAGGAATTATAGGCCAATTGGTGGTTCTTTTTTGTCACTACCTCAATACCACTGAGGTGATTTCATTGGGCTTTTTATGGTACAATGTGATCGGATCGGTGACTGTTGTGGCACTTGCGCTGGCATTCCATTTTGGTTTAGAAAAAAGGAATTAAGTATCTAGA
>JAKMEB010000048.1 GCA_022426185.1 Schleiferiaceae bacterium
ACCACAAGTAACCGCCGGAGAACTGAAAGATATTACCGATGCAACGGTAGTTGATGTTCGTAAATCTGGAGAGTTTTTGAGTGAGCATTTGATTGATGCGATTCATGTAGAACTGGATTTCATAAACGATCAAATGGCAAGCGTACCGCAAGAAGGTACTTTTTATGTCCATTGTGCAGGGGGGTACCGTTCCGTAATTGCTGCTTCCATTCTTAAAGCCCGGGGTTACCACAATATGGTGGATGTTGCGGGAGGATTTAAAGCGATTAAGGAAGCTGGATTAAAGGTATCAGATTACGTTTGTCCCACGACTTTATAAAGAGCTAAAAGATGATGGATTTGATTCTACAACCTTGGCCTTGGTACATAAGTGGTGCGCTCATAGCATTCGTGATGTGGCTGCTTCTTTACTTTGGTAAATCATTTGGTTTCTCAAACAACTTGAGAACATTGTGCACTTTATGCGGCGCAGATAAATTTGCTCCGTTTTTCCAATTCAACTGGAAAGCGCAAAGCTGGAATCTGCTTTTCCTTGTGGGAGCTGGATTAGGCGGTTACATTGCTTCGAATTTTTTAACTACTCCAGATTATGTAGTCGCCATTTCAGAAGGGACCATAGAAGATCTTGCTGCACTGGGTTTTGCCGCACCAACAGCATATGCACCACCGAGCCAATTCGGTTTGGAAGCCCTAAGCTCGTGGCAGAATATTATGATTCTAGTTCTAGGCGGTTTTATGGTCGGTTTCGGTGCCCGTTATGCCGGTGGATGTACTTCAGGCCATGCTATTTCAGGTATATCAAACCTTCAGCCCGCTTCTTTGCTTGCAGTAGTGGGCTTTTTTATTGGAGGACTTGCTATGACACATTTGATTTTCCCATTCATCTATTAAGCCATGAAACAGATAAAATTTTTACTTGCAGGTACCTTATTTGGTATTATTATGTTTAAAAGTGAAGCCGCTTCATGGTATAGAATTCAGGAGATGTTCCGTTTTCAGGATTTTCACATGTACGGAATTATTGGATTAGCAGTGGCTATTGGTGTGCCTATGGTATGGTTTATGAAAAAGAACAATGCCAAAGATTTTTCAGGCGCACCTATTGTGTTTGAGCCCAAGTCCTGGAGTATTTCTCGGTACCTTTTTGGTGGTATTATCTTTGGTTTGGGTTGGGCATTAAGCGGTGCTTGTCCCGGTCCCATTGTCGTGAATATTGGTGCGGGTTTCGTCGGCTACATCATCGTTTTGATAGGCGCTTTGTTCGGAACCTTCCTTTACGGTATTTTACGTGATAAGCTGCCGCACTAAACACTCGAGATTAAATAAATCTGTGCCTCAGGTTACCGGCTCATTATTCAAGAGCGTACCTTTAAGCCAATGAGTAATCCGTTCGAAAGTCTAAAAAATGTATTTTTTGTTTTTGCAGTGATATTAATTGCAGGAACACTAGGCTATCGTTGGCTTGAGGGTTTTAATTGGTTGCAATCCTTTTACATGGTAATCCAGACGGTAAGTACCGTTGGTTTCAATGAAGTAGGTCCACTGAGTACTGGTGGCATCTGGTTTACCATAGCTTTAATTGTTGCAAGTTTTGGAACCTTTGCCTACGGTGCGGGCCTTTTAGCCCAATTGGCCATCGACGGAAAAGTGCAACTGTATTTACGAACGAAAAGATTGGAGCGCAAGGTGGAAAAACTAAAGGATCATACCATCGTCTGTGGACTTGGACGAAACGGACGTCAGGTGGTGAGCAAACTGAAAGCCTACGGCGTACAGGTCGTTGTGTTGGAATTGAATGAGGAGCGCGCGAACAGATACCGCGAGGAGTTAGATGGGGTCGTCGTATTGATTGGTGATGCAACGAATGATGAGATTCTCGAGAAGGCGAACATAGCGCATGCGAGCAGTCTAGTCGCTGCCCTTGCATCGGATACAGACAATCTATTTGTGGTGATTTCGGCCCGTCAATTGAACCCTAGATTGATTATAGGTGCACGTGCAAATACAGAAAGTACGGAGAAAAAGCTATTAGCAGCAGGCGCAAATTATACCGTCAGCCCTAATCTGGTAGGCGGGTCGCATCTTGCCCATAACCTGATGAATCCAGGGGTCATGAATTTTCTTGACCATTTAAGTGTGGGCGGATCCAGTGCAACAAACATTGAAGAAATTGTCGTAGACGAGCTGCCCGAAGAGCTATTTAATTGCAACATTAAAGACCTAAAGATTCGCCAACAAACCGGCTGCACAGTCATTGGCTATGTGGATGAATCGGGGGAATTGGTCGTGAATCCATCGCCCGATTTTAAAGTAGCGCCGCATTCGAAACTCTATGTTTTGGGTAATGACGAACAGATACGCGCATTTCGCAATTGGTTCAATAAACAAACTCAGACCTCCTACTGATGAAGATACTTTTTACAGGTTCCAACGGCCTATTGGGTCAGAAAATTGCTACGGCCACAACCAATTATCCGCAGCATACTTTTCTTGCTACCTCTCGCGGGGCGAACAGAACTAAAGCTATGGGCACTGCCGCCTATGCCGCCATGGATATTACCAATGCTGAGAATGTGAGTGACGTGGTCGGTGATTTTGAGCCGGATATAATCATTCACGGCGCTGCCATGACCCACGTTGATGAATGCGAGTTGCATCCAGAGCAAGCTACTTTGATGAATGTAGAGGGTACACGTAATATTGCCAATGCAGCAAATGAAGTTGGTGCGCATGTGGTACATATAAGTACGGATTTCATTTTTGATGGAGAGGACGGTCCGTATAAAGAAGATGCTGAGGCAAGGCCCTTGAGTCATTATGGATGGACGAAATTAGAAGCTGAAGAAATTATTAAAGAATTGCCCTCTTGGAGTATTTTACGTACCGTACTTGTGATTGGTATGGCAGAAGACCTGAGCCGAAGTAACATCGTTTTGTGGGCGAAAGGCGCTTTAGAAAAGGGCCAGCCTATCAATGTCGTGGACGACCAATTTCGAACTCCTACGCTCGCTGAAGATTTAGCTCAGGGTGCTTTACTAGCCGCAGATCAATGCGCGCAGGGAGTTTATAATATTTCAGGACCGGATTTTATGTCCATTTATGAATTAGTAGGGCAGGTCGCTGAACACTTTGATCTCTCCATGGAGTCCGTAACGCGTACCGATTCTACGACCCTAAATCAACCTGCGAAACGTCCACCCAGAACCGGTTTCGACATCTCTAAAGCACGTGAGGAATTGGATTATCATCCGCACAGTTTTAAACAGGCTTTAGAAATCATTGCAAATCAAGCAGGATTGTAAGTACATATTTGTAGGGACCACTGCTTTCCACTATTTTCGGAGTTCACTCTAATAGATCCGTAAGGAGCATGGCAAAATCAACAGAAGCATGGGGCTCACGCGTAGGGCTCATTTTAGCAATGGCAGGAAACGCCGTTGGTTTAGGTAATTTCTTGCGCTTCCCGGTTCAAGCCGTTCAAAATGGAGGAGGAACTTTCATAATACCCTATCTCGTTAGTTTCCTACTTATGGGTATTCCTTTGCTCTGGGTAGAATGGGCGATGGGTCGTTTCGGTGGTCGTTTTGGTGATCACAGTACGCCCTTCATTTTAGATAACATGACCAAACGTAGGGTCTGGAAGTACTTTGGTGTATTTGGAATCTTTACGAACATGGGGGTCATGGCGTACTACACCTATATCGAAAGTTGGACGCTTACCTACACATTAAAGTCTCTGAAAGGCGATTTCTTAGGGGCTAATCTAGACCAATTAGATACCTTCTTCAATAACTACGTTGATCTTGGAAGCGGTATTAACTTTCCAGTATGGGCCTTACTTGCATTCCTTATTACTTTGACTATAAACATCTACATTCTTTCCAGAGGATTGAGCGCAGGAATCGAAAAAGTTGCAAAAATCGCGATGCCTTTGCTTATTGGTTTCGGTGCATTCCTCGCGATTATGTCTTGGACAACAGGTTCGACAGGCCGTTGTGACGATTGTTCCACGTTCATTGGTCTCAACTTTTTGTGGGAGCCTGATTTTTCGACTTTAGCAAATCCTAAAATTTGGCTGGCTGCTGCCGGTCAAATCTTCTTTACGCTTTCCGTAGGAATGGGTACTATTCACTGTTATAGTTCTTACCTAAAGCAGCGTGACGACATTGCGCTGAATGCTATGTCAGCAGGTTGGATGAACGGTTTTGTTGAGATTGTTTTAGGTTCGGCAGTCGTTATTCCTATCGCCGTAGGGTACCTAGGTCTGGATTGGGTTGTTGATAATGCAGGATTTATGATGGCGTTTAAGACCATGCCGTTCCTCTTTGATCAATGGGGGAGTGTGATGGCGGTAATTTCCGGTGTTGCGTGGTTTGGTCTGCTGTTCTTTGCAGGGATTACCTCCTCGTTAGCCATGGGAACGCCATGGATGGGCTTCGTACAAGATGAATTTGGATGGACGAAAAACAAGAGTGCTATCTTGTTGGGAATTGCCATCCTACTCATGGGCTTACCCACCATTTTCTTCTTTGAGAAGGGTGTTTTTGATGAATACGATTATTGGACGGGAACCGTGAGTCTGGTCATTTTTGCCCTCGCTGAGGTTATTCTCTTCGCATGGGTCTTTGGAATGGACAAAGGTTGGAAAGAAATTACCGACGGTGCGGACATGCGCGTCCCTAGAATTTATCGCCCCATTATCAAATACGTCACACCCCTCTTCATAGGAATTATCTTCCTAACCTCACTGTTTAAACCCTTGAATGGAGAGTTGTCCGATTGGTCTACCGCCTTCAACAGCCTTACCACAGGACAAGGATGGCCTTGGGCAAACGACAGCATCATCAACCAGATCTTTCACATCAACACAGGAGTGCAATGGATGCAGGACGGAGTCCTCACTAATATGTTCTATATCGACATGAGCCGCTTCTTCTTACTGGCTTGTTTCTTTGGTCTTGTGGCCATGGTTAAGATTGCTTCCAATAAACGTAAAAAAGCCGCACAATAATGACGACTTCAGCTTTAATCATGATCATTTTAACGCAAGGAACCGTTCTTGCGGCGACCATCTATTTCTTTCGTAAGGTGCTAAAGACGCCACCGAAAAGCGAACCGGACTCATATAAAGACAATGACGATACACCGCGAGATTAAGTCGGTAACGTTTAGTTATTCACGAAATTTGTAGTCTAGCCACGCACTTCCCAATTTGCATGCAAATGCAACTGTAATGCACCAGGCCAAAGCACAAATAATTCGAACTTTTCAGCTTTTGATAGTGGCCGCTCTTGCGGCCACTATTTGGTTACGACCGGCGGCCGAGGCGCGCTTCGCGCGCCTCGGCTTCTTAGCTATGTGGTGGTCAGAGCATCCAGCATTAAGAGTCAACCAGTTGGATTCAAATACCATTTTTACATTGCCTTTACCCGAGGCAGCCAAAAAATCATGGTGGTACCGATGCAAGAAAAGTTGGACAATAAAAGACCTCTTGGCCTTAAAATCTTTACCGGGGATGGATACTTTATTTGTAAGTACTGGCAACTTTGATTTTACGCCAATACCTCCACAGCAAAAAGAGCAGTGGGGCAGCAGTTCTTGGCAAAACCCAAAGTTGATTCCTTGGGATGAGCCTAAATCAGAGCATGTAACCAACAATCGTGTCGAACGATTAGATTTAAATGAAGTTGATAGTGCAGCGCTTGTAGCCGTCCGCGGAATAGGTCCATGGTCTGCGCATGCCATTATTGAGGAAAGGTCTCGATGGGGCTATTTCTCAACGGTTTCTCAGTTGCGGAAAATCCGTTCCCTCGATGCCCGTTGGAAAAAGGAATGGGACAGTGTGTTTTATGTGGTTTCTCGCACACCTAAACTCTGTTTAAACACCAGTTCATTCATTGACTTGAATAATTTTTATGGTTTTAGATTCCATCAAGTCAAAAGAATTGTGTTCTATCGGGAGCGCTTTGGCCCTGTCCTTTGGAAGGAATTAGTGCTTTGGGAAGAATTTTCGGATGTAGACACGACTTTTTTACGACACTATGTATCGGAATAGAAAAATCGGTGTACTTTCGCCATCCTAAAGAAAGGAGGTGTTACTATGCTCGTAATTAATGTTAAGGAAGGTGAATCGATCGAACGCGCACTCAAGCGCTATAAGAGAAAACACAGCTCTACGGGTGTAGTGCGTAAGCTTCGTAGGGATCGTTATCATACGAAACCAACGGAAGCAAAGCGTCGCATGCATGAGAAAGCAGCTTACATTCAGACTTTGCGTCAAGCAGAATCAGAATAATCTAAGCTTAGATTATAAAGAAAAGCCCAACCGTAAGGTTGGGCTTTTTGTTTTTAATCATGTCGCGCATTACCTTACCTCTTTGGAATCTTCACCCGTACATATTGATCAATTTCTCTTGTATCTCACGGCAGAGCGCGGCTACAGTCCTAAAACTTCTGTGGCCTACAAAAAGGAGTTGGAGCGTTGGTCTTTGTATCTAAACGAGGAGGCCGGTTCAACGTTATTGACCGCGCAAAAGGCCCATGTTAAGCGCTTTATAGTTTGGCGAAACAAGCAGGGCATCTCACCGCGCTCCATTAATCGTACACTCAGTTGTATTCGCACTTTTTATAAATGGGCCATTCGAGAGGCATTGATCACTGAAAACCCGGGACAAGGCGTTCGTAGCATGAAGACTGCAAAGAAAATAGTCATGAGTGTTCCTGCGGCTGACTTGAAATCCTTAGTCAATGACCCCGACTTATTCACAGCAGATTTTGAGGGTAGTAGAGACCAATTATTATTGTTGTTGCTTTATGGTTTGGGCCTTCGTCGAGCAGAGGTGATTTCGTTAACACCTTCGCACTTTGATTGGTCTCGAAAATTAGTTCGAGTCACAGGGAAAAGAAACAAGGAGCGTCAAATTCCAATGCCGGCTTTGCTGGAAGAGTACTATACGCGTTACATAGAGTTAAGAGAACAATTACCTGCGCGCCTTTCTCCGGCTCTTTTGCTTACTGCTAAAGGAAAAAAGCTGTACGACAATCTTGTTTATAATCGAGTTTTATACTACCTTAAAAGGACTACAACGGTGGTAGATAAGAACCCGCATGCACTGCGCCATTCTTATGCCACGCATCTCCTAAATGCTGGGGTTGATATCAATACTGTTAAAGAGTTGCTTGGCCATGAAAGCTTGAGCTCCACGCAGGTGTATACGACCAGTTCATTTGAGGAGCTTGTTAAAGTATATAACCAGACTCATCCCAAAGGGTCGTAAATCATAAGACTATGACTGTACATGTTCAATCCGTAAATTTCAAAGCAGACGGCAAGTTAATCACCTTCATCAAGGAGCGATTGGCTAAGACGACGCAATTTTACGACCGTGCTATAAGTACGGCAGTTTTTCTCAAAGTCGATAACAATCATAATCGCGAAAATAAGATTGTAGAAATGCGCATGAGTGTACCGGGATCTGACATAGTGGTGACGAAAGAGCGCAAGAGTTTTGAGGAAGCGGCGGATATTGCCGTGGATGTGTTGATTCGACAGCTAAAAAAACACAAAGAAAAAATACTGAAACCTCAATAAAATCAACAGGTTAACTATATGAGATCTAAGGTGAAGGCAAAATGTCTTCACTTTTTTTTTTATAGGTATTGTGCGTTTGATTCTCTTTACTACATTTGCAGTCCGTTTAACAAAAGCGGAAGTACTTTGACATTAATGCCGATATAGCTCAGTTGGCCAGAGCACGTGATTTGTAATCTCGGGGTCGTCAGTTCGAATCTGACTATCGGCTCACGTTTTGCGTTTGATTTTCTAGTGGAATCAAGTGCACACCGGGGGGATACTCAAGCGGCCAACGAGGACGGACTGTAAATCCGTTGGGAAACCTTCGCAGGTTCGAATCCTGCTCCCCCCACTACCGCGGAAGTAGCTCAGCTGGTAGAGCATCAGCCTTCCAAGCTGAGGGTCGCGGGTTCGAATCCCGTCTTCCGCTCTAAGTTACGCCGATGTAGCTCAGGGGTAGAGCGTTTCCTTGGTAAGGAAGAGGTCACGGGTTCAATTCCCGTCATTGGCTCTAAGTTTTAATTTTTGAATCTTTACACTGTTTATATATTTAATAATCGCTAGTCATGGCAAAAGAGAATTTTGTACGTACCAAGCCTCACTTGAACATTGGTACAATTGGTCATGTTGACCACGGAAAAACAACATTGACAGCTGCAATCACCACATGTTTGGCGAATGCAGG
>JAKMEB010000061.1 GCA_022426185.1 Schleiferiaceae bacterium
CCTAGAGTTTTAGCGGCCGCTCAGAAAACGTTAGAAACGCATGGGTTTGGGATGTCATCGGTACGTTTTATTTGTGGGACTCAGGACATCCATAAAGAATTGGAAGCAAAACTTGCTGAATTTCTTCACTGTGAAGACACCATTCTTTATGCGGCTGCTTTTGATGCCAACGGCGGTGTTTTTGAACCGCTTTTAACGGCTGAAGATGCCATCATCTCTGACAGTTTAAATCACGCATCTATTATTGATGGCGTGAGACTGTGTAAAGCCCAGCGCTACCGCTATGCGAATAACGACATGGCAGATCTGGAATTGCAGCTGAAAGCCGCGGCCAATGCACGATTCAAAATCATCGTCACGGATGGCGTTTTTTCAATGGACGGTTATGTAGCACAATTGGACAGAATATGCGATTTGGCCGACCAATACGGCGCGTTAGTTATGGTGGATGAATGCCACGCAACAGGCTTCATCGGTAAAACAGGGCGCGGAACCGTAGAGCTGAAAAACGTTTTGGGACGAGTTGACATCATCACCGGCACTTTAGGAAAAGCTCTGGGCGGTGCAATGGGTGGTTTTACTACCGGACGTAAAGAAATCATCGAGATGCTTCGTCAGAAATCGCGCCCGTACTTGTTCTCCAACTCCTTAGCGCCTTCTATTGTTGGGGCGTCTATTGAGGTATTGAATTTGCTAAGTGAGACTACAGACTTACGCGACCAATTGGAATGGAACGTTAATTACTTTAAAGACGGCATGAAAGCGGCCGGCTTCGACTACAAGGACGGTGAAAGTGCTATCGTACCCATAATGCTTTACGATGCTGCGTTAAGCCAGGAGTTCGCGGACAAATTACTTGCAGAAGGTATTTATGTGATTGGTTTCTTTTATCCTGTAGTACCCCAAGGTCAAGCAAGGATTCGAGTCCAGTTGAGTGCCGCACACAC
Source organism: Schleiferiaceae bacterium (assembly GCA_022426185.1). GTDB lineage: Bacteria > Bacteroidota > Bacteroidia > Flavobacteriales > Schleiferiaceae > UBA10364. Next base: position 948 of record JAKMEB010000061.1, read on the forward strand.
CCAAGCGCAACTTGACCAGGCAATCAACGCCTTCATCAAGGTGGGCAAAGAATTAGGGGTGGTCGGCTAATTGGTCTACTTTTAACAACACTTTATCGAGGTTTATTCGCCGCTATAAGTGCTCATCTGCAGCCGTAGCGTTACTTTTGACCTTCATTAGAACTACAGCACATGCTAATTCAGATTTTACAGTTCGTTTTAGGACTCTCTATATTGATCGTACTTCACGAGTTTGGCCACTATTTGCCTGCACGTTACTTTGGAGTACGCGTCACGAAATTCTACCTCTTTTTTGACTACAAGTTTTCTTTATTAAAGAAGAAAATTGGTGAGACTGAATGGGGAATTGGATGGATTCCTTTAGGAGGCTATGTGAAAATTGAAGGCATGGTGGACGAAAGCATGGACACTGAAAACCTCAGCGAGGAACCTGAGGATTGGGAATTCCGAGCGAAGCCGGCATGGCAACGTGTGATCATTCTTACCGGAGGTGTCATCATGAATTTCATCACTGCGTATTTCATTTACGTCTTCTTGTTGATGTCTTACGGAAAAGATTATTTGCCAAACGAAAGTTTAGTAAACGGTATATGGACCAATGAAATGGGACTGTCCATGGGCTTGGAAAACGGCGATAAGATTGTAAGTATTGGAGATGCCGTTCCTGAGAGTTACCGTGAGATTCCCATGGAGATTCTGTTAAGTCAAGAAGAAGATATTGTTGTGGAACGTGCTGGAAACCTTGTAACGGTTCCCATTACGATGGAGGCCATTGAAGATATGATCAGCAATAAGAAATTTGTTGGACTCATCAATCCGCGTATGCCGTATGTCATAGGGGCGGTTGGTGAAGAAAGTGCAGGTGCCGATGCAGGACTGGCTGTGGGCGATAGCATTGTCGGGCTCAACGGCCAAGAGCTTTTATTCTTTGACCAATACAAAACTGCATTGCCCAAGCTTTCGGGCGAACAAATAACTCTCAGCTTATACCGAGAAGGACGCTTAGATTCCGTTCAAATGGTGCTGCCAGAATCGGGTCAAATTGGGGTTTATAACACGGGCGAAGTATTCAAATACTACGAGATAAAAAATAAAGCGTACACCTTTGCACAGGCAATGAGTGGCGCTGGCGGCGAGGTCCAGAATAAACTAATGAGTTACATCCGTCAATTCAAGCTCATCTTCAACCCCAAGACAGAGGCGTATAAGGAGGTTGGTGGTTTCTTGACCATTTTAAAGCAGTACGACCAAGCCTGGAATTGGCGTCATTTTTGGGAATTCACGGCATTTTTAAGCATTATGCTAGGGTTCTTAAACATCCTGCCTATTCCTGCTCTCGATGGAGGCCATGTCATTTTTACGGTAATTGAATGGATCTCCGGTAGAAAGCCATCGATCAAAGTGCTTGAAATTGCACAAATGATCGGGTTCTTCTTATTGCTTGCACTGCTTGTATTTGCGAATGGAAATGATCTCATCAAAGCCTTCTTTGGCGGATAAGGCATGGACCAGAGCAGTACCATATACGCCCATTTAGGTCAAGTAAATGACCCTGAAATTCCGGTACTGAGCTTGCATGATATGGGTATTTTACGAGAGGTTAAGGTGCTTCCCGTTACCGACCCCCGACGCGCTGAAGCGTTGCAGACTTTTCAATCCAGCCATCCCGATGCGCCCGAAGGAAATGAAGCGCAAGTCTATGAAATTGTGATCAGCCCTACCTATGTAGGCTGTCCTGCAATGGATCGCATGTCACAGGATATAGAAGAAGCTATGTTCGTGCGCCAATTGCCCTTTACCATTACTCAGCAACTGCAACCTTCTTGGACGACTGAATGGATTTCCGAGGAAGGAAAGAAAAAGATGGAAGCCTACGGCATTGCTCCGCCTGTTTCGGGCACGGCGGATAAACGCGAGCTCTTCGCAGAGCCGCCAAAAGTCCGTTGTCCTAAGTGCAAAGACCCCGATACCCGGATGCTCAGCTTACACGGCAGTACTGCTTGTAAAAGTCAGTACGTCTGCAACAGTTGTTTGGAGCCGTTCGAATACTTCAAGTGTTTGTAAAAACAGTCGAGGCCAAATGCCCCTCATGTCCTAACTTTGAGGAGCCCAAACACAGACTCATGTCAAAAAAGACCACTATTCCCTTCGAAAAAGCGTTCAAACTCATGGCTACGGCTAAGAGTATGGCTGAATTGTATGAACGGGAAAAGGATACGACATCAAAATACGTACACGCAACGAGCCGTGGCCACGAATCGGCCCAGCTTGCACTAGCCTTGCATTTAGAGGCCAAAGATTACGTTGCGCCGTATTACCGCGACGACAGTTTATTGTTGGGAATTGGCATGACGCCTAAGGATTTAATGCTGCAATTGCTCGCAAAGGTGGATGATCCCTTTTCAGGCGGTCGCACCTACTACAGCCACCCCAGTTTGAACGACGTGGATAAGCCAAAAATTCCGCACCAAAGTTCCGCAACGGGCATGCAGGCGATCCCTACTGCCGGCGTAGCAATGGGCATTCAATATCGTGAAAATCAAGGGTTGGCAAGCGCCGATGAAATGGGTGCTGTTGCCGTTTGTAGTATTGGCGACAGTGCAATGACAGAAGGAGAGATATCAGAAGCATTGCATATGGCTGCTTTGAAACAATTTCCACTACTCATGTTCGTGCAGGATAACGGCTGGGACATCAGTGCAAATCGGGCAGAAGTTCACCACAGCAATGCGGTAGAATACGCAAAGGGATTTACCGGCATTGAGGCCGTTGATATAGACGGAACGGACTTTGAGTCAGCGTATAAAAAATTGGGTACGATCATCAAGACGATGCGTAAAGAACGTCGTCCTTTCTTAGTTCGCATGGATGTACCTCTGCTGAACCACCATACTTCCGGCGTGCGTAAAGAATGGTACCGCGATGACCTAGAGGAGGCTGCAAAACGCGATCCCTATCCTATTTTAAAGACACAGTGCTTGGAGGCTGGGATAAGCGAGAAGGAATTGAACCAATGGGAGTCCGAAGCTGAAAAATTTGTTCAAGCCCAATACGAAAGTGCACTCACTATGCCCGACCCACAACCGTCGGACTTATTCACGCATGATTTTGCACCTACCCCCATTACTGAGGAACGCGGCGAACGTGCACCGAAGGGTGCTGAACCCACCGTAATGGTGGATGCCGCATTGTTTGCCATCAAAGAACTCATGGCAGCGCATCCCGAAGCATTGTTGTACGGCCAAGATGTAGGTGGTAGACTGGGCGGTGTATTCCGCGAAGCAGCCACACTTGCTCAGAAATTTGGCGATGAACGTGTGTTTAATACACCCATTCAAGAAGCATTTATCATCGGTTCAACCGTTGGAATGTCTGCCACTGGACTGAAACCGTTTGTAGAGGTTCAATTTGCAGATTACCTCTGGCCGGGGATGAACCAGTTGTTCACTGAGGTCAGCCGCAGTTATTACCTCAGCAATGGAAAATGGCCGGTCAGTACCGTCATCCGCGTACCCATTGGTGCATACGGTTCAGGAGGTCCTTTCCACAGCTCCTCAATAGAAACAGCCGTAACGAGCATACGTGGAATTAAAATCGCTTATCCTTCAACGGGGGCCGATTTAAAGGGTTTGATGAAATCGGCTTTTTACGACCCTAACCCGGTCGTGATTTTTGAACATAAAGGATTGTACTGGAGTAAAATTACAGGAACAGAAGGTGCTAAAACTCCCGAGCCCAGTGAAGACTATATCATACCCTTTGGGAAGGCGCGCATGGTGATAGAGGCGGAAGCTTCGGCCATGACCGTGGGTGAAACTGCGGTGGTAATTACCTATGGTATGGGTGTGTATTGGGCACAAAAGGCCGCCAAAGCTTTCCCAGGAAAGATCAGCATAGTGGACTTACGTACGCTCGCACCTTGGGACCGTGCTACGGTCATGGCGGAGGCTAGAAAACATGGCCGCGTGTTAGTACTCACTGAAGAATGCAGCAGCCCAAGTTTTGCCCAAAGCGTACAAGGCGCTATTGCCGAAGAATGCTTTGAATTTTTAGACGCACCCGTGCAACT
>JAKMEB010000092.1 GCA_022426185.1 Schleiferiaceae bacterium
GAATTGTGGTTGCATTCATTTCGTTCGTCCCCACTAAAGCTAGGTAACCGATGCCCTTTTTATCGGCAAAGTCGAATTGTTTCTTAAGTTTCGAGGCATCCGGATAAAGTTCCGCACGTACACCTAAAGCAACAAGTTTTGCAACCCATTTGTAGGCAACTGTACTTTCTTCAGACCCGAAATTTGCGAACAGCACCGCCGCAGAATTTACCGTAGTCGAAGGAAATAGATTCAACTCTTCCATACAAAGATAAATTCGATCCAGACCAAAGCTGATACCAACACCAGATGTATTCTTCATCCCGAAAATACTTGTCAAATCTGCGTAACGTCCACCACCGCCAATACTGCCCATAGCAATACCATTGGCGCTTACTTCGAAAATAGTTCCTGTATAGTAGTTTAACCCGCGTGCGAGCGTAAAGTCAAAAACTAGTTTTGCTGCCGTCAACCCAGCTGTGGACTGAGCTACCACAAAGTTCATTTCCTGTAGCCCTAAGTTACCTTCAGGACTATCTTCTAATAGATGGGTCAATCGGTCCAGGGTCAAACCTTCTTCCAACCACTGGCCAAAAGTCGTGATGGCACTATCAGGAAGCCCTTGAGCGTGCATCTCCTTCAAAACGCCCTCTGCTCCAATCTTATCTAACTTATCTATTGCGACGGTAAAAGAAATAAAATGAGCGCTGATCCCAAGGACCTCAGCCATACCAGCAAGAATTTTCCTGTTGTTTACCTTGATGGTAGTTGCAAGGCCTAGTTGGTCGAAAGCAGCATCGTACAATTGAATCAACTCAACCTCCTGCCACAGACTGTCTGAACCTACTACATCGGCATCGCATTGGTAAAATTCACGAAAACGTCCTTTCTGAGGGCGATCCGCGCGCCAAACGGGTTGCATCTGATATCGCTTAAATGGAAATGCCAATTCATTCTGGTGTTGAACGACATAACGTGCGAAGGGCACTGTTAAATCGTAACGAAGTGCCTTATCAGCAACCTTTGAAGTCAATACTTTGGGATTTTTCGAAGCCCACATTCCTTCATCAATTTTTGAGGTAAAATCCCCCGAGCGTAGAATTTTAAAAATTAATCGATCACCTTCCTCACCGTATTTACCCGTGAGGGTTTCTATATTTTCAAATGAAGGGGTTTCTATAGGATCATAGCCGCGAAGCTCAAATTGCTCACGCAAAACATTCATGATGTATTGGCGCTTCTGTACTTCCGCCGATGAAAAATCTCTGGTTCCTTTCGCTAATGAAGGTTTCATAGAACACGTATTGATATCTAGAGTACAAAGGTATTGGCTTCTAATAGATCTCCTACTCGATTCCCAAACAACTTCTGTACAGCTTTTGAAAAGATTCTGATCGCTGTAATGCTCCGAAGCTCCTTTCATTATGCTTCCAATTCTTACGAACCGGCAAACCACTGAAAAAGAGATGTGCGATCCCGTCTACTCCGTATTCATCTAATACAGACCAGTAAATACATACTAGGTCTGGATCGTTTTCTGATAGATCAAAAGCAACGGAAAGCGGGTATTTAACCAGTGAGAAATAACGCTCAGCAGTTTCTGGATCAATGTATTTGTCTTTTAATTCAAAATAATTGGGATTTCGACCATTAAAGGATACGATGTACTTACCTCCCTTAATCATAGGCATACCAGCTGGACCTGTAAGCCACCTTCCGTCAATAAATCGAGCATTTAAATCCTCCGAATACTCTTTTCCTTGATAGCTCCATCCAATGGTAAAGTTGCGATCGGGTCCTATGTTCAATACGGTAGCCATACGCTCCATACGATCTCGTTCGACCATCCAATGATTAAACCTGGGCTGGAGTAGCATACCTATGCCAAACAATAAGATCATAACAAGAATGATACTTATGCCCCAGGTTGCTTGAATGTTTCTCTTGCGGTCTTCCTCTGCTCTGCGTTTCAGCATATCAGCTCGCATTTTGGCGCGTTTTTCAGCTAGAGCATCTGCCTCTTTAGAGCGATGCTTGTTTTGTAGGACTGTGGCATCGACAAGCGCCAGCGCGCGTAAGACGTATTCTACGGCTGAACCTAATTCTTGAAATGCCGCTTCGCTGCCCCCAGAATCGGGATGACATTTTTTCGCCAATCTTTTGTACGCGACAGAAACTTCTTGCTCATTCTGAGGCAAGGTGTCCAATTCTAAAATGCGCAGCGCTTCAGTTATTTTCACTTGAGGAATACGTTATTACCCGCTTAAATTAAGAAAACGCTTTCATAGATCTTAACGTTGATAGCGAATACGTTCGTCTGTGTTTGCTGGAATCAACTCTCCTGCTATGAATTTACGCAGTAAAATATTTTCTATTAAACGATCCTCTGAATCATTTTCAGGATCATAGGGCCGTTTTAAATCAATATCGTACCACCATGCGGTCATGGACCAAAACCTTGCAGATAAACCGTTTCTATAGGTTTTAATAATCTCGTACACGCTGATGTGCGTTTCTCGATAAATTAATTTACTTAAGATCTGGCCTTCGCTTCTTGTGAGCTTTCGCAATTCAGGTTCAAAGCGTTCTTCTAAATATTTCTGGTAAGACTTCGTATACTTTCTGCGTTGACGCTTGCGTTCAATTCCTTCCAACTTCATGTTGACTGAATCCATACGCATTGCTGCCTCACGGACATATGGATACACCCTACCCACCTTCTTCATTAAAATATAATAGTTGCGGCGTGCCTGAAAGTCACTTAAGGTGGGCTTCGCAACAAATAACATTTCATCTAGTACCGACCAAGCTACCGTGTCACCATCAACAACCAACTGACCCATAAGAGCACCTGAAGACTCTGGGGTTGTACTGAGCGTATCTACCTGCTGTGCTTGTGCGGTACACCAGCACAAAAACGCGAGAATAACTTTAACTCCTGTTTTGTTTCCAACGACTTTGCGCATTTGACGTACTAGTATGTTGCGTATTTTTTTGAGATTGGAGCAAATTACTAAGTGCCATTGCACCCACAGATTCTAACTCCGAACTTGTTGTGCCTAGTGCTTCTGCGGTATAATAGTTTGCGACAAAATGTGTGTCAAAATCACCGCTAACGAATGCCTCATGATCCATAACAAATTGAGCAAAATCAATAGTAGTCTGAACACCACTAATTCTGTATTCGCTCATGGCGCGTTTCATCCGCGCAATCGCTTCCGTACGATCCGCACCAAAGGTGATCAGCTTTGCAATCATGGGATCGTAATAAATGCTTACTTCCATACCTTGCTCTAAACCGTCATCTACGCGCACGCCTAAACCTTGAGGTCTGCGATACTCGCGTAAGATACCTGTTCCAGGCATAAAGTTCGCTGCTGCATCTTCAGCATAAACTCGAACCTCTATGGCATGTCCTTGTATTTTTAAATCCTCTTGTGTGAAGGGTAAAACCTCACCTTGTGCGATTTGAATCTGTGCTTTCACTAAATCTATCCCTGTAATCTGTTCCGTTACGGGATGTTCAACTTGGAGACGCGTATTCATTTCTAAAAAATAAAATTTACCGCCGGGTTCAAAAATGAATTCAACGGTACCCGCACCCCGATAATCGCATGCTTTCGCCACATTCACTGCAGCTGCACCCATTGCCTTTCGAAGCGCCGGTGTAAGCACAACAGAAGGAGCTTCTTCGATCACTTTCTGATGCCTACGTTGAATCGAACATTCTCTTTCAAATAAGTGCACAACATGCCCGTGTTCATCCGCCAAGATCTGTATCTCAATATGTCTTGGATTTTGCACGTATTTTTCTACGAACACTGCCCCATTACCGAAGCTGTTAGTCGCTTCGCTAACTGCTCGTTCCATTTGATTCTCAAAATCAGCAATATCTTGAACAATGCGCATTCCTTTGCCGCCACCACCTGCACTTGCCTTGATCATTACAGGAAAGCCGATCACTGTGGCCAATTTTTTCGCCGCCTCAACATCCGTTACTTCTCCGTCAGAGCCAGGAACTAATGGTACCTCAAATTCTTCAACTGCAGCCTTCGCACTCAATTTATCTCCCATCACTTTGATCGCGTGGGCTCTAGGTCCTATAAAAGTGATGCCAGCAGCTTCTACCGCTGCCGCAAAATTTGCATTTTCACTTAAGAATCCATAACCCGGATG
>JAKMEB010000142.1 GCA_022426185.1 Schleiferiaceae bacterium
ATGCAGTTATTGCTTTTATGCAAGACCGGCACTAAAGGGGCTTCAGAATCTCCAACAACTCCTCTAAACGTTCAATTTCGTAGGTGACTTTCTCAAGATGTTTCGTTCCCTTTGGGTTGAAAAAGACTTGGTCAATTCCTTGTTCGCGGGCGCCGACGCAATCCGCGATGAGGTTATCACCAATCATCAGGCTTTCTTTGCGATCGGCGCCCGCAAGCTGCAGGGCACGACGGAAAATCTTCGCATCAGGTTTATTGACGCCTACCTGATCACTACACAATAAAACGTCGAAGAGTGGCTCCAGTCCACTTTCAGCGAATTTAATGTTCTGACTTTCATGGAAGCCGTTGGTGATGATGTGCATTTTGTAGCCACGTGCTTTTAGCATTTCAAGCACATTTCGCGCGCCATCAATCAAATGATTCTGATAAGGGGTTTCATCGATGTAACGGGTTTCCAGTGTCCAAGCCACATCGTTCGCTTCTATACTAAAATGTGCAAAGGTTTCTTGAAAACGAGATTCGCGTAGCCCTTGTTTGGTGATTTTACCTTGACGGTACAAATCCCATTTTAAATCATTTATTATAATGTACTGCTTAAAAAACAGCTCAAAAGAAGGCATACCAAGGGATCGGAGTTCCAGATTTTCGTAAAGCGCTCTTAGCGACATTTCAGAATTCTTTTCAAAATCCCATAAGGTGTGGTCCCAGTCAAAAAATAAATGCTTGTATTTCACGAGCGCGTAGTTTTAGATTTCATCCATTTTGACCACCAAGGCAAACGGTTGTCAATATGAAAGTAAAAAGGTTCATCAGCGGCTCCAAAGCCTTGATAAAAACGAGCCAGTCCCGGGAGACTGCTGCCTTCAAAATCAATACAATGATCCATTCCTGCCTTGGATTGTATCATCCGATCAATAAGAACAGAAGGGGCGCCGGCAGCTTTGCCATCTGGGGTGCTCGCATTTAAAAGTAAGGTAGAACGACCTTGCCACTCCACCCAAAATTGACCTGCGACTAGTGTATTGCCCTCACCATAAGCCGCCAATATCTGACCGCGCTTCTGATAAACGCAAAACTCTAAAACCTTACCCAAATTGCGCATATTTTCATTTGTGATGTGCGTTCGCTCTTGCGTATTGTGCTGCCATAATCTCACCACATCTTGTACGGACGGCCAATTCCCGAAATCTAAATTTGCCTTTTCAGCCTTTTTTAAATTTCGTTTCGTTTGAGCGGAATACTTTGTCCTTAAGTCTTCGTAGGAGCCGTTGGTCTTCAAAATGAAATTTGAAAATGTTTGCCCTGTCCAATGCTCAGGAAGTGGAACCTCTGGAGAAATAAAAAACTCCCCATACTGGACCTCAGCCATTGCGCGCGCTATTAATTCTTCTGTCCATTCTGCGCTTAACGGAATGGTCGCAAAGGGTCCTAAGGCCTGTGTGCCAAACGGACGTGTGGTGAATCGAAAACCCTTTTTCACTTTGGGAAAAACCGGTATAACTGCTTCATAATCTCCATAGATTACTGCGGTCCAGCCTGGAGCCACCCAATTCAAATACCAACTGAAACCGTACGGTTGCGGTTGATTACGCGCACCTACACATCGATCCCACCGCTCAAAATCAATCTCTTTATGTTCTAAATATTTAAGGTTGAGCGGCATGAATGAATGTTTTGTATGTTTCAGGCCAGCCTTTCCACTGCGCCTCGTGTTCAGAGAATGTTCTATTGTGCCACACTGAAATCAACGTGCCACCAACAGCCTTTACTTGCGGTATCCAATGCTTCATATGATCCGATGCGGCTTCTGGACTCAAGTGTGCGTAAGTGATGTCCATAAATGCAAAAGGACGAATGATTAAGGGCAATTCTGCCTCCATCTCCAAATCATAAAATGTATAAGCAGAGGCCATACTTGATCTAAAACCTGCGGTATAGGTATACCCCATACTGTGTTCTTCTTTAACTCCTAAATCAACTAAATTTCTAAAGGTTTGTGGAGTTCGCATTCTAAGGTAATGTTGACGAGAATGGGTAATAGGTCGACGCAGTACTTCTTGAAGCTCCATACGTTCGTTCTGTACTTTATCCGCGTCGCTGTTCGATGCATAGCTTGGATGTATCCCTACGGTTGCCCAATCTGCAATCTCCCTAAGTTTGACAGCTGCCTCTGTACTGTGCGGGCTTACATTTCTGTCGTTGGGACCAAATGGCGCGAAAAGCATAAAATATATGGCTTTGATGCCGTGCGTCTTGTTCCAATTTCGCTGTTTTCGAAACGTATCGTATGGATCGCGTCGAACATTAAACAGTGTCGATAGACGTTCTTTGAGTTTCCAGAAGGAACCGCCGCGTAAATCCTTTGCTAAAGCACCGATAGTTCGGAGTGCTCCCTTCCCCTTGTAAGCAAAAAGATTATCTACATCCACCGTAGTCACATAGTCGTAATATTGCGCCAATTCGAAGTCGGCGCCTAATAAGCGCTTACCTACGGCCAATGCCCATTCACCAACTAATGGTCGTTCTATGAAGCCATTCAAAAAGGCAAAACTCTCCTTTGCTGGGAATCGACCGTGCTCATCTGGAATAAATGGGAGATACTCCTCATAGCGCGATACCAAGTAAAAAGTTGCTGCAAGCGGATCAAAAGGAAGATCGCCAATCTGGCGTTGGCATAAAACAGGCATCCCTTCCCAATTTGAAACATGAAACTCTTGATCAGAAATCTCATATTCCCAGAGTAATCCTTGTGGGCTAATATTAAACGCGTCTTGACGCATCTCTGGAGAATAATTCACTTTGATTCCCTCTGCCGTTTCAAAGGCTTCTTCAGAGGTGTATATAACTAGGTCGAGCCGCATGGCATTTTTAAAAAACACCTTGGCTGCCCATTTAAATCTAGGCGTTAATTGTGAAGTATAGAGCGCTATTACGGCATCCATTGACCGCCATTTAAGTGAAGAGTTTGACCCGTGGTATATTCGCTTTCGATGAGATATCGAATGGCATCGGCAATCTGTTCTGGTCTACCAAACTGCTCTTGCGGAATGCCTTGTTTTATAGCTTCTAAAATAGGTGAAGGAACATCGTTTAACATCCCTGCATTCATATATCCGTAAGCAATCGTATTTGCCGTAATTCCTTTGGTGGCGGTATCTATGGCAACCCCGCGCATGTAGCCTTCAAGTGCACTTTTAGAGGCCGTATAGGCACTCGTGCCAAAAGCTGGCTTGTGCGCGACCACTGAACTAACAGAAATGATTCGTCCAAAACCCTTCGCTCGCATGCCTTGAAGCGCCAATTGAGTGCAACGTACCGCACTATAAAAATTAACTTCCATCAAACGATGCAGTTCATCGGCAGTCAGTTTCCAAGATGCTGAGGCATGAGAAACACCTGCATTATTGATCAGTACATCTACACCACCAAAGGTTTCCGTCCATTCAAAAAGAGCTTCGACTTCCGCCGGTAATGTAAGATCCGCCCCAAAGATCTCAGCTGGAATGGAATGTTCTTCACAAAATAACTTGAGCGAATCTGCCGCTCGCGTGGTTAACAACAATCGGTACGATTCACTAGTCAAAAAAGGAGCTATGGCTTTGGCAATTCCTCCGCCCCCGCCTGTCAATAATATATTTTTCATGAGCCTTGTGGCGTATACATGGTGGTTCCATTCTCTTGATAAGCATCCAGCAGAACCTTCTTGAAGCTTTTTGCGTCGGCCAACAACCCAGACGCTTCACCAATAGTAACACGAGTGAGGGTACCTTTTGTTTCTAGTAACGGTATAAGACCGTCGCATTTTCTCAGATTACTTACATCCGGATTATGACATTTCGTAGTTACTGTAACGTTTCTACCGTCTTTCAATTGTACGGGAAAGGCTTTGCTGTCCTCCAAATAAATTGGAAACGAAAAGGATTGCCATCCAATGGCATCTTCCACAGCATGCAAACTAGTCCCGCTATTAATAAGCGTGGTACCTACATACAACAACTGTCCACCGCGGTCAAGGTGTTTCATCCATGGGCTATTACGACCATAAGGAGTACCATCTGTATGATGACCCTGCACATACCATGAAGCATCCGGTCCATCTACTGCTACGGGCTCTAAAGGATGTGCACTACGCTCAGTGGCAACGTTTTTGCGAAAATATTCTGTGATTGCCCCCATTTTACTTGGCGTCTCCTCGACACTAAAATCATTTTGTGGATGCAACGCCTGAAGCGTAGTTACTGGGCTCGTCGGCATTAATAAATTTGCCTCAACTCCTATGACTTCCCGCAGTGCAGCCACAACTGTTTTAGGACCGCCTTCCACGTAGCCTATGGCACTCATTGCACTATGTACCATAAGGTCCGCTCCCTCCTTTACACCCGCTGCACGCAATGAATCGACCAAACGCTCTTTCGTCCAAACTTGACCAGAGGCTTTCTTGCGCTCAAGGGTAGACCGTGTTTGTCTTTTTTTACGCCGGCGGTTCCAATCTAAGGCAAAAGATGGTACAACGGATCTTAAAATAGATTTAACGCCCATTCGACCAATTTAATTCATTCATTAAACTATCCACCATGTATTTAGTAGCCCAATTTGGCAAACCGAAGGTTTCATACCTACCCCACATAGGAAATGACCCTTGCAATGCACCGCCTACATCGGGTGCTGTACGAGCGCCACTGGTGGCAATAACCGAAAGTAAAACATTCATGCTAGAACGCGCTTCTACCGCCCAAAATAACTCCGCATCATCAACGGCAATTTTATGCCAAAGAATAGCCAATTGCGCCCCGCCTGTAGGGATAAAAGCCTCTGACCCATGCCACTGTTTATCGTACCTACCGTGCAATAAACCGCGCTCGATGAATTTTTGCGCGAGTACCTCTGCCCCTGCGATGGCTGCCGCTTTATACTTGTCCTCGTTCAACAGACTTCCTGCATCATATAGACCATCCAAAGTGTAGGCTACGGTATGAATGATGGGCTTATGATTTTTGTGCTCCGTATTATCGCAATTAGCAAACCAGAAATTATCCTGTTGCTGTGTCAATACCCAATCAAGATGTAATCGAGCCGATTTTTCCCAGTCGTTTTTATGTGCCTCAAAGTGCGGCATCCATTCTAAAATAGGCGCAACTACATAGCTGCCATAAACACGAACTGCCCCCATGTAATCATTTGAAGAAAACTTGCCCTGGGAGTCCAATTGATCCCACACCCAAACTATGGCTCGGTAAGCGGCTTGTTTATATTCCTCCTCACCTGTCACTAGATAAAGTGCGTGCATCCCACGTAGAACCTGGCCGGTGTTAAATACTACAGAATTTCTTTGCTGATCGACATAACCACCGGGCCAACCGCCATCTTCCCTCTGTATTTCCAACAACCATTTACCTGCTTCAATCGCTGCAGTTTGTGCTTTTTCTGACCACGGGCCTTCCTCATTTTGAGCATACTTTAAAATGGAAGGAATGATGTAACCCGTCGTCTCAGGATAGGATGAGGTCCAGCCACTATGGTGGTAATACGTTCCAGACCCGCGGTCCGTGCCGCTAGATATACTATGAATTAACCAACGTACGCCGTGATGTAATGATTTTTCTAGGGCACCCGCGTTGTGGTGCTTGCGGTAAGATTTTAAGTACATGAGTTTATTCCACTCCGCAAAAAAATAGCGCCAATGGTCGTACTTCTTAAAAAATGCAGCCCAACGCTGACTGTAGGCCAATGCTCCCATTACAATAATCCCTGATCTGAAAAGCTAAAATAGCCACTACCGGCCACAATTAGGTGGTCGAGCAACTTGATATCTAAAGTATCTGCAGCAGCACTTAATTTTCGAGTCATCCGCTTGTCATTCTCGCTGGGCTGCAGGGAGCCGCTTGGGTGATTGTGCGCAACTATAATGGCCGTTGCATTCCAATGCAAAGCCCGCTTTAAAATGAGACGAACATCGGTTACCGTACCTGTCAATCCTCCTTTAAATAATTGGTGACGGGCTAATGGTGCGTGCGCTCTGTTCAAATACAGTACATGAAACTCTTCATGCGCTGGAAATTCTAAACTCTTGAAATGTTGATACGCATCTGCACTTTTACGAATCATCCCTTTCAATGGCTTTGGCACACTCCACGCCTGATGCAGCGCTAAAACAGCCATGATTTGCTTCGCCTTTGTAGGACCAATTCCCTTGATCTCTCTTAAGGCAACTTCATCCACTTGACGGATTCTTTCAAAATCTAAAAAGTATGCACTTAATGAAGATTCCAGCTCATCTACCCCTTGAAATCGGGTACCTGCATTCAAAATATAGCTCAATAACTTCGCTTGCGACCAATGTTGCGATGCTTCAAAAAAAGATTGTTTTTCCATGAGGTAAAGGTTTTCGTTATTAGGGTCTTAATAAGCTAAGAGAGACCAAGTAAAAATCCTATTTTTATGGTGTGAAGATTGCAGTTCTAGGATCCCGTGGGATCCCAAACCGTTACGGAGGCTTTGAAGAAATGGCCGCTCAAACCGCACCATTATGGGTGAAAGCGGGTTATGAAGTAGTGGTGTATACTGTTAGTGATCACCCGGGGAAAATTTCTGAATACAAAGGCGTTACGATTCGGCATATTTTCAACCCGGAAAAACATCTAGGCCTAGCCGGCCAGTTCGTTTATGATTTACTATGTATCATCGATGCTCGCCGTCAGAATTTCGACGTGATTCTTCAGTTGGGCTATACCACGAGTGGCATATGGTCTTTTCTATGGCCTAAGCACAAAACGGTGACGAACATGGACGGATTAGAGCACCAAAGAGCCAAATACAGCGGCGTCCTTTCCTTATTCTTGAAATGGAGTGAGCGACGGGCTGCCA
The DNA here is from genome assembly GCA_022426185.1 of Schleiferiaceae bacterium. GTDB lineage: Bacteria > Bacteroidota > Bacteroidia > Flavobacteriales > Schleiferiaceae > UBA10364. Next base: position 6,867 of record JAKMEB010000142.1, read on the forward strand.
AACGTTCAAAACTTTTAATTGCCGACAATCCAGAAATTGCGAACTACCTAAGTAAATACAAAACGCCCATAAGTACGATCGCCTATGGTAGTAAGACTGTTCAAGAAGTTCCAGATGTAAAAGCTCTTTTGACGCGTCATAATTTACCGACGGAAAACTTCCACCTACACATAGGGCGCATTCAGCCAGATAATCATGTTTTTGAAATTCTTGATGCTGCGGTATGTGCTGGCGAAACTCTAGTGGCTGTTGGCGATTATACGACACGCTACGGTCGAAAACTTAAAGCCACCTTTCCTGAAAAAAATATCATCTATACCGGGACGATTTACGACAAGGACCTTCTTAATGCCCTACGCACGCAGGCCACTTTTTACCTTCACGGACACAGTGTAGGCGGTACCAACCCTGCGCTGCTTGAAGCCATGGGTTCAGGTGCAATGGTATTGGCACATGATAATCCTTTTAACGCAAGCGTCCTAGGAGGGCTCGGCGCATTGTGGAAAGACGAAGCTGATCTAACTGCATTACTTTCCAAGCGTCCTGCCACCGCATTACGAAATGAACAAGCCCGCCTTTCTCGCGAGCGAATCGAAGCCCACTTCAATTGGACGGATGTGGCTCAACGTTATTTACAAGCCTTCAACAGCATCAAATAAAAAGCCCCGCAGTTTGAACTGCAGGGCCTAAAATTCTATTGATCACCTCTTATTAGATGATAAGCATAGCATCTCCAAAAGCAAGGAAACGGTACTTCTCTTTTATTGCCTCGTTAATGGCGTGCATGGCCAAATCATGGCCCAACATAGCACTATTCATCATCAACAGAGTAGAACCCGGTGGATGAAAGTTAGTTACCATCGCATCAGGGACTTGCACCTCGTAGGGTGGGAAAATAAATTTATTGGTCCAACCTTCGCTCCCCGTCACACGACCACCAGTAGTCAAAGAACTCTCGATGGTGCGTACGGTCGTGGTACCAATAGCACATACTCTTCTTTTTTCAGCCAATGCAGTATTAATAGTATCTGCCGTGCCCTGCGGTAAGAAATACTGTTCGCTGTCCATTTTGTGCTTACTAAGATCTTCCACCTCAACAGGACGGAAGGTTCCTAGACCCACATGATGGGTTAGTTCAGGTAAATGAACACCTTTAATCTCTAGGCGCTTCATGAGATGTTTAGAGAAATGCAATCCTGCCACAGGAGCAGCAACGGCTCCTTCAACTTTGGCAAAGATGGTTTGGTAACGTTGGCCATCTTCTTCCGTTGGCTCGCGATCAATATACTTCGGTAAGGGCGTTTCCCCCATTTCCTTCAACTTCGCACGAAACTCCTCATAACTACCATCAAATAGGAAGCGAAGTGTTCTACCGCGAGAGGTGGTATTATCAATGACCTCAGCAACCAGCGAATCATCTTCTCCGAAATATAACTTATTGCCAATTCTAATTTTACGTGCAGGGTCTACCAAAACGTCCCATAAACGGCTTTCAGAATTCAACTCACGAAGAAGGAAAACTTCAATGCGTGCGCCGGTTTTTTCCTTGTTCCCCCACATTCTTGCAGGAAAAACTTTAGTGTTGTTGAGCACCATAACATCGCCATCATCAAAATAATTGATGACTTCATGAAAGTGCTTGTGTTCTATTTCACCGGTATCCTTGTGAACGACCATTAAGCGACTGTCGTCGCGGTGAAGAGTGGGTTCTTGCGCTATAAGCTCCTTTGGGAGGTCATAAGCGAAGTGTGAAAGTTTCATTTTCATAGCTTACGGGCTTTGAAAAATTAATATTAAGAGAACAGCAAAGATACGATTTCAACACCCCCTTTGTCAAGTTTTACATGAACCAATTGATTTTAAACAATGCAGTTCCGAAATTTGTTAAACCTGTCCGCCACGAAAAGATTTAACCTGCGCATTCAAAAACAGTACTATGGGAATTAATCTACACGAAAAGTTAAGCGGACTGCGCACCAAAAACGCAACCACAGCCAATCTGAATTTACTGGATGGATTCAAAGAATTACTAAATAAACCTTCAGAAGGAGTGCGTATCCTAACGAACCTCTTTCAATCTGATGGTGCTCATGAGACTTTGAATTTTGATGCACTTAAAACAGAAAACATATACCACATTTCTGATATTAAAGAGCTCTGTGTCAATTACCGTCTCCGCTTTTTAGATTCGAAACACTTCAACGGCACCTTCCCTACCGATGCTTTGGATGCTGTTAAAGATTTTGAAGCAGCGCAAGGGCTTGAGATCAAAGGATTTAAGATGATTGCTCCTGCCGGCATGTTCAAGCTGGCAGAGAAGGATAAAGACCCATTACTCTTTGTTCCTATGGGAGGTGGCTACCATTATCTCATCGCTAAATGGGGCAACGACCTACACCCATTACGCAGGGCTTTAGTATATCCCTTCCGTGATTTCGAAAGTCTTATGAAAACGGTATTTGGCTTTTGTTTGGCCGTTGCTTTTCTGTTTCCAGAAAGTCTTATACGTGGACCAAAGGACACCGGCACCATAGTGCACCTTCGTGTCATCTTCTTCTTTTGGATGGTATTTTCTACGGGAGCGATGACTGCGCTTTACGGGTTCAGTCGGATAAAGAATTTCAATGCCAACCTTTGGAAAAGTAACTATCTAGATTAGTCTTCCAACGAAGACTTAAAATACGCAGACCATTCTAACGGGTTCTTTGCGCCATCGGCAGCGAAGGACCCGATTTTGGTCCTACGCAAAGCACTTAAATGAGCGCCAGAGTTCAAGGCCTTGCCTAGGTCATGCGCAAGAGAGCGGATGTAGGTGCCTTTCCCGCAAACGACGCGAATCTTCAATACATGATCAGTGAAGGACAGGATGTCCATTTCATCGATTTGGACCGTACGTGGTTCTGCAATTACCTCTTCACCTGCCCGTGCTTTTTCATACATCCTTACCCCACCCTGTTTAATGGCCGAAAAAATGGGTGGATATTGCTGTGTTTCGCCTAGGAAATTCGGTAGGACGTCTTTGATCGCTGAAACAGTTATGTGCTCTGTAGGAAAGGTCGCATCAATCGCACTTTCTAAATCATAAGAAGGCGTGGTGCCACCGAACGTAATTTCAGCCACATACTCCTTCTTTTGGCCCATATAACTGGAAATTTCTTTAGTCTTTTTACCTACGCAAATAATGAGTAACCCAGAAGCAAGGGGGTCGAGCGTACCCGCATGTCCTACTTTAAGTTTTTTAAGGCCCAATTCTTTTTGAAGGGTAAACCTTATTTTCGCGACTGCCTGAAAACTAGTCCACTCTAAAGGTTTATCTACCAATAAAACCTCGCCTGCCAATATAGATGCTTTATTCAAAGTTTAAACCAGTTGACTGATCAATACGATGGCGGCCACCGCGAAACAGTAGTAAGAGAAATACTTTAATTGACTGCGCTTAACTAGCGCAATCATCCAATTACAAGCAACGATGCCACTAAGAAAAGCTGCGATTAATCCTATGATGAGAACGGCACCACTCACCTCTTCACCCAAGGTCTCTCCTGCTACAATATCCTTTGCGTCTAAAAATGCCTTACCCAAGATGATGGGTAAAACCATTAAAAAGGAAAATCGAGCAGCTTTAGCTCGGTCTATACCTAATAATACGGAAGCAGAAATTGTTGAACCGCTTCGAGAAATACCAGGCAATATGGCAACCGCTTGAGCAAGTCCAATCACAAGTGCATCAATTCCTTGAACGCTTTTTCGAGTTTCTTTGGCGCGATCTGCAAGGAAAAGTAAAATACCAGTTAATGTTAACATGGCACCTATAAGAAGTAATTGGCCCTCAAATAATGCGCCAATCTGCTCTTCAAAAACTAAACCTATAAAAGCTGCAGGGAGCATAGATATCAAAATAAAACTAGCAAATTTTGTCTCTGCATTCCATTTGAATTTGAGTATTCCCGTGATGATTTCAGCAATGTCTTTTCTAAAAACAACGATCGTAGAAAGGGCCGTTCCAGCGTGAACAACAACATCGAAGGTCAGGCTTTGTGCACCCGACATCTCAAGCCCAAAAAGCGCTTTTCCTATTTCAAGGTGACCTGAAGAGCTTACTGGCAAGAATTCCGTGAGGCCCTGTATGAGGCCCAAGATTAAAGCTTGAATTGGTGTCATTGTGAAATTTAATCTTCCTTTTTCTTCATCATGATCGCAGCGATAGGCAACAAGAGGCCGATGAAAATGAACCATGGAGCTACACCTATGCGCTGTGTTCCAAATATTTCTTCGTTAAATTCATCTGGCGCTTCTGCACCACCACCCAACATGAGCGCGAACCCGATAGCCAGCATCAACAAACCAGCGATGAGCACCACATATTTTCTGCGGTCAAATAGGAAAGTATCTTTGTTTTCCATAGTTAAAAGTATAATTCGTTCGTTCTTAATTTCAAATATTTACGGATCGCCACAGCCGTTGATATGCCAGGTACAAGGAGTCCTAAAAACAATAAAGCTCCGAACACTACCAAGATGGTTGTTTTCTCGAAGAGCGCAAGCAGCGCAGGAAAATAATTACCCAACACATTACCTAAGGCCAGCAATAATACCATACTCAATAAAGCACTTAGAACCCCTAAAAATAAACTATTCAATAAATAGGGTCTTCGAATGAAGGCTGAGGTGGCACCGACCAACTGCATGGTCTTTAACAAGAAGCGTTTTGAATAAATAGTAAGTCGAATGCTTGAATTGATTAGTGCCAAAGCAACGAGCAACAACACAAATACAGCGCCAGCAAGCATCCAACTTATTTTTTCGATGTTTTGATTCACCAGCGTAATGAGATCGGGATCGTAAAGTACCTCATCGATGTAGGGATCCGCCATGAGTTCTTGGCGCAGCTCCTCTAGATTACCTGAGGCCACAAATGTACCGTTGAGATGCAGGTCGACTGTATTTGAAAGCGGGTTGTAACCTAAAAACTCTACAAAATCCTCTCCTAAATCTGCCTGGAGAGCTGCAGCCGCCTCTTCTTTTGTAACCAATTCGGCGCTTTTAGCGTAGTCCGCCAACTGCTGAGACTTCAATAATGTGCGTAATTCTTCTTCTGGAACAGATTCATCCAATACCAAGGTAAACGTGAAGTTTTCGCGCACCGCTTGTGCCAACCCTTTCGCAGAAAACACTAAAGAACCCAAAACGCCCAATACAAAAAGGACGAGGGTCATAGAAACGACTACGGACAGCTGCGAAGACCGGACGCGGGAAGTAGTGAATTTTTGTTCTTTGGAACTCATTGCAGCGAAAATAGTAAATCTAGCGGCGCATTCACTAATTTCGCGCATGTTCAACACATCTTTAACGCAATGGACTACAACCACAACGAAATAGATAAAAAATGGCAGCAGATTTGGGCTGAAAAAGGCACCTATCATGCGCCCAACTCGAGTGAGCAGCCCAAGTTTTATGTGTTGGATATGTTCCCTTACCCATCAGGTGCTGGACTGCATGTTGGACATCCGTTGGGGTACATCGCATCAGATATTTACGGACGCTATAAAAAACAGAAAGGCTTTAACGTTTTACATCCCATGGGGTACGATGCTTTTGGACTGCCTGCAGAGCAATACGCCATTCAAACAGGTCAACATCCAGAAAAAACTACCGCCATTAATACCTCGCGCTATAGAGAGCAATTGGATAATATTGGTTTTGGTTTAGACTGGTCGCGTGAATTCAAGACTACAGACCCTGCTTATTACAAATGGACGCAATGGATTTTCATCCAACTTTTCGATGCCTGGTACGACCAGAGTAATGATAAGAGCCGTCACATCAATACACTCATTGACCATTTAAATAAGAATGGAACGGAAGGTCTGCGTGCCGCAGAAACCGAAACGCTTGAGCTGACTGCAGCGCAATGGAATGCCATGAGCGAAAAAGAGCAGTCGGAAGTATTATTGAATTACCGTTTAGCCTATCGCAGTGAAAGTAATGTGAATTGGTGTCCTGCTCTTGGAACCGTACTTGCCAATGATGAGGTAAAAGACGGGATGAGCGAGCGGGGCGGCCATCCTGTGGTTCAAAAACAGATGATGCAGTGGTCCATGCGAATCACAGCCTACGCAGACCGTTTATTGGAAGGACTGGATCGCATCGAATGGAGTAATGCCCTAAAAGAAACACAGCGCAATTGGATTGGTAAATCTGTTGGAGCAGCACTTTTCTTTGATATAAAAAACTATCCAGGACAAATTGAGGTATTCTCTACCCGTCCAGATACCCTCTTCGGAGCTACTTTTCTGACGCTTGCTCCAGAGCACGAATTGGTTGATGCCATTACAACGGACGAGCAAAGAGCAGCAGTAGCTGCTTATAAAGAAAGAGCAGCATCGCGCAGTGAACGCGATCGAATGGCGGACACAAAAACCATTAGCGGCTGTTTTACAGGTGCTTATGCACTCCATCCCATCAATGGAACCTTGGTACCGATTTGGATTGGCGATTACGTTCTTGCTAGTTACGGAACTGGAGCTGTAATGGCAGTACCAGCTCATGATAGCAGGGATTATGCCTTTGCAAAATACTTCAACCTTCCTATCGTGGAGGTCGTTGAAGGCGGTGACATCGCCTTAGAAAGCTACGATGCAAAGTCGGGCAAGATGGTGAATTCCGATTTCCTAAATGGCATGGATTGTATGGATGCCAAAGGAAAAATGATTGCACATTTAGAGCAAATTGGATACGGAAAAGGGGCGACTCAATTCAAACTTCGAGATGCTATTTTTGGGCGCCAACGCTATTGGGGAGAACCCATACCGGTCTATTATGACAACGGAATACCTAGAACGCTTCCACTAGAAGATCTCCCATTGACGCTCCCAGCAGTAGATGCCTATTTACCCACTGAAGATGGAGAACCTCCGTTGGCGCGCGCTGAAAACTGGACCTACAATGGCCTCCCACTTGAAACGACAACTATGCCGGGTTGGGCTGGTTCCTCTTGGTATTTTTTACGTTACATGGATGCGCACAATGACGCTGAATTTGCAGGTAAAGCAAGTACACAATATTGGAATCAAGTAGACCTTTATGTGGGTGGTTCTGAACACGCAACAGGTCATCTACTGTACTCACGATTCTGGACAAAAGCACTCTATGACCTAGGTCACATTAATTTTGATGAGCCGTTTAAAAAGCTGATCAATCAAGGAATGATTCAGGGCATCAGTGCATTCGTGCATCGTATAAACGGTACAAATACCTTCGTGAGTGCAGGATTAAAAGACCAATACGAAACGCATCCACTTCATGCCGATGTTGCATTCTTGCAAGGTGATGAATTAGATGTTGAGGCATTTAAAAATTGGCGCGAAGAATACACGGACGCTGAATTCATTTTGGAAGAAGGCAAATACTACTGCAGTAGAGAAGTAGAAAAGATGTCCAAATCGAAATTCAATGTAACCAACCCGGACGAGATTGTATCCAAATATGGTGCAGACGTGCTCCGTATGTATGAGATGTTTTTGGGACCTATTGAGCAGAGTAAACCATGGAACACCCAAGGTTTGAGCGGAGTAGCCGGGTTCCAGCGCAAATTCTGGAAGCTCTTTCATATGGGTGGTGCATTCAATGTAAGTGCGGCTCCGGCAGAAAAGAAAGCTTTAAAAGCAGTGCATTCGTGTATTAAAAAGGTGAGTGAGGACATTGAAAACTTTAGTTTCAATACTTCGGTAAGCGCCTTTATGATTGCTACCAATGAATTAACCGATCTCAAGGCAAATAATAGAGAATTGCTCGAACCGCTCGTTCGGCTCATTGCTCCCTTCGCACCTCATTTGGCGGAAGAACTTTGGGAAAAACTCGGAGAAATGGGCTCTGTTACCCACACCGCTTATCCCAAACACAACGAAAGCTTTCTTATTGAAAGCAGTAAGAATTATCCGGTATCCTTCAATGGAAAAGTGCGTTTCCAATTAGAACTGCCATTAGATATGGCTAAAGATGCTATTGAAAAAACAGTTCTTGAAGATCCGCGCACTGTAGAGCAGATTGGCGAAAAGCAAGTACGTAAAATGATTGTCGTACCCGGACGTATTATCAATATCGTTATTGGGTAAGGCCGTCCAATTCTCCTTTTAAACTCGACATATAGGTTTTGTAGGCATCCATTCGATCTGCTGAAAGCGGCTTGGCATCTGGTAACTTTTGCTTGTAGGGATCGACCTGCTTCCCATTTACCCAAAATCGATAACAAACGTGTGGGCCTGTTGCAAGGCCTGTGGAACCTACATAACCAATAACATCGCCTTGTTGAACCTTTACACCATTTTTAATACCCGGTTTTATTTTACTCATATGCAGGTATTGGGTGGAATAAGTACTGTTATGGCGGACCTTGACATAGTTTCCATTCGCAGAGGTATACTGAGCAGCACTAATAACGCCGTCCGCTGTTGTCATGATAGGCGTACCTGTTGGGGCGGCATAATCGGTCCCTAAATGTGCTTTCCAGCGCTTTTGCACTGGATGAAAGCGGCGACCGGAATACCTTGAGGAAATACGTGTAAAATTTAATGGTGCTCGAAGAAAGGTCTTTCTCAAGCTCCGCCCTTGCTCATCATAGTAGTCATGAAAACCTAATTCATTCTCATAAGGAAAAGCGTAAAAATCGTTACCCATGTGCGTCAAGTTCGCTGCAAGGATGCTCTTCAATCCCACATAAACAGTATCGTCTACATACTCTTCTTCATAGACAACACTAAAGGCATCTCCTTTTTGAAGGCGAAAAAAATCAATGGTCCACGCATAGGCTTCCACTAAAGACATGGCCAGCGCTTGGGTACCGCCAGAGCGTCCTACGCTTAAGTATAAAGCATCGTTTATTGTACCAGAAATCACTCTTCTTCGTACCTCACGTACTTTCTCCACCTTTTTCGCATAAATGGAGTCTTGCAAACCAATGACCCAATATTCGTATTTACTTTCTGGATAAATAAAATAAGCTGGGAACAGTGAACTGTCTCCAGTAGCGAATTGCACTTCAATACCAGCACGTAAGCGTCGTACGTTAAAATCGTCCTCGACGGCTGCTGCGATTTTATATATCTGAGCCGTACCAATACCACGTTTACCCAAAAGTGCGCCAAAACTCTCACCAGATGCAATGGTATGTTTTTCGAAACGCAAAGTATCTGCAGGTAACGTGAGAACCACTTTAGGTTCAACCACCTCAACAACTTCCTCCTGATTTTCCAGGACATTTACCTGTTCATTTTTCGAGGAAATGACCCAAATTATGAGCAATACAAAAAGTGCCGCTATCGCGATCCAGGCATTCTTTTTTAAACTCATTGAGCTCCCTCTATTTCTTGTAAAACGCTATCTACCCAGCTCTTACCCCAATCGGCTCGTTGAGCCGCAGTCCATAATTCGGGATAGAAAATACGACGTTGGAATCGGGGTGGTAAATACTTCTGCCAGTTCGTTCCACCAGTAGCAGCAATAGCTGTGGGCTTCTTGGACAAATAGTGTACGGCTGTTTTATAGTGCTGTAAGGGCCAGTTTACATTGACGTTTAAATCTAATAATCGCAGTGCATCCTCAAGACTTGCCAACTGTGCATCGCTTAAACCATTGCGTTTGAGTTCACAGAAACGTTCCCAAATATTGCAATGTTCATAGGCTTCGGCAGCGAATAGGAAATCGTCCCAGTACTTTTCAATGAATTGAACGGCGGTATAGGCCGGTTGACCCGTGGATTCAATTTTAGCGCCATCACGCCAGTAGATTGCTTCCATCTGTTCCTCGATCGAGGCATTGCGCAATCCTTCACGCTTGGACTCCGCAACTATATGTATCACAGGTGCACAACCTAATTCTATCATCCGGTATTGTGCACTTTGGAAACCAGAGGCTGGGGCGAGGGCGTCTCGAAACGCTAAAAATTCGGACTTTTTCATGCCCTTTTCCATAACACCAAAGCTGCTTCTTAAGGCACCGAAATAACGATTCAGACGATCTAAGCGTTCTTTAAAGTCGGCTACCTCCAACTGCTCCGCGGAAGCAATGGAATCTATTTCATTGCGTATCAGTTTGAAATACAGTTCCGTGATCTGATGGTAAATAATAAAAATAGGTTCGTCAGGGACGTCAGTGACTGGGCGCTGAAGACTGAGCAGAGTCTCTAATTGGATGTAATCCCAATAATTTTTAAACTGCGCTCGTTGCCAGCCGTCGACGTAAGTCTCAAAATCCTGGCCAGTGCTTTCGATCTTACCGCGCAATGCGGTGAGCTTTTCCATCAATTCAGGAGTCCATTCCATACAAAGGTTTTCGGTTAATTCAAAAATAAGCCGAATTATCTGTGCGATGATGCACTCAGCTAGAGGTTATACACGATTAAGCTTTAGCCAATGTGAATCTAAATGTGGTACCAACACCTTCCACAGAATGAACCTCAATAGATTCACCATGCCTATCTATTATATGCTTAACAATGGATAACCCCAGCCCGGAACCTCCTGCATCACGCGAACGCGCTTTGTCAACACGATAGAATCGTTCAAAAATGCGATGGATATCTTTGGCCGGAATACCATAACCCTTGTCAACTATACTAATCTGAATTTTTGCACCCACATCTTCCAACAATATTTTCACACTCTGTGGCTCTGCGCTATACTTGATGGCATTGACTATAAGGTTATCCAGAACCTGCTCTATTTTCCCCGTATCACAAAGCACTAATTGACTCTTAAGACAGTCGTACTTCACTTTGGTTTTAGCATCATTTTTCACGGCAAACGTCTCTAAACTTAGTAACGTATCTTCGATCAACAAGTCTAGTCGAGTAGGCTCTAAGCGTATGTCGTATTGTCCCGTCTCTACCTTCGAAAGCACATCCATGTCCTTGACTAACGAAGTCATTCGTTCAACAGATTTTGCAGCACGCTTCAAAAATTTTGTAGCAATCTTAGGGTCGTCCTTTGCTCCGTCTAATAAAGTTAAGATGTACCCCTGAATATTGAATATCGGCGTCTTTAATTCGTGACTTACATTCCCAACGTATTCTCGCCTGAATTCTTCTCTACTTTCAAGCTCATGGATCAACTTTTTCTGCCGTAAGGACCATTCTTCTACAGATTGCTCTAACTTCTCTAAAGTCATGTTGTTATCGAACCCGGGTATGGACTGATCACTACTTTCTAGAATTTTGCGTTGTATGCGACGAATGCGCAGAGTAAAATTTAAATAAATAGCTGTAGCCAAGGCAACAAAAAAAATAAGCACCGTCGCGACTAACCAAACTATGAGCGGCACATGTTGTAAGCGTAATGAACTAAAATAAAACAGGCTACCTATACCGGCTAAAAGCACGGCCATAGCAAAAGAAAAAAACAGTACTCTACGAGAGCTCATTATTCTTCTATTTCAAATTTATAGCCCACACCTTTTATCGTCTTGATGCGCTCATCTCCTATTTTCTCACGGATTTTCCGAATATGTACGTCGATGGTTCTTCCACCAACAACTACAGAGTCACCCCATATCCTATCCATAATGCCATCTCTAGAAAACACCTTCCCGGGCTTTGAAGCCAGAAGACTTAACAGTTCAAATTCCTTTCGAGGCAAGACAACTATGTTTCCTGACAATTCAACGTGGTATTGTTCGATATCAATAACCATATCTCCATGACGAATAATCTGTCGTTCTGACTTTTCTATAGCTGGTCTCCGTCGTAGTAATGCTTTTAATCTAGAAATAAGCACTTTCGGCTTTACAGGCTTGGTGATGTAGTCGTCTGCACCTGCTTCGAAACCTGCAACTTGGGAATAGTCTTCGCCGCGCGCCGTTAAAAATGCAATAATGGTATGCTTTAGATTGACGTCCTGTCGAATGATATCACAGGTTTCGATGCCATCCATACCCGGCATCATAACATCAAGCAAGATTAAATCTGGAAGAAATTTCTTCGCAATCGCAATACCGTCTTTGCCACTCAGTGCTGTCTTCACTTCGTAACCTTCATTTCTGAGATTATATCCGACTATTTCGAGAATATCTGGCTCGTCGTCTAAAACTAATATTTTTGCTTTGTCTGATTCCATGCGCGATGCTTGTGTCATTAAATATAACAAGGACAAATTAAGGCATTCTGTGACACGGTTTCCATCAAGACTAATTATTATAACAATAAGTAAGCGTTGTATTAACCTTAACTTAACCTTGGCTCGTAAGATTTGCATCCAAATAAAGAACGAGTCAATGAAATCTAAAAAAATTGTTTGGGGCATCGTGCTCTTAAATCTAGTCTTATTTAGTGCAAATGCACAACAAGCAGTGAACGATATCTCTTTTGGCAAAGGCCTCATGAACTACGTGGCAGCAGACAGCAGCTTTAGTGTGAAATTTGCGCCGCGCATGCAAGTACGCTACTACGGAAGCAGTGACATTACAGACGGCCAGCTCGGGCCTGTTGAGCATGATTTTTTAGTTCGTCGCTCTCGTTTCAAATTTGACGGTTGGGCGTACCACCCAAGTATCAAATACAAAATGGAGTTCGGTCTAACCAACAATGATATCTCTGGAGCGAGCGAATTCACAAAAGGTGCACCACGCCTAATTTTGGATGCAGTTTTAAAATGGGGATTTGCACCGGGTTGGGAACTTTGGGCAGGTCAAACGAAACTTCCAGGAAACATCGAACGTGTGATTTCATCAGCCAACCTCCAGTTTGTAGATCGCTCCATGTTGAATAGTAAATTCAATATTGACCGTGATATGGGTATCCAACTCCGACATAAATCAAAAATTGGAGGTATCGTTACCAAGGAAAAAGTTGCCATCAGTCAAGGTGAAGGAAGAAATATCACCGTTGGAAACGTCGGAGGATTGCAATATACAGCACGTTTTGAGGCACTTCCTTTCGGCGAATTCAAAAAGAAAGGCGATTATATGGGCTCTTCAACTGTACGTGAATCCACAGCAAAACTTTTGGTGGCTTACACTTTTGACCACAACCGTAATGCAGTTAAAACTAGATCTAATATGGGCTCGTACATGTATCTTACCGATGGTAGTGGTTTGTTCGAAACTGACATTACCACCCACTTCGTAGATGTTGCCTTTAAATACCAAGGATTATCAGTGATGTCGGAGTGGTCTTCTCGTAGTGCAGAGAACCCTATTGCCCTAAACGCAGACGGAACAGAAACTGGCGACATTGTTTCTGTAGGCCAAGCATTCAACTTCGCGGTTGGACAGTTTATCAGCGAGAAGGTGGAGATAGCTGCACGCTACACTACTATCAACTATGACTACTTAACAGGGATTGAGAACCCAACGCAGTACACTTTAGGTATCAACAAATTTGTTGTGGGTCATAAGCTTAAAGTACAAACAGACTTAAGTTACACTACCAAAGCTGGTGTAGCTGACGGTGTAATGTTTAGAACTGGTTTCGAACTCCACTTTTAAACTTAACCTTGAAGTAACACTAGGCGATTACATTCGCTGTACAAATTAGAACTATGGATAGTATTTTCTACCTCATGATTTTCGCACTCGCCATCTTGGCAGTAGTGGATCTCGTTGTCGGCGTAAGTAATGACGCTGTGAACTTTTTGAATTCTGCGATCGGCTCAAAAGCGATTTCGTTCAAGAAGATTATGATCATCGCCAGTCTTGGTGTCTTTGTTGGAGCTGTATTCTCTAGCGGTATGATGGAAGTCGCTCGTAAAGGGATCTTTACACCATCAGAATTCTATTTTGATGAAATCATGTTCATTTTCATGGCGGTGATGATCGGTGACATACTCCTTTTGGACTTCTTTAACACTTTAGGACTGCCCACATCTACCACGGTTTCCATTGTATTCAACTTATTGGGTGCAGCTGTAGTTATGGCACTGATCAAGATTGGAATGTCTGAAACAGAAACTGCTGCGGATCTCGTCAAATACATAAATACAGAGAAAGCCAAACAAATTATCTCTGGGATTTTATTGTCGGTGGTGATATCGTTTACGATTGGTATGATCGTTCAATGGCTTTCTAGGTTAGTTTTCTCCTTTCAATACGAGAAGAAAATAAAGAATTTCGGCTTTGTGTTTGCTGGTCTTTGTCTAACAGCTATAGGCTACTTTATCTTTTTTAAAGGATTGAAGGGAACTCCATTCTATGGAGACATTAAGGAATTCCTAGCACAGAATATGATGCTCGTGATCGGTATGATGTTCGCTTTCTGGACCGTTTTAATGTTTATCATCGATAGAGTGTTCAAAATAAATGTCCTGATCATTGTTTTAGGAGTTGGGACTTTTGGCCTTGCTTTAGCGTTTGCAGGTAATGACTTGGTTAACTTCATTGGTGTACCGATGGCCGCTTATCACAGCTATGAAGCGTGGTCCGTTTCCGGCGTTCCTGCCTCTGAGTTCTCTATGGAAATTCTTTCAGAAAAGGTACCAACAGAACCTGTATTGCTTTTCTTGGCAGGCGCAATCATGGTGATAACCTTAGCGTTCTCCAAAAAGGCACGCACTGTAGCAGAGACCTCTATTGATCTTTCTAGGCAAGGTGAAGGTAGTGAACGATTTAACCCAAATTTCCTTTCTAAGGCTATTGTTAAAGGTTCGTCGAAATTAGTTCAAGGGCTCAATTTTATTTTACCTGCAGGAGTGAAAACAAAAATTAGCAACAGTTTCGAGACACCGGCTATTGAAATTTCTCAAGAGAAGGCGAAAGAACTTCCTGCATTTGACCTCATTCGTGCTTCCATCAATCTAGCCGTTGCAGGTATTTTAATTTCCATCGCGACCAGCATGAAACTCCCTCTTTCTACTACCTACGTAACATTTATGGTTGCCATGGGTACTTCGCTCGCAGATAGAGCCTGGGGAAGAGAAAGTGCAGTATACCGCGTAGCTGGAGTACTTAATGTGATTGGCGGTTGGTTCTTAACCGCAATCACTGCATTCTCAATTGCAGGTGCATTAACATACATCATCTACATAGGTCGTGGCCCAGCCATCGCCATCTTGCTACTTTTAGCTGCAGCATTGATTGTGCGTAATTATCTAAATCACAAGAAAGCAACGAAAAATGAACTTGACCATACTTCACTCAAGAAATCGGCAAGTAAAACGGTTCAAGGAATTATTGATGAAAGTGCAGATAACGTGGCGAAATCTATGTCCCGCACCAAGCGAATTTTTAGCGGTGTAGTAGATGGACTAGCGAATCAAGATGCTGCCGCACTAAAGAAAATGCGCAAGCGTGTAGGTAAGTTTGACGACGAAGTTGAAGAATTAAGAAATCATTTATTCTACTTCATCAAAAACCTAGATGACACATCAGTTCGCGGCAGTAACTTCTATATCATGATATTAGCAAATTTGACGGATGTGGTTCAGTCATTGGAATTTCTAGCCAAGAAAAGTTATAAGCACATTGACAATGCACACAAACCGTTAGGTCCTGCGCAAGTTCAAGATTTAAGAGATATCGAAGTAGCCTTAAGTACTTCGCTGGTCGCTATTGAAACGGCGTTCCAAAATCAGTCTTTCGCAGACCTTGGAGCGTGTTTAGAGGCAGAACCTACCTTGCTTCAAACAATCTCTGATAAGGTTGACGCTCAGATTGCGCGTACAAGAAAAGAAGAGGTCAGTCCAAAGAACACGACACTTTACTTCAATGTACTTTTGGAATCTAAAGACCTCGTAAAAGGAGTAATGCGCTTGGTAGAAGAATACCATAATAGCTCAGCGGACGCCTAACAGGCTCGTTGTCTTAATAGATTCTTTTAAGGAACATTCAACAAAAAACCCGCCTCTTGAGAGGCGGGTTTTTTTATTTACCCTTTATGGTGTTTAATCAAGCTACAATAAATTTATAACCAACACCTTTCACCGTTTTAATTTTATCATCGCCAATACGCTCTCTTAATCTGCGTATATGAACGTCAATGGTACGACCTCCAACTATCACGTCAAACTGCCAAATATTCTTCAGTACTTGGGCACCAGGGCGAACGTTTAAATTGAGCTTCAGATACTCGCTTTAACTCGGCCGCGATTAACTAATTTAGACCCGCGCCTGTGGCGCGGGTTTTTTATGCCATATCTCGACCACATAACGAAAGAAAATTTCGAATCAAATGCACTAGCGCTGTTTAGACGTCAGTATGCTGGTAATATTGGGTACCGCAAATGGTGCGACTTATTGCAACGAAACCCCACAAATGTTCGAAACCTTGAGGCCATTCCCTTTTTACCAGTAGAGCAGTTTAAAAAAGACACCATTAAAACAGGGCAATGGGAAGCCGAATCCGTTTTTTCTTCTTCGACCACAACAGGCGGCACACCCAGCTTACATTATGTGAAATCTGTGGCAGAATACGATCAAGTCTATTTGGCTGGTTTTAAACGCGAATACGGCCCCATTGAAAACTGGACAGTTCTGGCTCTATTGCCCTCTTATTTAGAACGTGAAGGATCTTCATTGGTCCATATGGCGGAAGGCATGATTCGTGAAAGTGGTTCTAAGGATAGTGGGTTTTATTTATACAATCACGAGGATTTAATGAAGGTACTGGTTCGTTTAAAGACCCAAAAACGTCCCACGCTTTTATTAGGTGTCACTTTCGCTTTATTGGATTTTGCTGAAAAACTTGGGCACGATCACTTTCAGATTGGTCCTCAATTGCATTTTCCCGAACTCCATATTATGGAGACTGGCGGAATGAAAGGACGCAGAAAGGAGTTGATTCGAGAGCAGGTACACGCTGCATTAAGGCACAGTTTTCCTTCCAGCTCACTAGATAGTGAATACGGAATGACAGAGATGCTGAGTCAAGCGTACCTCATAGATTCCGGTTTGTTTAACTGTCCCCCATGGATGCGTGTCTATACGCGGGACATCGCCGATCCACTGGATGTGCCTAAACGAAACGGTAGTCGGGGTGCACTTCAAATTATTGATCTGGCCAACGAACACAGTTGTGCATTTTTAGCCTTATCGGATCAAGGCAGGGTTTTTGAAAATGGTACATTTGAGGTCTACGGCCGACTCGATAATAGTGAAATAAGAGGTTGTAATTTAATGGTGAGCTTATGAGACAATTGCATGCATTCTGCTTTATTACATTACTAGCGTTTTGTACCGTGGGCCACGCCCAGGTGGTTAGGCGTACAGCGAATTTCACTAACGGTGAAGGCACACTCAGCTTGCGCGATTCTGTTCGAATTTTTGCAAAGGATTTTAACGGAGGTTATTATGACGGTACGGCACACGTTTGGGTTCATGAAGACTTTGTCAACGCACTCGACAAAAGAGTCATGGCCGATGCGGCCTTACTGAATGCTAAAAAAGATACGGTTGGGGCGGTATACACGAGCTATCCCATAGATTCACTTTGGGAAAGTAATGCAAGACGAATGTCAAAGTATTACGAGGTAGTTGTTTCCGGAAAGGTACTGGGCAGAGAATTGGAACGTAAAAGTTTTCCTACCAATTTCTTAGAAAATTACTTCAGCGGACAGCGTCTCGGTGCAGTCAACGATAATTTGAAAGACGCCTTCAAAAAGAATGGATGGGAATACCAGCGTTTTGACGGGTACGAATGCTGGGCCTATTTAAATAGAAGTTCGAATCCTACGGTGCCCGATTTTCAAGCGCTCTTTATTGTTCGCAGCGGTTTACCGTATTGCTTCGTGAATAAAGGGGAGCCTTTCGACTATGCGAAGTTGAAAGAAAGTGAAAAACGAGAAAATGGAATGTTCTACTTCTTCCAGCGTCCTAATGATCGCTTCATGAAAGAGATCGATGATATCGTATTTAATTACCTACCGCTCTAGATGACGCGAACGAGGTAATAGTTTTTCTTGCCTTTCTGCACTAGAATAAGGTTACCTGCAACCACATCTTCAGTCGTGAGCTTTTTCTCGACCGTTACTTTGGTTTTATTAATAGCGACGCCATTGCCTTGGACCATTTTTCTGGCCTCACCTTTTGATGGAAAAATAGCCGTTACTTCTGCTAATGCATCCACAATATCTAGTCCTGTTTCAAGCGATTTTACTGGCAACTCAAATTGGGGCACACCCTCAAAGACACTCATTAACGTTGCATTATCCAAACCACGAAGTTGCTCTTCTGTTGCCTTACCAAACAAAATCTGTGAAGCGGCTTGGGCCTTCTCTAAATCTTCTTGACTGTGCACTCTAACTGTAATTTCCTCAGCCAGGGCTTTCTGTAATTTTCGCTGATGCGGCGCTTCTGCATGTTCAGCAATAAGTGCTTCAATGACCTCACGCGGTTGGATACTAAAAATCTTGATGTAGTTCTCTGCATCAGAATCGGCAGCGTTCAACCAAAACTGATAGAATGCATAGGGAGTTGTGCGTTTGGGGTCCAACCAAACATTACCACCCTCTGATTTTCCAAATTTAGTACCGTCCGCTTTTTTAATGAGCGGTGTGGTCAATGCGTGCGCCGATCCTCTGCCTAAGCGACGAATGAGCTCTGTTCCTGTAGTGATGTTCCCCCATTGATCTGAACCTCCCATTTGAAGCTTGACCTTATGGTTCTTCCATAAATGGTAGAAGTCGTAGCCTTGGATTAATTGATACGAGAATTCGGTAAAACTCATACCCGTCTCCAATCTGTTTTTTACACTGTCTTTAGCCAACATGTAGTTCACACTCATGTGTTTACCTACATCACGAATGAATCCTAAAAAGTCGAAGTCTTTAAACCAATCGTAGTTGTTGACAATCTCCGCACTGTTTTCACCACAGTCAAAGTCTAAGAATTTTGCCAATTGCGCCTTTTGGCTTTCCAAGTTGTGGTTGAGCGTCTCTAGATCCAATAGATTGCGCTCTGCACTTTTCCCGGAAGGATCACCCACCATACCCGTTGCGCCACCGACCAATGCGATTGGCTTGTGTCCCGCACGCTGGAAATGAACGAGCGTCATAATTTGCACCATGTTTCCTACTCCTAAAGAATCTGCTGTTGGATCAAAACCGATGTAACCACTGACCATTTCCTGGGTAAGTAATTCCTCAGTATCTGGCATGATATCGTGTAACATACCGCGCCATTTCAATTCTTCTACAAAGTTGGTGTTCATCGTGCTTATGATGGGTTAATAATCAACGGCTAAAATAACCATCATTCGTCTCTCACACCCAACTCTTCCATTAAATCTGGATTTTCGAACAAGTAGGCTTTGAATCGGAGGTCGTTGGGCTGAAACAACTGAAGATCATCTACAAAGAGCGGCACTTCAATTTCGGGATCTTTAACATCAACAATGCAAAAGCAACCGCGCTTAGTCGACCATAGGAAGGCGCCTAATCGGTCTCGATTCTCCTCTAAACGGTATTCAATAATATCCCACTCATGAAGCATTTTACGATCAATATCATAAATACCGATGCTTTCATCGATCTGATTATGTTCAATTTTAATGCCCGACCACCAAAAACCGTCGCGACTGTAAAAAAGTGTGCGCCCGCCAATTTTCCTTGCGTAGCCCACAACTTTCTGATCTTGACGAAGTCGGTACCGTTCTTCTAGCGTTGCTTCCATATCTAAATGACAACGCCCGGAGCAGATGGTTCTGTCCGGGCGTTAGAAATATTAAAAAGCAATTTATTTTTCGAATGCAGCAACTCCACGGTCCAACCAATCGATGTAGGCTTCTACATCAAGATTGTACGCATTTTTCTCTACTAGAGGCTCTAAATTATCGTGGCCTAAGATCACATAGAGCGGTTGGCTTACTTCTTGGAAATTCACCTCCTGGAATTCGCTCCATTTATTTCCAATGTTTTTGATTTTACGACCGGTAATTTCGCTTGTATATTGCTCGTCTTCGGGCAAATCTGGACGGGCATCAACATATAAAGAAACCAATACAACGTTATCACGTAAGCGTTGATGAACACGATCATCAACCCATACGTTTTCTTCCATTTTACGGCAATTTACACAGCCCCATCCTGTGAAATCAATCATGATGGGTTTACCTACTTCTTTTGCATAAGCTAAACCGGCTTCGTAGTCGTTAAAACACGGAAGGCCGTTGGGACAATGTTCGCCTAATTCTGGCTGTACACTGACCTGTTCGCCAGATACCACTGTTGTAATGTTTGGCTGTGCAAAAGCCCCTCCTCGTTGCTCAGCATAATGCTCTGGCGGCGGGAAACCGGCGATGAGTTTCACTGGAGCTCCAAAAATTCCTGGTAGCATGTAAAAGCCCATGATTAGGAAGGTCAACGCAATAAACAATCTACTCACACCAATGCTCTGCACGGGGCTGTCTAATGGCAAACGGAAGGCACCGAGCAAATAGAGAGCTGTTGCGAATGCGATAGCTACCCAGATAGCAAGGAACAATTCTCGTTCCAGTAAATGCCACTGCATCACCATATCTGCGGTAGATAAGAACTTCAAGGCAAAAGCCAATTCTAAAAACCCAAGGGTCACCTTCACTGTATTCAACCAACCTCCGGAAGAAGGCAGGGAATTTAACCAGCCTGGGAAAGCTGCAAATAGAGTGAATGGAATAGCGAGCGCAAGCGCAAAACCAAACATTCCAACTGCAGGGCCTAGTAAGGATCCACCTGAGGCGGCTTTAACAAGCAGTGATCCAATGATTGGTCCTGTACAAGAGAAACTGACCAAGCTCAAGGTGAAAGCCATGAAGAAAATCCCAACCAATCCTCCTTTATTTGAGGCATCATCAGCCTTATTCACCCAGCTCGAAGGCAAGGTGATTTCAAAAGCACCAAAGAAACTCGCTGCAAACACCACAAATAAGGCGAAAAACGCGAGGTTGAACCATGGGTTGGTTGCCATTTTATTTAAACTGTCGGCTCCAAAAAGCAGCGTAACTAACAGACCTAAGCCTACGTAGATGACGATTATACCCGTACCATAAATGGAGGCTTTAATAATGCCTTCCGACTTCGTCTTACTTTGTTTGGTAAAGAAGCTTACCGTAAGAGGAATCATTGGGAAAATACACGGCATAATGAGCGCTGCAAAACCGCCCAGGAACCCAAGCCAGAAGGTAGTTCCCATTCCTTTCCATATCGATGGAACGGGCGCACCCGTAACTGTTGCTTTAAAATCTTCATAGGTTGGCGGCAGACACATCTCATCGTTGCACACCATGAATTCAAGTTCCCCTGAGATTGCGAAATCTTCAACGTGGGGTTGAAGCTTAATGGTAAAGTCGGCCGATTCCGAGAAATAGGCCAAATCCATGTCAAAATTGGCATCAAATTCGACGTGCGCTTCCCCCTCTTCCCAGTTTCCTACTGCGGTAAATGCAGAAGAACTGTCCAATACAAATGAGGTGGGGATGGGTCCACCGTCCTCAAGATGCTGGCTGTACAAATGCCACCCAGGCTCAATATCGGCATGAACCGTGAGTAATGTAAATTCTTCCGTATGCGCTATGCTGGTCGACCAAGTCACGGCCTTTGGTTGTGCGGTCGCAACAACGGACAATAAGGTAATAACTGCGAATAAAAAACGCTTCATGTAATCTAGGTTATTTAAGGGTGACAAGATAGGCGAACTTATCCCCTTCACCAACTTTAGCCGATTCTGCAATGCGGTGACCTAAGACCCATATGATTGTCTCATTTTGAAGCACGACATAGGTCTGTTCTTTGCGGTGGCGTGGTAGTCTTAGATTATTTAAAAAATCGGACACTTTCTTAGAACCGTTCATGCCTAAGGGTCGAAAAACATCCCCAGGACGCCAGAGCCTCACGGTCCATGGAAAGTGCAGTGCACCTGCTCCCAGGTATTCATGATGCGCATCAAAAACACAAGCATTCTTTGAAATCCTTTTGAGGTGTACCTGGACAGGAAGTTGATGGAGTGCTTCAATGCTATTAATGGTATAGACCTGTGTATCTTTTTTGTAGGACGGCACGAGATAAAACAATTCACGATCTTTTATCAGCGTTTTTGATCTGCCTCGAGTCATTTGACCGACTTCACCTCGCAATACATGACCAATCTCTTCAAAGTTGAAACCCGCATCTATCTGTTGCGCTAGTTTGTACAACAAATTCTGGCCGACTTCAGTATCGACCCACGGTCCTATTTTCACGTGCACCTCTTCACCTGCGGTAGTCGTCCATTCCTTTTTCCACCGCTCCATAAATCCTAATAACAGCTCCCGATCGCGTTCAAGATTTTCAATGGTTTTTTTTAATCCGCCCATCCAGCGCGGCTCTACCTGATCCAAAACCGGGGCGAGTTGGTTCCGAAACTTATTTCGGGTGTATTTCAAGGATTGATTTGAAGCATCTTCACGCCAGGGCAGTTCGTGCGTTTTGGCATAGTCGAGAATGTCGGCTTTATCCATGTGTGCCAACGGGCGTAGAATTTCCGCTGTATTCATACCTGTGATCCCAACCAAGCCAGAACCGCGCAGCGCGTTCATCAAAAACGTTTCTCTTCGATCATCCATATGATGTGCAGTGAACACGTATTTGGCGCCTAATGCTTCAGCGCGCTCTCTAAACCAATGGTACCTAATTTTTCGGGCCCAATTCTGTACATTTTCACCAGATCGTGTTGTTGGATCTACCCGTAATATTTCAATTTCAAATCGATATTCTTCGGCATACCAACGGCACCAGAGGGCATCCTCATCCGATTCTGCGCGCAGACCGTAATTCACGTGCAATAAGTAAGGGCGGATGTTGTAGCGATCCAATAGGAATTGGCTCAGCACTACAGAATCTACCCCGCCACTAAATCCTAAAACTGCTTTAGTTCCAGGGCGTAACTCTAACATGGTGAATGGTGCTTTGCGTACATAGTTCAAAATTACAACTAATGCAACGAATCCGGGTCGGCAGCACTTTGAAGAAGTGATTCTGCCTTAAGTAAACATTCATCATATTCAAGCTCAGGAACACTTAATACGGTTATAGCGCCACCAACATGAGCGGAAGCGACCCCCTTCTTAGCATCAATTGCAATACTTCGGATCACAACATTAAAATCGAAATCACCATTGGGCATCACATAGCCCAGTGCTCCACTATAAATCCCACGCTCTGTTTTTTCATACCGCTCAGCCAATTCCATGGCACTAATCTTAGGTGCACCCGTCATAGAACCCATGGGAAATGTTGCTTTAACAATATCCCAATTTGACGTATGAGGTCGAACCTTACAGGAGACCGTCGAGATCATTTGATTCACGTTTTTAAAAGGGTAGACGCCAAAAAGTTCTTCCACCTGCACGCTTCCCTTGGCGGCCACACGGCTTAGATCATTACGAACGAGATCCACAATCATCACATTTTCGGCACGCTCTTTTTCATCAGCAACAAGCAGACGTTCTTGTAGGTGATTATTTTTCTCCAATTTACGGTTGGTTCCTTTGATTGGTTGCGACCACAATTGGTCTCCTTTCTTAAGAAGGTAACGTTCTGGAGAGGTACAGAGCAGTTCCAATTGGTCCATTTTCACAAAAGCGCTGAAAGGTGCCTTTGTTGCCTGCGCCATTTGCCGAAACAATTGTGCGCTGTCCAGCGCTGCGAATTCCGCCGTGAATGCGGTACAATAATTTACCTCGTAAATATCTCCGCGCTGAATGTGTTGTTGTAAGCTGCGTACGGCTTTAAGATAGGATTCGCGAGATTCTATAGGTTGAAAATCCAGCGATGTGTTTCCGGTTTCTTGTACGATTACCGGTTCTAAAACCACATCTAAAACCGCCTTAGGTTCATCCGCATGCACCGTTAAATTCCCAAGTTTATCTAAAGTTCCCACGACTTCCGGCTCGAAAAATTGTGCTTGTGGCCAATCCCCTATTGCTGGATTACCTTTTGAAAGTCGCTCAAACTCATGGCGCAATTCATAGCCTAAAAAGCCAAAGCGCCAACCGTTTTCTAATGCACCATTTTTTAGGGCATCGGTATCATACACTGCTTTCGCACCCCATGCAAATAACAGTTCATAGTCGCCCCATTTACTCGCATATCCTTGCGAGGTGTAGAGTGCAAAAAAAGATCGACTGCTGGATAACTCCAACAGCCGATTTTCTAAAAGAATCGGATCGACATTATGAGCCGATGCGGTTTTCATTAACTGTGAATAGCACGATTAGCTGTTGCCGCTAATGCTGCTTCTTTCAACCCTTCTGCATACGTTGGGTGACCGTGACAAATGCGTGTGATGTCTTCAGCAGAGGCGCGGAATTCCATTGCTGTGACTGCTTCCATGATAATATCTGCAGCCCGGGCAGCAACAATATGTACTCCCAACACTTCATCCGTAGCTTGATCTGCCAATACTTTAACTACTCCATCGATGTCCCCAGAAGCACGAGAACGGCCTAAAGCTCGCATGGGGAAAGAACCGCTTTTGTAAGCGACTCCAGCTTCTTTCAATTCCTCTTCCGTTTTTCCTACTGCAGCCACTTCTGGCCACGTGTAAACAATACCTGGAATGAGATTATAGTTGATGTGCGGTTTCTCTCCTGCGATTGACTCCGCTACGAATACTCCTTCTTCTTCCGCTTTATGAGCCAACATCGCTCCACGAACGACATCGCCAATGGCGTAAATGTTTGGTACTGCAGTCTGTAAGTGATCGTTCACAGCGATGCGTCCACGCTCATCCGTTTCAATACCGACGTTTTCAAGACCCAATTTAGCCGTGTATGCACCGCGACCTACAGCAACCAAACAATAATCGCCTTCAAAGGTCACTTCTTCGCCTTTCTTGTTTGTGGCAGTAACAGTGACTACATCGCCATCGCGCGTTACATTGCTCACCTTTGTGGATAAGCTGAATTTCATGCCGATTTTTTTCAAACTCCGCATCAACTCTTTACCCATGGCGCTGTCCATAGTAGGAATGATACTTTTTGCATATTCAACTACCGTTACCTCAGCACCGAGGCGTTTGTATACTGAGCCTAATTCCAATCCAATGACACCACCGCCAATAACGATCATGTGCTTTGGAATTTCTTTCAAACTCAGTGCTTCAGTTGAAGAAATAATGCGCTCTTTGTCAAATTTAGCGAATGGCAATTCAATAGGTTTCGACCCAGTAGCTAAAATGATGTGCTTGGCACTCACCTCAGTGGTTTCATCTCCAGCGACTACTACGGTATTTTTGTCTTTCAAAGACCCAAATCCTCGCAGTACATCGATATTATTTTTATTCATTAAATAATCGATACCGTCACAGGTCGTACTAACAACACCCGCTTTTCGTTCGATCATTTTCGCAAAGTCAACTTTAGGCGGATCAATTTGAATTCCGTGCGACTCAAAAGAATGCACTGCCGCATGGAAATGCTCCGAAGAATCAAGCAACGCTTTTGATGGAATACATCCTACGTTGAGACATGTACCACCGAGCGTTGCGTACTTTTCAACTAGTGCAGTTTTCATACCCAATTGGGCGCAGCGGATTGCACTTACATATCCTCCAGGTCCAGAACCTATTACAACTACGTCGTAAGAACTCATTGATTTGTTTTTTTAAGATGAACAAAGTTACACACGAGGATTGCTTAGCGCGGTTTTAATCGGAAAAATCTGCTAAAAAGTATGACCACGGCCAATATACCGAAGAGCACCACAGCGAACTTTCCAATCCAATTTCCTGTTCGGACATACCAAGTCTTACGCTCAAAAAGGGGTACGTCGGTTACAATAACACCTTCAGCATCCCAATCCAACCTATCCAGTACGCGGCCCTTTGCATCAATAACGCTCGAAATTCCTGTATTGGCACTGCGAACCACATATTTGCCCTGTTCAATGGCACGCAAACCTGAAAACCTGAGGTGCTGGACGTGGCCAGCAGTATTCCCCCACCAGCCGTCGTTGGTAATGACCGCAATTAAATTGGCACCTGTTCGAGCATATTCGGTAGCATAATCTGAAAATTCATTTTCCCAACAGATCACGGGAGCAAGTTTGAGACCACTTTTCTTATCCTCAAACACCTTACGTTGTTGAGAGACACCTAAAGTGCCAGAAGTTCCGCCCAATTCAAGAGCCCAATCACCCAAATAGGGCTTAAGTAACTGAACAAAAGGCATGGTCTCACCGCCGACCACTAGTTTTCCTTTGTGATACAGCTGTGTTTCGGCAGTACGGGTTCGGAATAATGCAGTGTTGTACAGTGTGTAGTATTGATCACCATAAGGGCGGTTAAAAACGTCCGGTGAGGATTGAAAGTCATAAGTAGTTGCTCCAAAAATGGCAGTCCTGGAATACCGATCTAACAATCCATGAAGGAGACGATCGTTCGGCCGATTTCCATAGCTGCTTTCCTCGCGCGCTTCTGGCAAGAACGTTTCTGGCAACACTATTAAATCTACCTTCTGTTGGCCCAGATGGGTTTGGAGTAATCTATCCACCTTTTGAATTTGTACCGATTCTGGTACCTCCCATTTCTCTGTGTAGGCATCGATATTGGGTTGAACGACCGCAACGCGAATTTGCTTTGCCTCTTTATTAGCAGGAATATACCAAAGCACTAGGCTCAAGAATGCAGGGGTGATAAATAGCCAAAGGGCTCTTTTCGAAGTTGTTCCGCGCATGTGGAGCGTGTAGGCGACTAAAAGGACCCATAACGTTCCGCCAGAAGTACCTAAAAACTGGTACCATTGCACGAGGTAGGGCATGCCATTAAATGTGTTTCCCAGATGCAACCACGGAAAGGCAAGCCCCCAATACTCATGCAATTGTTCGAAGGAAATCCAACATGCGAGAAGCGGTAAAACATGCAACCAACGTCGAGTTCTAAATTTTGGAAAGCGCCACAACAGTTCTTCAGCACGCACACTGAACCACAATGCAAATGCCATTAAAGCACCATTGACACCTACAGTGGCAACAACACCTAAAGGATGGGCGTTCGCAATCCAGTAGGTAGTAGTCGCATTCCACAATGCCGTCACTAAATACAACCGCCAAAACCTTGGTCCCGAGCGCTTTGAAACATCTAACAACAATACAAAAGCGGGAATAATCAATACCCCGAGATGCGGAAAAGTCCATGCCAAAGTCAATAAGACTAGGGCTAGGGTCATTACTAATGCGATGGGTGTGTTTTTCACTGAAGACATAGCGGCAAATTAATGCATCTTTGCACTGCATGAAACACATTCCGAATCTTTTAACACTAGCGAATGCCATCTGCGGAATGATGGCCATTTATTTTATCGTCAATTCGAGCTCAACAGGACTCGTAATTGCCTTGCTGGCAGCTGCGACTTTTGATGCTTTGGACGGCTGGGCTGCACGCAAAATTGGCACCTCCTCAGAATTAGGAAAACAGTTAGACTCCTTAGCAGATGCCATTTCCTTTGGAGCGGTATCCGGGTTTATTTGGAGTTCGATTTTAGCAGATTACGCACATATGCCCCAACCGTGGGCTATGCTCATTGGCGCCATGGTCACTGCATCAAGCGTATATCGTCTAGGCGTGTTCAACCTAAAAACGGATGGTGCTAAAGATTTTACAGGAATGCCTACTCCTGCTAATGCTCTATTTGCATTAGGACTGTGGAGTTGGATGGGACGTTGGGAAAATTGGGAATGGATCATGTCTTTTGAAGGCACTACCCTATTGCTGTGGCACCTCGCATTAGTTGCTTTGGCTTTGTACACCGTTTTTTGGCAAAATGCAACATTCAAAGTGATGAGCCTCAAAGGAGGTGGGACGCGACGCCGTAAGATGGGACAATATATTCTTGTTGGAATGTTCGTAATAATGATTCCATTTTTTGGCGCTTTGACCTTATCAATTATCGTATTTTTGTTGCCAATAATTAGTGCGTTCTCATTAAAGAACAGCGCGCAACACCATTAAACAAACACAAATGAAATTCACTGCTGAAATCAATGTCATGCCTCAAAAGGCGCTCTTAGATCCTCAAGGAAAAACGGTAAGTGCTAATCTGAAAAACATTGGCCTTGATGCTTTAACTAACGTACGCATTGGCAAACACTTCACTTTGGATATTGAAGCGAACGACCAGACTTCAGCAGAAGCATTGGTTAAAGAAGCCTGTGAAAAGTTATTAATTAACCCTGTAATGGAGGCCTTCGAATTCGAAGTCAAAGGCGCTTAATTTGAGGGGCACCTTAGTGCGTTTATACCAATGAATTTTACTGCACACCTGCACCTCAGCCCAGATCATGCTGAAGTGCGGGTGTTCAACTTTTCAGGCGATGGCTTTAAAGGCAGGGCATGGCGCGCTAACGCTTCTCCTGCACAGCGTTTGGGTATTGATCTCCACCGTTTTATCGACGACTACACCGACCAGCATCCCTTGACAAAGGCGGCAAAAAAGCATATTCGGCCTTTCACGGGAAAATATTCAGCCGTGGCTTTGGATCTTTTGGGCGATTATTTCCTGCAGCGCAATTGGGAACATTTTGGTCCGATGCAACCTTTCTCGGGGCACCAAACCCTCGAGGCTTTCATTTTGTCTGCTGAATCGGATATTTCAAAACATATTGCATTACTCAAAGGTCGCGCGGCAGCAATGGCGCCTCACCTGCTCGAGCATCATTGGCTGTTTAGCTACATTGAAATAGAGGGTTTGCTAAGTGCGGCACGCGGTATTGCACACCGACACCCTGGAGGCGCGCCCTTAGTGGTTTTTTTCGAGGGACCCGTGCACGACTGTTTAGCAGAATTGGAGCAGTGGTTCTTTACCCTCTATCCTATGCTGATGAGCGCCAGTCAAGACTTTGTTCACAAGCACGGCGATTGGGAAGAACTTTCAAAAGCTTAGAATTGGTGTAATGTATGCCTATCGTATCTTTGACTAAACTTTATCAAGCATGATTTACATCAAGCGAAAAGAACATTTTTGTGCAGCGCACAAACTTTGGAACAACAAATGGGATGCAGCGACCAACAAGCGCATTTTCGGAAAATGTTCTAATGAGAACTACCACGGCCACAACTTCGAACTTGAAGTTACCGTTCGCGGAGAAATCAATCCGGATACCGGCTTTGTGATGAACCTATTTGATCTGAAACAGATCGTTCGTGAACATGTCATAGATATAGTGGATCACAAAAATCTAAATTTGGATATCGACTTCATGGCAGGTAAGCAACCCACCGCAGAAATCATTGCTTACGAATTTTGGCAAATATTAGCACCGAAGGTCGCTGAATATGGAGCAGAATTGCATAAAGTTCAATTAGCCGAAACACATAATAACATTATAGAATACTACGGAGAATGAAAAAAGCCTACGTATTTCCAGGCCAAGGTGCCCAATACCCAGGAATGGGTAAGGATCTTTACGAGAATCATAAGGAAGCTAAAGAGCTCTTTGATACCGCTGACCGTGTATTAGGGTTTCAACTGAGTAAAATCATGTTCGAAGGAGATGCCGATGAACTAAAGCAAACAAAGGTTACTCAACCTGCTATTTTCACCATGAGCGTGATTATGGCAAAACTATTGGGCAATGCCTTCCAGCCTAATATGGTTGCAGGGCACAGCCTTGGTGAGTTTTCGGCATTGTGCGCGGCAGGCGCATTAAGTTTTACTGATGCGCTGACCTTGGTGAGCAAACGTGCAAAAGCGATGCAAAAAGCATGTGAGGCACAACCTTCTACTATGGCCGCAATCTTAGGATTGAGTGATGAAGCCGTTGAAGAGATTTGTGCGGACGTAGACGGTATCGTAGTTGCCGCAAATTACAATTGCCCGGGCCAATTAGTAATTTCAGGAACCTTCAACGCAATAGAAATGGCCTGTGCCAAAGCTACAGAAGCAGGAGCCAAACGTGCATTAGTCCTTCCAGTAGGTGGTGCTTTTCACAGTCCGTTAATGGAACCTGCACGTGCGGAATTAGCTGCCGCTATTGAAGCGACAGAATTCAATACCCCGGTCTGTCCCGTTTACCAGAATAGTGTTGCAAAGGCAGTGCAAAATCCAGTCGAGATAAAAAAGAATTTGATCGATCAGTTAACTGCTCCGGTAAGATGGACACAAAGCATTCAGGAAATGATGACCGATGGCGCTAATGACTTCGTTGAATGCGGACCAGGTAAAACCCTTCAGGGTCTTATTAAAAAAATTGACCGCGCGAACAATGTGAGCGGAATTTCCTTTGAATAGAGGATGAAAGAAGTTACCTGGAAAAGCCCGTCAAATATTGCCCTAGTGAAGTACTGGGGGAAATACCCTGTCCAATTACCCGCCAACCCGTCAATCAGCTTCACGCTGAGCGCAGCGGCGACTACAACCACACTTAAGTACAAACAAGGTACGGGTCAGGTAGTGGTTTTTCTCGAGGGTGAAGAAGCGCCGAGTTTCCTTCCTAAAATCCACACTTTTTTAGACCGAACTCAGGAGTTATTTCCATTTACCCGTGAATGGGATTTTGAGGTACATACTTCTAACAGCTTTCCCCACAGTTCCGGAATCGCTTCGAGCGCTTCAGGTATGAGTGCTTTATCACTTTGCCTGATGAGTATTAAGGAGGCATTAGGAATCACCATTACTGACTTCTTTGCAGAGGCCAGTGAAGCAGCTCGTCTGGGCTCCGGGAGCGGATCACGATCGCTTTTCGGCCCAATGGCAGCCTGGGGAACACATGAAGACACACCTGGAAGTAACGATCGATTCGCTGTGGCATACGAACATATCGACCCTGTATTTAAGTCTTTTCAAGACACTATTTTACTGGTCGACAAAGGGACTAAAAAGGTAAGTTCTACGGTGGGTCACCAGCTCATGGAGGGCCATTCTTATGCAGCGGCAAGATTTCAGCAAGCACACGCCAACCAAACTGCACTTTTAAA
>JAKMEB010000155.1 GCA_022426185.1 Schleiferiaceae bacterium
ACGCTATACCACGTATTTTCAAGCATCAAAACTTTATCTCCAACACCGATGCCAATCGCTCCACCTGAGGCACCTTCACCAATGATGATGCAAATCACAGGCACTTTAAGGCGTGACATTTCCATGATGTTTTTAGCAATGGCCTCGCCCTGACCGCGTTCCTCAGCTTCAAGTCCGGGAAAGGCTCCCGGCGTATCAATCAAGGTAACAATTGGTCGTCCAAACTTTTCAGCTTGTTTCATTAAGCGCAGGGCCTTCCGGTACCCTTCCGGGTTCGCCATACCGAAATTGCGGTATTGACGCATTTTCGTATTTACCCCTTTTTGTTGGCCGATGAACATATAGGATTGGTCGCCGATTTTCCCCCAGCCTCCAATCATCGCTTTATCGTCTTTCACACCACGATCCCCATGCAGTTCTATGAAGTTGCCTTCAGTAATAGCATTGATGTAGGCTTGAGTGTAAGGACGTTGTGGGTGACGCGATAATTGGACACGTTCCCATGCGCTTAAGTTGCCGTAAATTTTCTTTTTAGCCTCATCGAGTTTTTGGCGGATATCGTCGATGCTTTTCGCCATATCTACGCCGGTCTCATCTGCCAGCTCTAGGGCCTTAGACAGTTGAACCTCAAGTTCTTCGATGGGTTTCTCAAATGATAAATAATCCATAATTATATTCTGAATCGGTCGTGCAAAATACAAAGTCCTTAGGACCCGGACTTCCTTTTTTGTGCTTTTATAATTCCATTGGCGATGACCGTCCCTAAAATGATGAGCACGCCAAAGTAAAATTGGGGGTTCATATTCTCTTCAGCCCCGAAAAGCAGGGCAGCAAGTAGAATGCCATAGACGGGTTCTAGGTTAATAGCTAACATCACACTAAAAGGCGATAGCCTCTTAAGGAGTTCAACACTTTTTATGAAAGGGTAGGCCGTACATAGCAATGCTAAGACAGCTAAGAACCACCAGTCGTTTGCTGAAGTAGCCCAGAGCGACATAGGATTGTGACTTCCAGCTATAAGATCGTATAGTGCAACACCCACAAAGGCGAAAGTAAGTTCCCAGAAAGTGACCTGCACGGGAAGTGGATAACGCGCTACGAGCTGCTTATTTAATATACTAAAACTGGCACTCAATGAGGCACTGAACAGCGCAATAAGCAAGCCCAATTGGTAATTGGTCAATGTAAAATTGCCCCAATCGTAAGTTTTGATAGAAGCAGCATTGGGTTCTTCATAGAATACAATGACAATACCCACGACGACGATTGCCCCTAAAGCGAGCTCAGTAGGATCCAGCTTTCCTTTGTTTAATACGGGGTTGAGCAATGCTGAGAATAGAGCACCCGTAGAAACACCAGCGAGAGTGATGCTTACATTGGCAATTTTAATGGCTCCAAAGAAGGTGATCCAGTGTACCGCGATCAAAACCCCACACAAAGCCATGAACCATAGTTCTTTTGTACTTGCGCTGAACGGACGCTTTTTCCAAAGCATGTAGCTGGCAATTGCGATAGAGGTCAATGCCGTTCTATTGAACACCAATGAAAGTGCGTCAATGGTAATGTAACGACCTAATATGGCGGTAAACCCCCAAATAAAGACGATGAAGTGAAGACTCAACTGGTCTTTGAAATGGCTGCTCATGGGCTTCATCGATAACGTTATTTAGGAGCAACGTTGTAGCGCCAAAGCGCAATGGAAGCAAAGACAATGTTGGGTATCCATACCGCAAATTCTGCAGGCTGTATGCCCATCCATTCTAAAGGACCACCAAGGAGTCCTTCTGAGCTAAGAAGTCCAGTCTTCGCAAGCGTTTCAGACAGCTGCATGAAAAAAATGTAAATGGCCGTCAAAACCAGACCTACCGCTATGTTGATACCCAGGCCGCCCCGTTTCTTTTGGCTTGCGAGCGCAACCGCTAGCAATACGAATACATAAGAACTTACGGGGTAGGAGGTACGGCGCTGCATTTCCATTTGGTAGGAAGCAATATTTTCGTTGCCTGTGAGTTCTTCTTGAGCGATGAATCTACTCAATTCACTGCTGTTCATTGTAGCAATAGAATTGAGCTTCGGTGCGATTTGCTCTGAGGTGAAGGCAAGGGCGGTATCCATTCTGCGACCGAAAGAGATCTGTTCGAACCCCTTTTCATCCAAGGTTCGGAGTCTGTAATTATCCAAGCGCCAACGTTTGGTAGCGGTATCTAAGCGCACAAAATCTGCCGCAAGTTTACTTTTAAGTTGGTGGTTTTCAAATACTTCATAGGTCATTTGATAGCCACTTTCGCGTACCCCCGAGAAGGTTTCGAAATAGACATAGTGTCCTGGTAAGACCTGACGGTGCATTTTTTGGCTGATAGGACGATTCACGCCCGTAACGTACTTTTCTTCAAAAGCAATGCGCTTGATGTTGGTCTGCGGAACAAGCAAATGATTCAGGGTCAGCGATAGTGCGCAGATGATCGAGGCACCTATAAAATAAGGGCGAAGTAGACGGCGGAAACTTGTACCGGAGGTTAAGATGGCAACAATTTCAGAGTTGGACGCCATTCTAGAGGTGAACCAAATGGTTGAAATGAATAAAATTAATGCGCTGAAAAGGTTGCCGTAAAAAGCGATAAAGTTGATGTAGTAATCAAAGATAATTTCGTTCATCGACGCGCCGTTTTGGAAGTCATCCAATTTTTCGCTGATGTCGAAAACTACTGCAATGGAAAGAATCAATACCATCGTTAGGAAGAAACTTCCGATGAATTTTAGCAATATGTATCGATCCAATTTATTCATACTACAAGCGCTGCTCTAGTTTTGGCAGCATATGGTTTTTCCAAGACGCAAAATCTCCTGCAATAATGTGTTCGCGCGCTTGCTCTACAAGCCACAAGTAGAAACGGATGTTGTGCAACGATGCAATTTGTGCGCCCAAACTTTCTTTACTGTGAATGAGATGACGAACATAAGCTTTTGTGTACTGACTGTCGACGAAGCTCGTCCCGTTTGGGTCCAGCGGTTCGTGCACGTTCTCCCATTTCTTATTGCGCAAATTGAGAATACCTTCACTGGTAAATACCTGACCGTTACGACCGTTTCTAGTAGGCATCACACAATCGAACATGTCGATACCTAAACTGATGTTCTCCAAAATATTTGCGGGCGTTCCTACACCCATGAGATAACGCGGTTTGTCTTGCGGTAGTATGGCGCAGGCTCCTGCAGCATGCTTGTACATTTCTTCAGCAGGTTCCCCAACACTTAATCCGCCTATGGCATTACCATCTGCATTTTTACTCGCAATATATTCTGCACTCTCCTTGCGTAAATCTTCATAGGTAGAGCCTTGAAGAATAGGGAAAAGGGTTTGATCGTAGCCGTAGAGCGGGTCCGTTTCATTGATTCTATCAAAACAGCGGTCCAGCCATCGGTGCGTCATGTGCATAGATTGTTTGGCGTATTCATAGGTGCTGGGGTAGGGCGGGCATTCATCAAATGCCATGATGATATCTGCGCCAATTTCACGTTGAATATCCATTACACGTTCAGGTGTAAACAAATGTTTTGTGCCATCAATATGGCTTGCAAATGTGGCACCTTCCTCCGTGATTTTACGCTGATTCGCTAGGCTGTAAACCTGGTAGCCTCCACTATCGGTGAGAATAGGACGGTCCCATCCATTGAATTTGTGCAATCCACCAGCCGCTTTTAAAATTTCTGTACCCGGACGTAAAAACAGGTGGTAGGTATTCCCCAGAATGATTTGCGCCTTAGTATCCTCTTGTAAATCCTTTGTGTGCACCCCTTTAACTGTGCCGGCAGTGCCAACAGGCATAAATATGGGCGTCTGTATGGTACCGTGATCCGTAGTAATGGTCCCGGCGCGCGCAGCACTCTTTGGGTCTTTATGTTCTAAAGTAAATTTCATTGTACGCAAAAGTACGGCACCCGCGCTATCTTTGGTCCATGCAAACAGTAGAACTCATCTATTCACATTTTCCGGATTTGACAGAGCGTCAGCGAGAACAATTCTCGGCACTCTTTGACTTGTACACGGAATGGAACGCCAAGATTAACGTAATCTCCCGAAAGGATATGGAGTCTTTTTACGAGAAACACGTCCTGCACTCCCTGGGAATTGCGAAGGTGTATTCCTTTCAGCCCGGCCAAAGGGTGCTCGACGTCGGCACTGGCGGTGGATTCCCAGGCATTCCTTTAGCCATACTCTTTCCAGAAACGCAATTTCATCTGGTAGATTCCATTGGTAAAAAGATCAAGGTGGTTTTGGCGGTGGCGGAAGCTTTAGGTTTAGAAAATGTACGAGCGGATCATGGCCGTGCCGAAGAATTTAAAGGTCCGTATGATTTTGTTGTATCTCGTGCTGTAACAAAAATGCAACGCTTTGTGCCTTGGATTAAAGGTAAGATTTCGCAAAAGAACCTGGATTCAAATAGGGTCAATGGTCTATTGTATTTAAAAGGCGGTGATTTGGCTGAAGAGCTGGGTACAATGAAAGCACGTATTTCAGATTTATCTAGATTTTATCCCACCGAATTTTTCGAAACTAAGAAGGTGGTGTATTTGCCCAAAAGCGAAATCAATCAATTCAAAGGATAAAAAAAAGGCGCCCATTGGGCGCCTTTTTTATGCATTTCAAAATTTTTCGCTTACCCCAAGAAAGGATAACGGTAATCTGTTGCTGGAACCAACGTTTCTTTGATTGTGCGTGCATTAACCCAACGTAATAAGTTGAGGTAAGAACCCGCTTTATCATTGGTTCCTGATCCACGGGCACCACCAAAGGGCTGTTGACCTACAACTGCCCCGGTAGGCTTGTCATTGATATAAAAATTACCCGCAGCATTCTCAAGAGCTTTCGCTGCCTCAATAGCTTTGTATCTGTCCCCTGAGAAAATAGAACCGGTTAAAGCATAGTCTGAAGTGCTGTCAACCAATTCAAGCATTGCCTCCCAATCTGCATCTGCATAGACATATATGGTTAGAACCGGACCGAAAATCTCTTCGACCATAGTACGGAACTTAGGATTTGAAGTCACTACAACTGTTGGCTCGATAAAATAGCCTGTACTCTTGTCGTAGCCACCACCAGCAATGATTTCGGCATCGTTCTGTTCCTTTACGTATTCGATGTATGAAGCAATTTTATCGAATGATTTTTCATCAATAACCGCATTGATGAAGTTGCCCATATCTTCAGGTGTACCCATTTTAAAAGTGGCAATATCAGCTACTAATTCCTCTTTAACGGCTGGCCACATACTTTCTGGAATGTAGGCGCGCGAGGCTGCTGAACACTTTTGTCCTTGGAATTCAAAAGCACCGCGAGCAAGTGCGGTACTGACCTCTTTACTTTTTGCAGAGGGGTGGGCAACCACAAAATCTTTTCCTCCAGTCTCACCAACTATACGAGGATAGCTGCGGTATTTTTTAATATTAGCACCAATAGTGCCCCAAAGATTTTGGAACACACCCGTGGAACCTGTAAAGTGAATACCGGCAAATTCTCTATGGTTGAAGATGATATCACCTGCTACCGGTCCACTTACATAGACGAGGTTGATGACACCTGCCGGAAGACCTGCTTCCATGAAGATGTCCATTACGACGTTTGCAGAATAAATTTGGGTATTTGCAGGTTTCCATACTACCGTATTCCCCATCAGCGCAGCTGATGCTGGAAGGTTCCCTGCAATTGCCGTGAAGTTAAAAGGGGTTAATGCAAATACGAATCCTTCTAAAGGACGGTACTCTAAACGATTCCATACGCCCACAGAACTTTCCGGTTGCTCACTGTAAATCTGAGTCATATACTCCACGTTGTAGCGTAAGAAGTCAACCAACTCACAAACGGAATCAATCTCGCTTTGGAAACAATTCTTCCCTTGTGCCAACATGGTTGCAGCATTCAAACGGTAGCGGTATTTCGTACTGATTAATTCTGCAACTTTTAAGAAGATGGCAGCACGGTGTTCCCAAGGCATATCCGCCCATTGTTTGCGTGCATCTAGTGCCGCATCAATCGCAGCACTTACGTGGCTTGCGTCTCCTTTATGAAAAACGCCCAACTTGTGTTGGTGGTCGTGAGGTGGTGCTAGTTCACCCAAGTTTCCGGTACGAACTTCTTTTCCACCAATGTACATGGGTACGTCTACTGTTCCGTTGTATTGCTCTTTATAAGCAGCTAGTAACGCTTCACGTTCCGGAGTTCCGGGTGCGTAATCGTAAATGGGTTCGTTGGTGGCTGTAGGTACTTGAGAAATTCCGTTCGACATATTCGTGGGATTTGGTTCTTTAATTAGTACGACCAAAGTTACATACTAGAGATTGGAATTACGTCAACTCTGCGCAGGATTAAAACGTCTGGTCATATTGTTGATTACGACTGTAAAATAACCTAAACTTTTCACTGCCCATCAACGTTGCCTTTTTTCATCCGTGTAACTTTGCGGTTCACATTAGAGTAAATTATGAAAACGCACAATTTTTCAGCCGGACCATGTATTCTGCCCGGGCAAGTTTTTGAGGAAGCCTCCAAAGCCCTTATTAATTTTGACGACTTAGGGCTCTCAGTAGTCGAAATATCTCACCGAAGCAAAAATTTCGTTGCTGTTATGGATGAGGCAGTTGCTCTGGTTAAGGAGCTTCTGAACGTACCAGAAACGCATGAAGTTATATTTTTGCAAGGAGGTGCTTCCTTACAATTCGCAATGGTGGCTTTCAATTTTTTAAGCGAAACAGGAACAGCTGAATATCTTGATACGGGTGCATGGGCGTTCAAGGCCCACAAAGAAGCGGCGGGTCTAGGCAGTGCCACTATCATTGCCTCTTCCAAGCCTAAAAACTATAATTTTATCCCAAAAGGATATTCCGTTAACCCGGAAGCCGATTTTTTCCATTGCACCTCAAACAACACCATTTACGGCACCCAAATGAAGTCCTTCCCGCAGACGGACGTACCGGTCATTTGCGATATGAGTTCAGATATTTTTTCTCGTTCGGTGGATGTGAGCAAGTTTGATTTAATTTACGCCGGCGCTCAAAAAAACCTTGGTCCTGCCGGGGCCACAATGGTTATTGTGCGAAAGGATGCTCTAGGGAAATCTGGTCGTTACATCCCTACGATGTTGAACTATCAAACGCACATCAACAAAGGAAGCATGTTCAATACACCACCGGTATTCTCTGTATATGTGAGTATGTTGACGCTGCGTTGGTTGAAGGAAAACGGAGGTGTGGGAGCCATTGAAGCACGTAATGAGGCAAAAGCGGCTCTCTTGTACAACGAGATTGATCGCAATCCACTTTTTGTAGGAACTGCAGAGGTAGAGGATCGCTCTACCATGAACGCATGTTTTTTATTAAAGGATGAAGCACACAAGGCTGCTTTTGATGCGCTGGTTGCAACTGCAAAAATCAACGGCATCAACGGTCACCGCGATGTCGG
Source organism: Schleiferiaceae bacterium (assembly GCA_022426185.1). Lineage (GTDB taxonomy): Bacteria > Bacteroidota > Bacteroidia > Flavobacteriales > Schleiferiaceae > UBA10364. Next base: position 7,457 of record JAKMEB010000155.1, read on the forward strand.
TGGTTACCGCGCATCAATGTACAATGCGCTGAGTATTGAAAGTGTTCAAGTTTTAGTGAATTGTATGCAAGAATTAGAAAAAACACACGCATGAAAGTATTAGCAAACGACGGAATTTCAGCTTCAGGTATCGCTGCGATAGAGGCATCAGGGCACGAATTAATTACTACGAAAGTTGCGCAAGAGCAATTAGAAAAGTACATCAACGAACATGATATTGATGTCGTATTAGTGCGTTCTGCTACGACCGTACGAAAAGAATTAATCGACGCTTGTCCGTCAATAAAAGGTATCGGTCGCGGAGGCGTAGGTATGGACAATATCGATGTAGACTATGCACGGGAGCAAGGTCTTAAGGTGTTTAATACTCCTGCAGCCTCCTCAGATTCTGTAGCCGAATTGGTCATGGGACACATGCGCACGTTGGTACGTTTCTTACATGATTCAAACAGGAACATGCCTTTAGATGGCGATTCAAAATTTGCAACCATGAAAAAAGCCTACGCCGGTGGTATGGAGCTTCGTGGAAGAACATTGGGTATTGTGGGATTTGGTCGTATCGGTCAGGCCTTAGCTAAATTGGCCATTGGAGCGGGAATGGAAGTAGTTTTCTCGGACATGCACAACGACGATATCGACGTTGCATTGGACTTTTTTGACGGCCAATCGCTAACCTTTAGTTGCAAGAACGTAGGCTTAGAAGGGGTATTGAAACAATCGGACTTCATTTCATTACATGTACCGGGTGGTGATTTGATCGGTGCAGCTGAAATTTCAAAAATGAAGGACGGGGTGTTCTTATTAAATGCAGCACGTGGTGGTGTGATTAATGAAGAAGCTTTGCTTGAAGCCTTTGAAAGCGGGAAAGTAGCTGGTGCAGGACTTGATGTTTATAAAAATGAGCCCACCCCAGCTGTGAAAGTGCTCATGAACGGAAAAGTAAGTTTGACGCCACACATTGGTGCAGCAACTGGCGAGGCACAAGATCGTATTGGGACTGAGCTTGCGGCACATATTGACGCACTAGCGGCAAGTCTTTAATTAGGACTCAAAACTTTTTGGTGAGCCCTGCGAATTCCGCGGGGCTTTTCTTTTTTGAATGCGTAATTTCACTTCAAGAACCACCAACAGTATAGCGTTATGCTCCGACCTTTTAAAGCGGTACGTCCTACGCGCGATAAAGCGTATTTAGTAGCCACTCGATCCTACATTACTTATGGACCGGATGAGCTCGATGATAAGTTAGAAAACAATCCTTTTTCATTTTTACACGTCATCAATCCCAATGCTTTACCTGATGTGAATTACAAAGATCGTTTTAGGGCGGTTCGCGATCGTTACAACAGTTTTGCAGAGAGTGGTATTTTCATTCAAGACGACCAGCCAACTTTTTACCTTTATGAGCAGCGCACACCTACTTCTAGTTATACAGGTATTATTGGATTACTACCCGCTGAAAGTGTGGCAAATGGGACGACATTGCCCCATGAAAAAACAATTGCAAAGCGAGAACATATATTCGCTCGATACCTCGGTATAACTGGATTTCAGGCAGAACCCATTTTGGTTTTTGGTACGGCAAATAGGCATTATGAGGACTTAGTTGCACAGATCAAGCAAGACCGACCAGAATACGAGTTTTCTTCGACCGACCGTTACAGTCATCGATTATGGGTAGTTTCATCCGATCAAGCCGCAGGGCTTGAAGCATTCTTCGAAGGGTCGGGTACAAAGTACATTGCAGATGGTCATCATCGTTTGGCCTCTTCGGTGCGCGTTGCTTTGGAGGAACCGGAAAATCCATTGGCCCAAGGTGTTCTTTGTATGTTCATGGCAGAGGACCAGGTTGGTATTGAATCCTTCGAGCGTTGGTTCGACTTATCTAATGATTCTTTTGATTTACACCATCTCAAAGGGCACTTCCACTTAGAGCGGATTCCAGGCCCGTCGGAAAATTTTAACGGAGCGAGTTTCCAATGTTTCTTTGAAGGGAATTGGTACGCATTACATAGCCGTTCATTGAAAGGTGAAGTATTGCCTTCTCAAGAGTTGTTGGATGCCATTCTACAGCCCTTACTGGATGTTGTTGACCCTAGAAATGATGCGCGCCTTCATTACCATAGGCAGACTGCTGCTGATCGAAGCGAGGAAATGAAACGCAACGGTTTTGCATTGGGTTTTCGTTTGCCCCCAGTAAGTGTAAAACTATTGAAAGAAATCGCTGTTAACAGAGGGTCTATGCCGCCTAAGAGCACGTATATTGAACCTAAATTAAGAAGCGGTTTACTTCTTCACCTGTTTAAATGACACATATAAAATTAGCATTGGCAACCGTTCGTAACACGCTTAAAGAAAGTGTTGAGCTGGTGGCAGTAAGTAAGACAAAGCCGGTTGAATTACTCCATGAAGCTTATGAAGCAGGTCAGCGCGATTTTGGTGAAAATAAGGTGCAGGAAATGGCGGCTAAATCGGAGGTCATGCCCAGCGATGTTAGGTGGCACATGATTGGTCACGTGCAAACGAATAAGATTAAATACATGGCACCTTTTGTTCATATGGTACATGGAGTAGATCGAGAAAAAGTCCTGAAAGAATTGGACAAACAAGCGAAGAAAGTCGATCGTGTCATTCATTGTTTGCTGCAAGTACACATTGCGCAGGAGGAAACTAAATTTGGTTGGTCTGTTTCAGAATTGCAATCCGTGCTGCCTCGTTTATCTGCATATCCTAATGTTAGCGTATGTGGCCTGATGGGAATGGCATCAAATACAGAGGATCAAAACCAAATCCGCAGTGAGTTTATGGGCTTAAAGGCACTTTACGAATCTCATGCGATCACGCAGGGCTGGGATACGTTAAGCATCGGAATGAGTGGAGATTACACCATTGCTATGGAGTGTGGTGCTACGCATGTGAGAATTGGTTCCGCTATATTTGGGGCAAGAAACTACACGCCGTGAAATTTGCTGTAATAGATATAGAATGTACTGGCGGCACCTTTGGCTCCGAACGAATTATTGATGTTGCCATATTCGTAATGGAGAAGGGCGAAGTAGTGGACCAATTGGTTTCGCTTGTCAACCCTGAAAAGGGTATAGATCCTTACGTTACAAAATTGACCGGCATTACGAATAAAATGGTGCGTACCGCACCAAAATTCTATGAGTTGGCCAAACGCATCGTCAAGATTACAGAGGACTGCACGTTTGTAGCCCACAACATCAGTTTTGATTACCGCGTCTTCCAGCAGGAGTTCGAATCTATGGGTTTTGATTACCATCGAGCGACGCTCGATACGATCCCTTATTGCGAACGCATCTTCCCAGATTGGGAAAACTACGGTTTGAAGACGGTAAGTAAGGAACTGGGACTCGTAAATTCTGCGCGTCATAGAGCTGAAGGTGATGCTCGGTTAACGGCAGAGTTGCTTAAAATTTTATTAGAAAAAGACCGGGATGCCTATTTAAACAAAGTGCATGTAAGTAAGGAGTCCAGCGTTCGGAGAAACCCGTTCAAGCTTCAGGTGAAGAACATGCAGAATAAAGTGGGCATCTATTACATCTACAACGAAGCAGGTGAAGCCATTTATGTGGGCTCAAGTAAAGATTTACAAAACAGCATCAATCGTCATTTCGTTGCGGATAATAAAATTGCGCTGGCTTTGCAGCAAGAGGCAGCCACGCTTGAAGTCGAGGAGCTTGGCAATGAAGCGATTGCTGAGGTACTGGTACGTTCTACCTTAGATAAGCATCGTCCATTATATAATGTCACTAAGAAAAAGCACTTTTTAAACTTTGGCGTTTTTTTAGATGCGAAAAAAGGTGCGGAAATTGATCACGTTCGCATATTTCCGGTACGTTATAAATCGCCCGATTTTTATTTTGAAGGTCCTAAATCAATTTACCCTTGGTTACAGAAAGTGATGATGACCGAAAGCTTAGACCCTTCTACATTTCTTTTAGACCGGGATCGTGAACACTATTTCAAGCATACGAAGAACTTACAATGGAAAGCTGAAAATAAACGTATCGGAATAAGCACCCTACGAAGTTATATGCTGCCTCAAGATGCTATATTAGTTGGTCCCGGGCGCAAATCAACGGAGCAGTGCGCTGTCCTGGTGGAAAACTTTCGTGTTTTAGGGTATGCCTATTTTTATTTGGCTACAGATTCAATGAACCGAGCACAATTGAAGAAACGCATGGTTCACCTTGATAGCGATGCCTACACCGTAGGGGTAATGCACCATTTTCTTCAATTGGGGTACTTAAAAGTATTGGAGTAGTTACTTGAAAAAGTAGGTGAGACTTACCATGATTTGGCTGCGTCTTGCATCTAAGTCAAAGTTGTAATCTGTACCGCCGTTATCGGTATAGGTAACGTTTCTTGAAAGCATGCCAAAGCCACCTTCGTACTTTAATTCCCCCATAACACGCCAAAGCTTAAGACCTGCTTGAATATGCCAGCCCCATGTAAGGTTAGCTTCTTGGTCATTTGACCACAATGCACTTGCATCAGCAAAAGGCAAAGAGGGCGTGCCTCCTAGGCCGGCATACGCAGGTCCAAATTTAGCACCGGCGCTTATTGGAAAATCCAAGCGTCTGACCGTGGAGCTAAGGTCTACTTCTTGTCCACCATCAGTAATAATGAGGGTTTCTTTGAATTGGGTATACAGCGCTTCGCCATGAACGTAAACCGGAACCAGTGGTAGGCTAATCCGTGTAATACCCCCAAAGTGGAAGCCGTTCTGAAAATCTGTTTGTAGGTTGGTGATGTCGTAAGTCTGGTCGTTGTAAATGGTAAGTATATCTGCCGCGCTAAGTGCGTTTTGAGGATAGTTTACGCCGCCCTTCACACCAAATTTGATGACTTTAAACTGCCCAAAACTTAAGGTGGAGCAGAGTAAAAAGGCTAAAAGGTGCAGGTTGTATTTCATAAACGCTTTTCTAACAATAAACAAAAACGGTTCCAAGTTTATCTTTTTACTTAAAAAAGGCAGCAAGATAGTCCTCGACATTTGCGTAAATCCGGGATTTGGCCTTGGCGTCATCTACTTTATTGACGGCTTTTCCGGTGATCTTTTCAAACAGTTCCTGGTAGCGGTTACTAACCATTTCTACAAAATCGTTTGTCATCTCCGGAACGTTTTGGCCCTCCTTGCCTTGGAATCCGTTTTCCATGAGCCATTCTCTAACAAATTCTTTTGAAAGCTGGCGCTGAGGTTCGTTATTATCTTGTCGCTCCTGGTAACCATCTGCGTAGAAATAACGTGAACTATCGGGTGTGTGAATCTCGTCAATGAGAACGATGGTGCCGTCAGCGAGCTTACCAAACTCATATTTTGTGTCTACAAGAATGAGTCCGCGCTCTGCGGCCATTTCAGAACCACGCTTAAAAAGTGCTCGTGTATACTCTTCCAATTGTAGGTAATCTGCTTCACTTACGATTCCTTTCGCGATAATAGCTTCACGTGAAATATCCTCATCGTGGGCTCCGTGATCTGCTTTTGTGGCAGGAGTTATGATCGGTTCTGCAAACCCATCGTTCTCTTTCATACCATCCGGCAGCTTCACACCACATAATTCACGAAGTCCGCTCTGGTAAGTTCGAGCCGCATGACCGGCAAGGTATCCGCGTATGACCATTTCGACTTTGAATGGAGTTGCACGATGGCCAACAGTTACCTGCGCATCAGGAGATGCTAAACGCCAATTTGGTACAATATCCTTTGTCGCCTCCAAGAAATGGGCTGCGATCTCATTCAAAACCTGGCCTTTACCCGGTATTGGGCGCGGTAAAACCACATCAAAAGCGGATATTCGATTTGACGCAACCATAACGAGAACATCACTTCCTATAGTGTAAACGTCACGCACTTTTCCGCGGTAAAAGTGCGTTAATCCGGTAAATTGAAATGTAGGATCTTGATTCATGATCAGTCTTTTTGTTCGTATGCTTCAATTATTTGTTTGACCAGTGGATGACGGATAACATCTCTGCCGTCAAGATAAATAAAACCAATTCCTTTTACATTTTTGAGGTATCCAATGGCTTCTTTGAGCCCGGATTTTTGATGTTTAGGAAGATCTATTTGTGAGGTATCACCAGTAATGATAAAACGTGCACTTTCACCCATACGGGTTAAAAACATCTTCATTTGAGAGGTGGTTGTATTTTGACTCTCGTCAAGAATTACAAAAGCATCATCCAGTGTTCTTCCTCTCATAAAAGCCAGTGGAGCGATCTCTATAGTTTTATTTTCGAGGTAGAATTCTAATTTCTCCTTGGGTATCATATCGCGCAACGCGTCGTACAACGGAGCGAGATAAGGGTCTAGTTTTTCCTTCAAGTCACCCGGTAAAAACCCAAGATTTTCTCCAGCTTCTACAGCCGGTCGTGTTAAAATGATACGGCGTACCTCGCGATTTTTCAAAGCCCGAACAGCTAATGCAACTGCCGTGTAGGTTTTACCTGTTCCCGCAGGCCCAATTGCGAAAACCATATCATTTTCAACACTGGCCTCGATAAGTTTATACTGGTTAGGAGTTTTGGCTCTTATGATCCGACCCGATGGTCCATGAAGTATAACCTCGTCTTTAAGTAGGGTATACTCTTCTTTGGTGTCGTCGCTGGCTTGCACAAGATTATCAAAAGCGCGTTGGTCAAGTGTTTTGTGTTTTTCAACGTACGCTAGAATGCCGTCCAGTTTGTTTTGAAATTCTACGACGTTGTCTTCTGGACCACTTACTTTTATTTTGTGTCCGCGTGCAACAATCTTCAGCTTTGGAAAGTACGTTTCAATCTGATTTAGAAACGTGTTACTGGGCCCATAAAGTTGTGCTGGATCAGCCCCTGTGAGTTCAAATATGCGTTCTGTCAATTACTGCTACCTTGTATGGTGTAAATGAAGGCGGAATTGCCTTACTTTTGACAAAGTAACTACATTTTTACCAATACTCAACGCGGCATTAGCCCTTCTATGGCGGTCATTACAGCAACTTCAGATTTTGGACCTAAAGACGCAACGCTTGCAAAGGCTAAAGCGCACTTTATTCGTCGAGTCAAAGGGTTACAGTGGGTAGATGTTAGTCATGATGTAGAGCCCCATAATATCCAGCAAGCTTCTTTTCTATTAAAACGCGCGTGTACGGCATTTCCACCAGGAACCATTCATGTCATGTTTGTTGGCAGTAGCCCTCAAGAGGGATTAAACTATGTGTGTATAAAAGCCAATAGGCAGTACTTTATTGCTGCGAATAACGGAACGTTACCCAGTTTATTGGCCGATGCTAAGATTACGGATGCAAGAATATTAGATATTCGTGGTGTTGCTCCAAATGATGTCTTAGCCTTATTTAGCACTGCTGCAGCACATTTAGCTGAAGGTGGTAAGTTGGAATTGCTAGGTCCTGTAGTACAACGCGTTAAAAGGATTAAAGAGCACGAGCCTATGGTTGAGGACCAAACCATTCGAGGATCCGTAGTTTATGTTGATCATTATGGAACGTGTATCACCAATATCACTAAGTCCATGTTTGATGCGCAGTTGAGAGGGCGTAAGCCTTCCGTTGAAACGCCCCGCAATAGGAGTATAGGTCGTTTCTATGAACGAATAGGAGATGTTCCGCCCGGGAAACTTGCTGCGGTTTGGGATGAGCACCAACATTTATGCATCGTAGTAGGAAAGAGCGGGGGTGAGCACGTCAAAGGGTCGAATGAACTCTTGGGTATGAAAGTGCACGATTGGGTTAGAATGGATTTCTTATGATTGTACGAATTGTCCAACTTCCTATCCAACCAGATACGTCAAACGGAGCTGAATTTGAAGAACTGTTTCAAACCTATAAATCGGCCATATTAGGCGCCGAAGGGTGCCAGCAGGTCCAATTACTTGCTTCGAATAACTGCTACTTCACCTACAGTTGGTGGACCAGCGAATATGATTTAAACGCTTATCGGGACAGCCCTACCTTTGGTGTAGTATGGCCCAAGACAAAAGCATTATTTTCAGGTAAGCCACAGGCTTGGACCTGTAACTCTATAGCGCATATGACCAAATGATTGCACAACTCCGTAAAGAACTCAAAGTCTATTTTTCGGGCATTTTAGGGTACTTAATCATAGGTATATACTTGCTTATCAATGGATTAATGTTGTGGGTGTTTAACGGCCCCTTCAATCTTCTAGAAGGCGGGTATGCCTCACTAGAAAATTACTTCGGCTTGGCGCCTTGGGTGTTCCTATTTCTCATACCGGCTATTGGTATGCGAATTTTCAGCGACGAACTCAAGTCAGGAATGATGGAGTTGCTCGTGGTACGTCCCCTTTCCATCGTTCAACTGGTATGGGCAAAGTTTCTGGGTGCTTTGGTAGTGGTCTTGTTGGCCGTTTTACCAACCCTGGTCTATTTATGGAGTGTACATGCCCTGGGTTCGCCTGCTGGTAACCTTGATTGGGGAGCGGCCGTGGGATCTTTCATAGGGTTACTTGCACTGGGCGCTGCTTATACCGCTGTGGCTGTATTTGCCAGTGCATTGACTACGAACAATGTGGTGGCCTTTGTTCTGGGTGTGGCCTTTAATATGGGGCTTTACCTAGGTTTCGAAGCATTGGCCGATTTGTATAAATTCTCAGGATGGGAGCTAACGGTACGAAACTTTGGTATCAATGAGCATTACCGTTCCATGTCACGAGGGGTCATTGATGCACGAGATTTAGGCTATTTTGTGAGCATAGTATTCTTATTTATTGGGATGACAGTGGCCATCATAGGTCGTCCGCATTTGAAGTCGCCTTGGCGTAAAGCCCTACTATATATTGCTTCTGCACTGGTTTTACTGGTCGTAGCATTTGCGGCTCGATTCCGTATCGACCTGACGGAAGAACAACGCTTTTCATTAAGCGAGGGAACCCTCAGCTTACTCTCGCAAGTAGAGGAGCCTGTTTTGATCAAGGTGTATTTATCCGGTGAATTCCCCGCTGGATTCGAACGACTTCAGCGCGAAACGCAACACCAATTGGAAGAGTGGAGTGCAATTAATGGTAACGTCTTTTTTGAATTTATCAATCCTAACAGAGTTGATAATGCCAATGAATTCAAAAATCAATTGGGCACTAAGGGCATTAATCCAGTTCAGCTCCAGGTTCAAAACAACGATGGACAAAGTGTGCTTAACGTTTTTCCGGGAGCGATACTAAGCTACAGAGAGCGGGAAGCTACGGCAGTACTTTTAGAAGATGTCATGGTTTATGATCCCGCCGAACAAGTGAACATCAGCATCCAACAATTGGAATTTAATCTAGCTAAAGCGCTCAATACATTGCTTACTACTGATAAGCCCAAAGTTGCCATGATTACCGGTCACGGTGAATTAAGCGCAGTAGAAACTGCTGGAATAGGTTTGGCATTGAGTGAGAACTATACGGTCGACCGATTTTCGATGGAGACCTATAAAGCATTGCCTAGCGGAGAGCCAGACTTACAGGATATGATTCGTAGGTTGAACACCTATAAATGTGCTATAGTGGCGAAACCCACAAAAGCCTTTTCAGAATTGGATAAATACTTATTGGATCAATATGTAATGGGCGGCGGCAAACTTATGTGGTTCATTGACGGCGTTCATGCGGAAATGGATAGCCTGAGTTTTGGTCCCGAATTCTTAGCCTATCCTGCCATTTATGACCTTAACATCGTTGATCTGCTGTTCAAATACGGCGTTCGTATCAATGCAGATGTCATTCAAGATATACGTTGTGGTGGGGTGAACGACCGTCGAAGCATTCAGCCCTGGGTATATTTTCCTCTATTAGCAGCTCAAAATCACCCTACAGTTCAGAATCTAAATGCGGTCAAAGGAGAATTCACCTCAACATTAGATACGCTAGAGAGTCCTGGACTGCGTTCATCTATTTTACTGCGTACATCAATCAATTCTAAAGCGGTTGCCGCTCCGCATACAGTGAGTTTAGAGACGTTGTACAACAGGCCTGATCCTAGGGCCTTTACGCAGCGCGATTTAGTGACCGGTGTTTTGTTAGAGGGAAAGTTCAAGAGTGCCTATGCACAGCGAATTGCACCCAAAGCTGCAGGTTCAGGTCTTCCGCAGTTAAACGAAAGTCCATTGAGCGCCATGGCCGTATTTAGCGATGGTGATTTTATACGGAATCAAGTCAATTTGATCAATCCAGAGCTGCCGCGCGGTCAGCCCTTGCCCTTGGGGTATGATCAATATACCGGTGTGCAATATGGCAACGATGATTTGGTCTTGAACGTGGTTGATTACATGTTAGACGATAAAGGACTCATGCAAACCCGAACGCGTGACTTTAAGTTGCGTCTTTTAGACGGCGAGAAGCTCGTTTCAGAAGCCAATAAATGGAAACTCATTAATGTTGCATTTCCTGAGGCACTTTTGCTTCTTGCAGCATTGTTATTTAACCTCTTACGCAGAAGAAAATATGCGCATTCGTAACCTTATAAGTCGTGCACTTTTTACCTCAATGTTACTTGCCTCTTGTACGGGTGGGGATCAGAGTAACGGCCTCGAAGCTCTCAAGGCGCAGTATGACTTTGCTGTGCAGGATACATCGAGTATTACGAAAGTGGTTATTCGCGATAAAAAACCTTCTTCCGTAACCTTAGAACGTACAGCTACGGGTTGGGTAGTAGACAGTGTGTACCCTGCTCGTAAGGATGCGATCGAAGTGTTGTTAAAGACGCTCGGCGAGGTTCGATTGAAAAACTTCGTCACCGAAAGTGCTGTTCCAGAGATTGAACAACGCATGGAGGTGTATGGGAAATGGGTAGAGGTTTTTGTGGGTGAAGAGCGGGTAAAGCACTACATCGTAGGTACAGAGACGCCGGATATGTTAGGGACTTATTACCAGATGGTGGGAGCAGAGCTTCCATTTTCCGTCTACATTCAGGGCTTTAATGGGTATTTAAGTACCAGATTCTTTACTGAATCAACCTTGTGGCGCGACCGTACCATATTCGGTTTGGGGCCTGGCGCTGTTAAAAATATCGAGATGGTGCTGCCGCAGGACCCAAGCGGCGGTTGGGTGATTACGCGTGAAAATCTAAAAAACTTAAGCGGCCCTTTACTTGAACCAGCTTCTTCGCCGGAGCATTGGTCTTTGGTAGACACAGATTTTCAGCATATTCCAGTGACGGATGCTTTGGCCTTATTTACGGTAGTGAAGAGTGTTCAGACCTTGAAGTATGAAGGCGCGATTATCCCTTCCGACAACGTGTGGTCAAAAAAAGACAGTATTTTCAGTTCCACTCCGGCCTTCGAGTTGCTTGTAAATACGGTCGACGGACAGCAGTTGCGCACGCGCGCATTCTATAAGAAACCAGAAGGACAGCAGCAGTCGGCCGATGGAACCATACATGTTTGGGACCCAGATCGATTCTATGCGGAATTACCGGACGGACGAATGGTCTTAATTCAGCGTTATGGCTGGAGAAACCTCCTGAAATTACGTTGGGATTTCGCTGAAGTACAGTGATTTACAGGGGATTTGATTGTTAACAATTGTGCATAATAAAATTGGGCCATGTGCCGGTAGAAAAGCGACTACCCGTTTATATTTGTCTTAACGAGCATTAAATACACTACGTATGAAGTTTATAGTATCAAGTTCTAAACTCCTGAAGCAACTCCAGTTGATCGGAGGCATCATTCAGAGCAACAACACATTGCCTATTTTAGATAATTTCCTGTTTGAATTAAAACAGGGTGAGTTGACGGTCAGTGCCTCAGATTTGGAGACCATGATGAGCGTGAACTTAGAAGTAGAGAGTGAAGATCATGGCGCAGCTGCGGTTCCCGCAAAGACGCTTTTAGATACCTTAAAGACCTTTCCAGAGCAGCCTTTGACATTTACCTTTGACGAAGGGGCACATTCTATTGAATTGGCTTCAGACTACGGTAAGTATTCGTTGGCCTACATCGATGGTGAGGAGTTTCCGAAGTTCCCAGAGTTGGAAGATGCATCTAAAGCAAATTTACCGGCTGAAGCTTTGGTTACCGGTATTACTAAAACTTTGTTCGCCACAGGAAATGATGAACTTCGCCCAGTCATGAGTGGTGTGTTCTTCCAATTTGAGTCCAACTCGTTAACCTTCGGGGCAACAGATGCACACAAACTAGTGCGCTACCGCAGAACGGACTTAGGTGCAGCAGATACGGCTGAATTCATTATGCCTAAAAAGCCGTTGAACATGTTACGTGGTTCCTTGAGTTTTGACAGTTCTGAAGTGGAGGTCGTCTACAACAATACCAACGCTCAATTCACTTTTGACAATGTCGTTTTAGTCTGTCGTTTGATCGACGGAAAATATCCTAATTATGAGGCTGTAATTCCACAGTCAAATCCGAATGTGATGCTTATTGATCGCAGTGCCTTTTCCTCTTCAGTGAAGCGCGTGGCTATCTTTTCCAATAAAACCACACATCAGATTCGTTTAAAATTAGCGGGTGCGGAGATTTCTGTAAGCGCTGAGGATCCAGATTTCAGTAATAAGGCACATGAACGTATTTCGTGCGATTACCAAGGCGATGATATGGAAATTGGTTTCAATTCGCGCTTTCTGCTTGAGATGTTAAGTAATCTGGGTAGCGATAATGTGCGTATGGAAATGAGCGCGCCAAACCGCGCAGGACTTCTCATTCCTGCGGATGGCATGAACGATGGAGAAGATCTTCTTATGCTGGTGATGCCGGTAATGTTGAATCATTAATAAAGCGCTAGGACGCGAAGTGCGCGGACCTAGTTCTGGATATAAAAAAAGCCCCGCATCGCGGGGCTTTTTTATGGGAGCTATTTTTTTGGGTCCAATGTGGTGGGCACATTATTATTGGTCGGTGCAACCTCTAGGTTTTGAACCAGTGGATAAGCTTCGTCCAACTCCCATTTCCCATTGGACCAATAGATGCGATCGTAAGAGAAGTCAGGGCCGTAGGCAAACCAACGTTCTTCCAGACCTTCTTGAGAAGGAGAGAGGTGATCACAAATGAAACCACGATGCTTTTTGTCCCATCTTACGGCTGCGGTCAACGAGCTGTTGTATCGGAATTGAACACGGTAAGGTCTGCGTTGGTAGCGTTCATCACCGTTGTAGCGGATGTTGAAAATACGTGAGCCAAAGTGAACTTTAGAACGTTTACTTCCCAATTCAATGGCATCTATAAATTTGGTATTTACCGTTCTTCCTGGTCGGAAAGTGAGTAGGGTATAATGCTTTTCGCCACGGTAACGTGTGGTTTTAATAGTATAACAAATACCACCAACAAACTCCCCGCCTTTTAGCCAACGATAGGGTGCGTCTGTGGTACCTACATCCTCTAAAACAAGTCTTGGGTTGTCTTTCCATTGTGGGTTCCATAGGAATCCATGAAAAGAAAATTCGCCACTTGCTTTTGGTACAGCCCAGGTATACAACGCAAAGCTTCGGTCTTCAGGAAGCTGAACACTGAGGTTGCGAACGCTCTTTAAGGTTGCGCCATAATGTTTCGAAACACTGATGAAATCCCACAGGCTGTCTGCGAAGATTTCTGCGAGCGAGTCGCGATAAGGTTCGTTTTCAGGAAGTAAATAGGACTGGCCCAGCCGCGAAAGTTGCGCTTCTGTCACCTGAGCGGTCGCGATAAAACTGCTCAATAGGCAAGTTGCCAGTAAAAAACGAAAAGGATTATTCATCCAAATGCATGAAAGTTTTCTTCGCCAGAAGCGCTTCGTCTGTTTCTTCGTGATCTTCATCCGGTACACAGCAGTCTACAGGACAAACTTCAGCACATTGTGGCTCTTCATGAAAGCCGATGCACTCTGTACATTTATCCGTTACGATATAATAAACGTCATAATCTACGGGTTCTTGCGCTTCATCTGCATCGTATTCGTTGCCGTTTGGTGTTACGATTTTTCCGTTCAGGTCAGTTCCCTCGTTGAATCGCCACTCCATGGCACCCTCATAAATTGCATTATTAGGGCACTCCGGCTCGCATGCGCCGCAGTTGATACATTCGTCTGTGATTTTAATGGCCATTTCTACGCGTAGTGTTTTAGCTTTGCAAATCTAACACAAAGGTAGCGCCAATGTTTTTCTCAGACCATAGGATTCAAGCAGTTTCGAACCTAGGCCAATTCTTAAGGGAATTTTCCGACGGTAGTGCCATCTCTGGTGGTCATGCAGATGTCGCTCAAGAATTAGAGGCAGCGATCGTTCGCTCGCATCGAAACAACGGTTGGTTTATTGAAGAAAACCAGCGTCATGCTTTGGCCGCTTGGGGTCAAGCACTTTCTCATCAGGCACTTTTAGATTGGCGCCAGCGCGAAGGCGGTGCACGCGAGGTGAATCGAACACGTGTAGGCATTGTTATGGCCGGTAATATACCGTTGGTTGGGTTGCATGATTTTTTGACAGTGTTTTTATCGGGGCATTTTGCCTTAATAAAACGCAGCAGTGACGATGAGTACCTCATTCCTGTTTTAGTTAAGGTTTTATTGCGTCACGATCCGTTATTCGAAGGCGATTGGGTCTTTGTAGACCGATTAAACGATATGGAAGCTGTCATCGCTACAGGAAGTGATAATACTGCAC
>JAKMEB010000024.1 GCA_022426185.1 Schleiferiaceae bacterium
CGGATTTATTTAACTGATTGACTTTGAAAATATTCATCAATGCGCTGTAGGGCATATAGTTCGTAATTCGAGGGTGCAAATATGTAGCTTTTTAGATGGTTTGACAAGGCCTTTGCATCTCCACCGCAAATGAACACCCTATTTATGCCTGTTTCAACTTGAATAGCGCGAATCATTGCATCTATTTCAAGAGGTAATGCAACATCAACTCCGGAACGCATACTTTCCTCCGTAGAGGCTCCTACCACGGGGGTTACGCTACTTTTCGAAAGATCCGGTAAGGCTGCTGTAAACGCGTGCATTGCCTTATAACGCATGGCCCAACCTGGAGAAATTGCACCACCAATGAAGGCTTCATTTTTAACAATATTATAAGTAATACACGTCCCCGCTACGACCGTTATGAAATCCTGACGGTGCTCCAACCATTGCGCTGCTGAGAATAGCAATCGGTCTAAACCTAATGTTTCAGGCGTGACGTACGAAATTTTGAATGGCCATGGCGAATCAATAGTGATCCATTGAATGGTTTCGGGCCAATCTGTTGCGACTGCCCCACTTGCAATACCTATTGAACGCACATTGGAATGATTCCATTGCGCATATACCTTCAGCGCTTGATCTACCTCTTGACTGTCAATCACATTGTGCTCGATCAGGTTGGCCCCATCAAATAAACCCATTTTTATGCGGGTGTTGCCTATGTCTATGGTAATTAACATGGCTGCAAAGGTCGTTAAATCCTTCATCTAATGACAATTCACTGAGAGATTCTAATTTTTCATTGAATGTGCTTTCACAATTCAATAGTAGATGTATATTTGCCGCCCGGCAGGTGATGTAGCTCAGTTGGTAGAGCAATGGATTGAAAATCCATGTGTCGGCGGTTCGATTCCGTCCATCACCACCACCAAAGCCCCTACAGTTTACTGAGGGGCTTTTTTTATGGCAATTAGCTTCCTTTTCTATCGCTAACATCAAGTCTATAAACACCAAACTGGTAACCACACGACAATAGTGGTTACCAGCTTGAAGCTATGCTTATCCTTGTGCTGTTTAGTATTTAATCAAACGTATCGTTTGCTCGCTATTTCTCGACTGGATCTTAGCGAAATAGACTCCGGCCGATAGACCTGTTGCGTCAATGGTATGGATTTGGTTCGTACCGGCAGCTTGATACACCTGTTGCCCCTTTATGTCGTAGAGTTGAATAGTGTATGCCGCGGCATTAGAATTGCGGATAATCCATTGGTCTGCCGTTGGATTAGGATAAACGGACATCATCTCTTTTGACTCATCTTCGATTCCTATGGCCACATTCGCATACTTTATATCGTCAAAATAGAAGGTAGAAGCAGACGAACCATCGCCGGTGTTGGTACTGCCCGCAATGAAATCAAATAACAGGGCCAACGATGGCATATCGGTCGGTGCATTGGTGAAATCAAATGATAGGGTTTCCCATTCTTCGGTTTTCGTTGTTTGAACACTGCGTTCTTCGCCCCAAAATGGCTTCTCAGCTTTTAACGTTACGTTCGTACCAATAGGGGCGGATGTCCAAACTTTCATGGTTACTATTGGATGATTCACAAAATCCAAATTATTGGCAAAGGTGATTTTACTACCACCGTAAGGTGCGCCCAAATAACGTACGATCTTTCCAACGTTTGCACTGCCATTATCCGCATCTACATCGGGATTGGGTAAACTGGTCATTATAGCGCTCTCGAAGTCAAAGAAATGACGGGCGGTAGTACCAGACTCAAAGGTAACAGGCAATCCGGTTCTTGGTGTTGCAATTACACCTGCTACCTGCTCGATATCATCAATATAGAACGTGTTACCGCCACCTGGTGTAAACGGTTGTGGCATGATGACTAGATCCACACTACCTGTCGGTGCAGGGATTCCAAAGTCAAAAGTTAACGTTTCCCAAGCACCCGATACCGTTGTTACAGCATCCACCTCACTGGTGTAAGGACTTTCCAATTTAACTTTTATTACTGTTCCCACGGGCTGCGTGGTATAAACTTTCATCGACAAAACACTAGATGAAGCGCTGGTGAAACTCAGTGAAGAAACGGAAGTTATTTTACCACCCGCCCATAAATCGGCTGCATTCACTTTAACAATCTTAGCCACATTTGAGCTCGTGTTTCCTACCGTGCTGGGATTAGATACAATCGTAAACGAGGCACCATCGTAACCGACCATACCTGCAGTAGAGGATTCAAAATCAAAAGGGAAAGACTGCGCCGTTGCTACTAAAGATACTGCCATGAGCAGCGTAATCAATTTTGTTTTCATGTTAGATTTTAAGTTTAATGGTACAAGGTTATTCTCATATTTTGCTGAACTAAATGCCAGCAACATGGGTGGAAAAGGTAGTGAACTTTGAACGGATTAGACGCGCTCGAGATGCAGCCCTAAATAGGCTTTGTTAACAACATTTGGGCACAAGTAACGAGGCATAGACGTAAACTTCGGAATTTTGACCTGTAAAGCAGGTACAACTATGCACCCTTTAAAGAAAGATGAATTTAGGCTGGTGAATCGTATGCGTTTTGAAGTAAAAAACGTCATGGAGCACATCAACAGGGTCTCAGAGGAAAGCAATCGAATCAATTCTGATGAGATTGAGCGTCGCCTAAAAGTATTGACTGAATATTCAAGAGAATTGGCTCATCTCCAGAAAGCCATCGAAATAGAAATTCAAAAAAATAGCTTGTAAAGTGACTGCTCATAAACGAGCTGAACAATTTATGAGCCGTATTGTTGTTATAACAACAATTAAAGGAAACTATGAAAACCGTTTTTCACTCACACCAATCCCGCGGCCATGCGAATCACGGCTGGCTGAACAGCTACCACAGCTTCAGCTTCGCCAACTATTTCAATGCGCAAAAAATGAACTTTGGCTTGCTTCGCGTGCTGAATGACGATACGGTGGCTCCAGGAATGGGTTTTGGGACCCACCCCCATGACAATATGGAGATCATCTCTATACCACTAAGTGGCGATTTAAAACACCGCGATTCCATGGGTAATGAGACAACAATCAAAGAAGGTGAGTTGCAGGTTATGAGTGCGGGGTCTGGAGTAACGCATAGCGAGTTCAACCCTAACCAAAGCAGCGAAGCGAAGTTTCTACAGATCTGGATCGTACCAAATAAACGAGATGTTTTGCCACGCTACGATCAGCAGCTACTTCCAGATCTCAGCAATAAGAACTATTTACATCAAGTACTGAGCCCTAATGCGGATGATGCCGGCGTATGGATTCACCAAAACGCTTGGTTCCACATCGGTCTTTTTGATGAGCAGGAGGTGGTCCAGTATCCATGGAAATCTCCAACAAATGGCCTTTATGCTTTTGTTTTAGAAGGTGAATTTGATTTAGGAGACCACACATTAGGTCATCGCGATGCACTTGGAATTTGGGATACAAACGAAATCACGATTAAAGCTACGGCCAAAGATTCAAGAATTTTATTGATTGAAGTGCCGCTGACCAACTAACACGCTCACTGTAAACTTTCTTAGTGCAGTACGGTTATCTTTGTCGTCATAATTACACCACCATGAAACAGCCCATAAAAGGATTTTCAAAACTGAGCAAAGCCGCCAAACTTGAATGGCTCGTCAATAATAATTTCAAAGATGCTAATGATGCACGGTCCATATTCACCGCATATTGGCACGAGGATAAAGCACTTCAAAAGCGTCACGATGAGTTCATTGAAAACACGATGAGCAATTATTACATGCCCTATGGTGTAGCACCCAATTTCCAAATCAACGGCAAACTGTACACGATCCCTATGGCTATCGAAGAAAGTTCAGTGGTTGCTGCAGCTGCGAAGAGCGCAGCTTTTTGGATGGCTCGTGGCGGTTTCAAAACGAGCGTGCTGGGTACACAGAAAATAGGCCACGTACATTTTATGTATTCGAGTGACGCAAGTGCTTTGAAGGAAGATTTCAGTTCCTTAGAGCAGCAATTACGTGATGCAACAGCAGAACTTACTGCAAATATGGAGGCCCGAGGCGGCGGCATAACATCCATCCGACTTGTGGATGCGACCGACCGACTTGATGATTATTATCAGCTTGAAGTTATTTTTGAGACTTGCGATTCCATGGGAGCCAATTTCATCAACTCTAACTTAGAGGAGATGGCAAAATCGTTGGAAAAATTCGCTCAAAACCACGAACGCCTAGATGCAAATGCGCTCGAGGTCGTAATGCGCATACTTAGTAATTACACGCCGAACTGTATTGTTCGAGCAAGCGTGAGCTGTCCTGTAGAAGAATTGGCTAGTGAAGGTGTTAGTGCAGAAGAATTTGCCCGTAAGTTCAAGCAAGCAATAGCTATTGCAAATGCGGAGCCCTACAGGGCAACAACACATAACAAAGGCATCATGAACGGTATTGATGCTGTAATTATTGCCACCGGGAATGACTTCCGTGCCGTCGAAGCCGCTTGTCATACCCACGCGGCCCGCTCCGGCAGATACAAGAGCCTTACTGGCTGTGATGTGGAAGATGGTGTTTTCACCTTTTGGATTGAAATACCCTTATCGTTAGGCGTTGTCGGAGGGTTAACGAAGTTGCATCCGCTCGTGGTAAAAAGCCTTGAAATGTTAGGCAACCCAAATGCTGAAGAATTGATGGGGATTGTTGCGGTAAGCGGTCTTGCGCAGAATTTTGCTGCGTTACGAGCTTTAGTGACTACTGGTATTCAGAAAGGTCATATGAAAATGCACTTAATGAACATCTTAACGCAACTCGAAGCTACACCGGAAGAGAAAATTCATGTCGCAAACTATTTCAAAGACAAAGTCCCTCATCATAGAGAAGTAGTCAACTATTTTTGTGAATTACGCGGTATTCCCGTACCCAAAGTTGGTCGTTAAAAAGTGAAGGAATTCTATGCCCACGGGAAACTATTGCTCACTGGAGAATATGCCATTACCCAAGGTGCGGTAGGTTTAGCTGTACCAACAGTGCTGGGTCAAAAGTTAACGGTACGATCTATTGACGCTCCTACCATTCATTGGCAAGCTTTTACCGTTGATGGAGACTGTTGGTTAGACGTTTTACTGAACAGTGAACTTGATATTCTTAAAGCGAATCGTCAGCTCGAAGCAAAACATCTTGTAAAGCAGCTACAGATTTTAACTCATCACAGCGATCGGTTAACGGGTGGACTACATTTTGAAACTCATTTAGAATTTGATCGCAGCTGGGGTTTGGGTTCCTCAAGCACATTTACGAGTCTTCTTGCACAATTTGCAGGGCTAGATCCATTAAAGACCCTTCATAAAGCACATGGCGGGAGCGGATATGATTTGGCCTGCGCAACTGCAGAAGGACCTATTGAATATCAAATCAAGGACGGTACAGCGCTCGTCAGAGCTGCTGAATGGAATCCCGATTTTGCGGATGATCTTGCTTTTGTCTTCAGTGGTAAAAAACAACTGACTTCTGAAAGCTTAGCTCTGGTCCAGAAACGGCCGTTCAGTGCACAACAAATTCAGGAACTCAACCACCTGACCGCTGCTTTTAAAAACGCATCAACGATCGAAAAATTCGAATCAATCATCCGAAAACACGAACAGCTCATTGGGGCACATTTAGGGCTTGAACCCGTTTGCAACAACCTCTTTGAAGGGTATGAAGGTGCAGTGAAAAGGCTGGGCGGCTGGGGCGGTGATTATGTGCTCGTTACGCGTTACTCTGAAAACAAAAAATGGCTCATGGATCGAGGCTTCGAGCAGGTTTTCCCGTTGAGAACTTTAGCATTGCTCTAAATGTTTACTAGGGCATAATTATTGGTAAATTTGAGCAATGCGCAAATTCGTTTTTCTTTCTATTTTATTCCTACTGGTCTTTCCTTCAAAGGCAGCGCACCTTGTAGGAGGTGAAATATCCTATAAATGCGTAGGTACAGGAGTTAACGGAAATACTTACCAAATAAGGCTCACCATTTATAGAGACTGTAATTCGAGTGGAGCTCCTTTTGACATGCAGGCACCTATAAGTATTTACGGGGGGCCCAATCAAAATACGGTAGTTCAGACCATTATGGTTGGGCGTGGCCCAATCGTAGGAATTCCTGCCGTCGTGAACAACCCTTGCTTACAGACGCCACCTAATGTGTGCACGGAGAAGGCGACCTATACTACGAATGTGACGCTTCAGCCAGCAACGCACGGTTATACCATAACCTATCAACGGTGTTGCAGAAACAATACGATCTCAAATGTTGCGAATTCCGGTACTTGGGGAAGTTCCTATTACATTAAAATACCGCCCCAAGATTCCGTTTGTAACAGCAGTTGTGCCTTTACTTCTGACCCACCAATAGTCATGTGTAAAGATGACAGTCTTAATATCGATTTCTCAGTTTTAGAATTGGATGGAGATAGTGTGTTTTATTCATTATGTCAGCCGTTGCACGGGGGATCGCAAAACAGCCCCGCACCTAACCCACCAAGTTCACCACCCTATACACCGGTTCCCTTTTTATTTCCTTACTCTACTGGTTATCCACTTCCTACTACCCCAACTATAGCCATCAACAACACTACTGGAATAGTTACAGGAACCCCAACTGGGGTGGGACAGTATGTATTTGCAGTTTGTGCTGAGGAATACGACTCAAATGGTGTTCTACTTTCCACTTTAAGGAGGGATTATCAATTCAATGTCATGGTTTGCCAGAGTAATGTGTTTTCAAATCCTACTGCACAAGCTTTTCAGCCCAATACCATTTGTAATGGAACAACGGTCACGTTCTTAGACAGTTCCTATAATGGCACCAACTATCTGTGGTTGTTTAACGACCCCAATAATCCTGGAGCATCGGCCACCGGTCAAAATCCAAGCTATACTTTTAGCGATACCGGTACATACACGATTCAATTGATTTTAAATCCGGGCTACCCTTGTACAGATACTGCAGAGGTTACCTACGAACTTTACAATCCTGTAAATCCAGCATATTCATTCACCGGACCGGTTTGCTTCGATGAAAACTTGATCACCTTCCAAAACCAAAGCTCAAACGGCGGAAATGCTATTGCAAATTGGGACTTCGGTCCAGACGCGAGTATTCCAACATTTACCGGTTGGAATCCGCCGCCGATAGTTTTTAATACCTGGGGAGACCACTATGTCAGCCTTAGTATTGAAGAAAACGGCTGTGAAGATACATTCGTAGATACTGTGCGAATTTACCGCAGACCTGAAACCGATGTAACTGTTCAAAATCAAATAGGTTGTGCACCATTTACGGTGGAGTTTTGGGACAGTACTATAACCGACGGACAGGTCATTTACAATTGGGATTTTGGCAATGGCGTATTGAGCAGTGACAGTAATGCGGTTTATACGTATTCTAATCCCGGGACTTATGATCTCAACCTTACCATTTATTTCATTGAAGGGTGTACGGATACCATCACCGTTTCGTATTCCGATTTTATTACCGTGTACCCTTCGCCAACGAGCTCTTTTGTTGCCGATCCCACGAACGCTACTATTTATACTTCAAATATTGAAATCACAGATTTAGCCGCTGATCCGTCTGATGATATCATCACCAGCATGGGCGACGGTAGTATTTATTATAATCAAGCCCTTTTCAACCATTCCTACAGCGATACAGGCTGGTTTGAAGTGGAGCATGTCGTCATCAATACTTTCGATTGTCCGGACACTTCTAAGGCAATGATTCGAATCAATCCAGAGACGCTCATTTTTGTGCCAAATGCCTTTACTCCGGATGGTGACGGAAAGAATGAAGTGTTCTTTGCAACCGCCGTGGGGATCAAGGACTTTCAATTGAAAATCTTCAATCGATGGGGAGCGGTCATGTTCGAGACCGACGACCCTTCTCAAGGGTGGGATGGTATGCATCCAAATGGCACAGACGCTGTTAAAGGCGTATACACCTGGATGGTGTTCGCAAAAGGTCAGAACGATAAATTAATTGAAAAGCGAGGGAATCTGAGTTTGCTGCGTTAGCCGTTATACTCCTTCACCACGTATGGTCCAAAATACAGTTGCTAAAGCGGCTCCCACACCCAGAACAATAGACAGGCTTACATAAAGGATTGCTTCCGCAGTTCTTCCCGTAGTAATCAGATTTACAGTTTCTATGGAAAAGGTGCTGAAGGTGGACCACCCGCCACAAAATCCAGTTCCTAATAGCAAAAGATGCATCAGTTTGGATTTGTCATCGTATGCATCCATAATCACTACTAAAACTACACTAGCTAAAACATTAATCAATAATGTAGTCCAGTGCCCCTGCAGCCAGCCATTTGCGACAATCGCTTTAGACATAGCAAATCTTAATAAAGAGCCGCAACCACCGCCAATAAATACTGCTAAATAGGCCATCATGTTCAATTCCATGTTGTTTCAACTTTATTTAAAACGAAGCTAATAAGAATCCCCCAGGCAGCGCCGGCAACTAAATCTGATGGATAATGTACACCTAAGTGAATTCTAGAAAAACTTTGAATAGCAGCTGCAACTAAAAGAACAGGGAACCAACTTGAATGCAACCATTTACGTACTAAAAATGCAAGACCAAATCCGTTTGCTGCATGGGCGCTAAAAAATCCAAAAGGACTGCAATGCGCTAAAACACGCAGGCCTTCCACTTCATGACAAGGCCTGGGTCGCTCAAATGTGTATTTAAAGAATTCTGCACCTTGGTCAAATAGTAGGATACCAATAACCACCAATGCGAGGCGTTTTGTGAATACTACAAAAGTACTAGAGATGTAAAGCCGATGAATAAGTACCGCATACAAAGGCAACCAAGTCACGGTTTTCGTAGTCGCAAGCCAAAAGGTATCCGCAGCTTCCGGAAACAGCCTATTTAATGCGAGCAGTGCATTCGTATCTAGGCTATTTAACTGCTCCAACATTATGCAGGCGCATTTAGTTTTTCCCAGATTACGTCCTTCAACTGCATGATGTTTTTGCCAGCAACAGATGAGATAAAGAGATGTGGAATATTTGAAGGCAATTGGGCTGCAATTTCATTTTGGAGATCTTCGTCGATCATATCACACTTGGTAATTGCCAATATGCGCTCTTTATCCGCCAATTCTGGATTGTACTTGACTAATTCATTAAAGAGAATTTCATATTCCTTGGCATAATCGTCCGCATCAGCAGGGACCATGAACAGTAATAAAGCATTGCGTTCAATATGACGTAAAAACCTATATCCAAGTCCTTTTCCTTCAGCCGCACCTTCAATAATTCCGGGGATATCCGCCATTACAAATGAACGTTCATCGCGGTATTGTACCATTCCTAAATTAGGTACTAGCGTAGTAAATGGATAGTTGGCGATTTCAGGTTTGGCAGCACTAACCACACTTAACAGCGTACTTTTACCTGCATTTGGAAAGCCAACCAACCCGACGTCAGCCAATACTTTTAATTCCAAAATATACCAACCTTCAACAGGATCCTCCCCAGGTTGAGCAAAACGCGGCGTTTGAAAAGTTGCACTCTTAAAGTGAACATTTCCTAAGCCGCCACGACCACCTTTAACAAGGATGTGCTCATCACCATGCGCTGTGATTTCAAAAAGCACTTCTCCAGTTTCTTCGTCTTTCGCTATGGTTCCTAGCGGGACTTCAATGTAGCGATCTTCGCCGTTGGCGCCGGTACGTTCTTGACCTGATCCGTTTTCTCCTGAAGCCGCTTTTATATGCTTTTGGTATTTCAACGGTAATAACGTCCACATTTGGGCATTGCCACGAATAATAACGTGTCCTCCTCTACCTCCATCACCGCCGTCAGGCCCCCCTTTTGAGGTCATGCGGTTTCGCAATAAATGCGTAGAACCGCGGCCACCGCGGCCGCTTTTGCAGTAAATCTTTACGTAGTCTATGAAGTTGCTTCCAGCCATAATGTGAAAAAAGCAGCCTCCCTTTACTGGGAAACTGCTTTGCAAAAATACGATTGTATTGTGAAGTGTCGACCTGAGGTCTAAAGAGTGTCAATAATAGCTACCAGGCGAAGGGTAATTTCCTCGATAGAACCAACACCATCGATGCCTTGGTATTTGTGTTGGGCTTCGTAGAATTCTTTTACCGGTGCCGTTTCGTTGTTGTAAACATCTATTCTGTTCTGGATTACAGCAGGATCTGCATCGTCAGGACGTCCGGAAGTCTTAGCACGTTCTGCAAGACGAACACGAAGTTCAGCTTCAGGAACCTCTAACGCAACCATGCTCGTAATACCTGTGTTCTGCCCTTGCAAGAATGCATCTAGTGCTGAAGCCTGGGCATTCGTGCGTGGAAATCCGTCAAAAATAAAGCCCTTTGCGTCCGGGTTTTTATTCACCGCATCTTCCAGCATGGATATTGTTACGGAATCTGGGACCAATTGACCCTGATCCATGAATGACTTCGCTAAAACGCCTAATTCCGTTTCGTTTTTAATGTTGTAGCGAAAGAGGTCGCCCGTACTCAAATGAACCAACTGATAACGATCAACTAAAAAGGCACTTTGTGTTCCTTTACCTGCCCCGGGAGGGCCGAATAGGACTAGATTTAACATGGTTAAAGCATTTAATTAAAGGCGCGAAGATACCGCGCAAAGCGAGAAAATCGTAGTTTTGTACCCGTTTTGAGGACAATTCTCAAACCAACAACACACTGAAACACTGAACCATACCATGCGTACTCCATATTGTGTAATTATGGCTGGGGGAATTGGGAGCCGATTTTGGCCCATGTCCACTGAAAAAAACCCAAAGCAATTTTTAGATTTCTTAGGAACTGGCGAGAGTTTGATGCAGCAAACCTACAAGAGAGTCCGTCGAATTTTCGAACCAGAAAACATATTAGTAGTAACGCATGAGAATTATGCCGCGTTAACCCAGGAGCACCTACCAGAGCTGCCTGAGAAGAATATTATTCTCGAACCGCTCCGCAGAAATACAGCACCCTGTATTGCATATGCCGCTTTAAAAATTAAGAAGCGCGACCCAAAAGCCAATATGTTTATCACTCCAGCGGATCATTTGATCACCGACGAAGATGCTTTCGAAGCAACCGTCCGCAGAGGGCTTGCAAAAACTGAAGAATCGGATTGCTTTGTTACCATAGGCATTCAACCGCATAAACCAGAAACAGGCTACGGTTACATTCAGTACAATGAATCGCTAGGAGACGACCACGGCAGTTTTGCGGTTAAAGCGTTTACAGAAAAACCAGATATAGAACACGCCAAGAAATTCTTAGAGAGTGGTGATTTTCTGTGGAATGCAGGAATGTTTATCTGGAATATTGATGCACTATCAAGTGGCTTAGATGCCCATTTACCTGAGTTAATGACCACCTTAGGTGAGACTTGGAATGATCTGGACACAGCCTATGAAAAAGCCAGTATCGAACGAATCTATGGGGAATGTGAGAATATTTCTATAGACTACGGGTTAATGGAGCGCGCGGACCAAGTTTGTGTGATTCCAGCGAAGATGGGTTGGTCAGATTTGGGAAACTGGGGCGCTATTTATGATCTAGGATCTAAGGATGCACAGGAAAATGTCGTTGTTGGCAACCATGTGTTACTCCAAGACTGTACGTCTTGTTTGGTCGTGAATGCAGTTAAGGATAAGGCGCTCGTACTTACCGGTCTGTCGAACAAAATTGTTGTCCAAACGGCAGCAACCACTTTAACATTTCCTCAAGGCAACGATCAGGCAATCAAACAGATTGTAAAAGCAGTCAAAATAGAATTGGGCGAGGCGTTCGTATAAATTCCCTAAGTTTAGGCACCCGCTTAAACACCGTTAATGAAAGATAACCACACCTCCATGGAGGAGGGTGCTGCTGATGCAACACCAGCCACCAACACCACAACCAGTGTATTAAGAAGCATCTGGAAACAATTCAGCTCGATCATCACTTCTTTTCTAGGAGAGCGTTTTTCGCTACTTGATTTCGCGCAACCTGAAAATACTATAGAAGGCATCAAAAAAGATGTAGAGTTCAGAGGCTTCGCACTTTGGATTCTCATGTTCAGTATTGTTATCGCCTCTATTGGACTCAATGTAAATTCTACAGCGGTAGTCATAGGTGCAATGTTAATATCACCTTTGATGGGACCCATAATGGGGGTTGGTCTTAGCTTAGGAATCAATGATTTTAATCTCCTTAAGAAATCCATTAAAAACCTCGGGGTCGCAGTGGGTATAGGACTTATTGTTTCAGCACTCTATTTTGCTGTAAGTCCCATTTCTACTCCTTCTAATGAGCTTTTTGCCCGGACCAACCCCACGCTGCTTGATGTTGTTGTAGCATTTTTCGGTGGCCTTGCGGGTATTTTAGCCGGGTCGCGAAAAGAAAAATCTAATGTCATACCAGGCGTTGCCATCGCAACGGCTTTGATGCCACCGCTATGTACTGCTGGATTTGGTTTAGCGCATGGACAATGGAGTTACTTTTTTGGAGCACTCTATCTCTTTCTAATCAATAGTGTTCTCATAGCCGCGGCAACTACTATTGTTGTTCGCTACTTGCGATTCCCTATGGTTACCCTCATGGATCCCATTCGCGAAAAGAAAACGAAGCGGATGTTTTCCATTGCTTTAATTGTGGTTATTGTTCCTTCGATTTGGATCTTTTACCGAACCGTAACCAATACACTGGCACAAACGAAGGTGCACAACTTTGTAGAAGAGACCGTCGTTTATCCCGGTACTGAAGTGGTTAAAGAAGAAATCACCTTCGCAGGTGGCTTACCGGAAGTCAATATTGTTTTGTTTGGTGAGCTCATTCCTGAAGACCTCGTGTCTCAATGGGAATCCATTTTTTCAGATAAGTTTAAGGGCAGTCTTTCCATCATACAAGGCGACAATGGAAATGAGAGTTTAATGGAGCTATCAAAGCTAGTCAACCTCTATTCGGAAGGACGTGCCGAAGCAAAGACTTATTCGGATAAAATCGCTGCGCTTGAAGCAGAGCTCGCTTTGCTTGAGGGCCAATTAATTCCGGCGAATCTCGCGAAAGAGGTTCAAATAAATTACCCCGAAGTAACGGCCTTATCACTAGGAACCTTACAAAGTGGAATCACGGATTCAACCTCAGGCTCGAGGTTACCGGTTGCTTTCATTCAATGGTCACCGGAGCTATCCGATAGTGCTCGAACAGAAAAAGCACATCAAATAGCGAACTGGCTAGCAATTCGGTTGGAAGCAGATTCTGTATTAGTGAAATAAAAAAAATCCCGCAGCTCGTTGAGCCGCGGGATTTTTCTTGATAAAAACTTTAGCTGTTACAGTTTCCCAACCATAGTTTCAGGACGCACCCATTGGTCAAATTCTTCAGCAGTTAGATAGCCTAAATTGACTGCTTCTTGCTTTAGAGTCGTACCATTCTCATGGGCAGTCTTCGCAATTTTCGCAGCTTTCTCGTAGCCAATCTTGGTATTCAAAGCCGTAACCAACATCAAGGAATTATTCAAGTGGTTTTCGATCGCCTTGTAGTTGGGCTCGATGCCTACCGCGCAATTATTATTGAAACTCACACACGCATCGCCAATAAGCTCTGCACTTTGTAATACGTTGTAGGCCATCACCGGCTTGAACACATTCAATTCGTAATGACCTTGTGCTCCAGCTACTGTAACTGCAGTGTGATTCCCCATCACTTGAGCACATACCATAGTAATGGCTTCTGCCTGTGTGGGATTCACTTTGCCCGGCATAATAGAAGAACCGGGTTCGTTTGCAGGTATACTGAGTTCTCCAATACCTGAACGTGGTCCAGAGGCCAGCATACGGATATCGTTCGCAATCTTATTCAAGCTTACAGCTAATTGGTTCAGTGCGCCATGAGTCTCAACTAGCGCATCGTGTGCTGCAAGTGCCTCAAACTTATTTTCAGCGGTACGGAAAGGCATTCCGGTGAATTCGGCAATGTACTTTGCCACCGTTTCAGAATAGCCATCAGGCGTATTGATACCTGTACCTACAGCTGTTCCTCCGAGCGCGATTTCGCTCATATGATCCAGCGTGTTACGCAGTGCTTTAAGTCCATGGTTTAATTGGCTCACATACCCAGAAAATTCTTGACCCACCGTTAGCGGCGTAGCATCCATGAGGTGGGTACGTCCAATCTTTACCACATTCCAAAACTCTTTACTCTTCGCCTCAAGGGTATCACGTAAAAGCGTTACCGAGGGTATGGTATTTTCTACGACCTTCTTGTAGATCGCAATATGCATTCCAGTCGGGAACGTATCGTTTGAGCTTTGGCTCTTATTCACATCATCGTTTGGATGAATGCTATTATTACCATCACCCAATGCGCCTCCCGTGAGCACGTGTGCACGGTTCGCGATGACCTCATTTGTATTCATGTTGCTTTGGGTACCTGATCCGGTTTGCCAAACGACAAGGGGAAACTGATCATTGTGCTTACCCGCTAAAATTTCATCACAAACGGACGCAATAAGATCACGCTTCTCCACTGGTAAAACACCTGCCTCACAATTTGCATAGGCTGCGGCTTTCTTAAGATAGGCAAAACCTTCAATGATTTCGAGCGGCATAGTACCTGCTGGACCAATCTTAAAATTATTTCGTGAACGCTCCGTTTGTGCACCCCAGTATTTATCTGAAGGTACCTTCACTTCACCCATAGTGTCGTGTTCTATTCTGTATTCCATGCTATTCGCTTGTGTAATTATAGAATTTCATTTCCATTACAAATTTAGGGCACAGATTTCCGTTAGAACGAATTGTGTTGCTATCTTTACACCGACTTAAATGAACGACTATGAAATTTTTAGGATTCCTCGTATTCTTAGTAGTAGCACTAATGGGCTTTTCAATGCTGGCATTTTTAGGCCTATTTGTTGGGTACTGGTTGACATTGATCGGCTTGGAGTCTATCAATCCTAAGTTAGCGCACGCTCTAATAGGTCACAAAGAAGACGAAACAGCAGAATAATTACTGCTGACTGGATATAAAAAAAGCCGACCCAATGGGTCGGCTTTTTTTGTGTCAAAATTCCACTACAGTAGCTCAATTAATTTATCCGCCGGACGGGCCACTACGGCGCGATGACCATTAACAACGATAGGTCGCTCCATTAGTTTTGGATGTTCAATCATCGCTAGGATAATTTCATCCTCATCCAACTCTAGGTTCTTGTACTCCTCCTTCCAAACGGCTTCATTCTTGCGTACAAGATCTACGGCGTCCATATCTAAGGCATCCAATACGTCTTCAAATTCTGCCGCACTCATGCTTTCCTCATCATTGAGGTAGAGTCGTGTTGTATGTTCAACTCCTCTTTCTTCTAATAATGCCAGCGCTTCGCGCGATTTCTGACAACGTGGATTGTGGTAAATCGTAATCATATTAATAGGTGATGTGTAAGGTTCCTTCCTCTGAAGTAATGCCGCATCTATTCTCAGCTTCGACTTGGTAAAAATACACTCCAGGGGTGAGAATTTGACCGTCGTAATCTGCGCCCCAATTAAAAGTGGGCGCGTTGGTTTCAAATACTTTGATCCCCCACCGATTGAAGAGAATCACATGGAATCGGTCCCAATCTTCACTTGTATTTATGGTCCATCGATCATTGACGTTATCACCATTGGGTGTAATGACATTAGGCACGGAAAAAGGTTCCTGAGCGAAGAAGATATCGTACGTTTCTGTGAGCGTATCAGAGGTTTCGCAAATGCTGTCGTAGCCCACAATAGAAATATCATAAATGCCCGATTGCGTGATCTGAAGCGGGTTTGGACTGCCCTGATCTACGCCGTTTATTAGCCAGCTGAAGCCCTGATACACGGTATTGAATACGGGAATGAAATCAACCGTTTCGTCCGAAGTACATTCTTCTGGATCACTGATCATGTTGAGGTAAGGCGGTAATCTAAAAAATAAGGTATCTGTGAAGGTTTGTACCACGTTACAGACTGTGTCCACGGTGGTCAGCGTAATGACATTATACCCGGCTGAAGGTAGGTTTGTACTTACCTGCGCAGTAGTGAACGATGCGCCTGAAATGGTCCAATCCATCAAGCGATCCGTAACCAATGTCGAATCGCTTGCGTGCATTAATTGGGCCGTGACTCCACGAAGTGGATCACAAAAGTCATAGGAATATGCAGTGTATACGGAATCGTATGCGGGATTCACCTGTACTGTAAAGGTTGCAGTATCCCAAGTATCGCAAATGGTATCGTGACCAATCACTTGAACGGGATACGTTCCCGATGAAGCGTAAATATGTCCTCCTTGGAGTGACGTACTACTCGTTGAATTCCCATCCCCCCAATACACTGTGAAGTCCTGAACATTAATGCTAGAGTCAAGGATTGTAAATGTGTTAGGCAGACAAAAGACGGGTGGATCAGGCTGCGCAAAGACGCGTGCATTTTGAACGTCTAAATCAATGACGGTAACCGCTAGATTACAATTGGTCGAACCGTTATTACTGGCGTATACATTATTAGGGAATGTAGGGTAGGTAGACGTTCCACCACAACCGGCACATACGGCCTGGAAAATCCTGCCCGTCCGGTCGAATCGAGAGGTTCCTCCGTCCACATGCTCGCGTCCCGTACCACCAAAGTAGGTAGCCAATCGCGGTGATTTCCAATCCGGATCTAAGACTAGAAAATAAAAGTCCCGCCCGTCAGTAGTGGTCTGAAATGCATTTGAACTGAGCGCCATCCCCTCCGTATTGCCTTCAGGATTTGGTGAGCCGCCCCAACCAGAGAAATAGGTATTGCCGCAATCGTCCACCAGTAATGCGGTAGGGCTGACATCTACCGTAACATGGGCACTATCTCCCCAAACTGCGGTTTTAAGCTTTGTAAAACCCGAATTCCCGTCTTGTTTGTAGCGTTGAAAATACTGTGCACTGCCGGGTTGACCCCAAGTCAGAGAATCGGCCACCAATCCACCTTTGTGCTGACCTACAACGGTAATAACACTTGCCGTATCCGTTTCACTGTGTGTCTCTACAAAGAAATGCTGATTGTAGCCGCTGTCGGCTTGGACATCGACGGCACTCATAGTTATATAATTGCCCGTGCCTACCCCTGCCGGACCAAGGTCACCAGACAGCAATAAGGCGTCTTGGTCACTACTTGCAGGTATACTGTAATCATAAACGGGATTTAACCAACCCATTGCAATGGAAGAATCGGTGCTAGGCCCTATAGAACCTGCAACATAAAAAGGGGTGAACTTGAAGGTCGGAGCGGGGAAATTGAGACCCTGTTTGTCCGAAAGAGCGATACTGTATAAGGCTTCATTACCCGAGGTGCCCACATAGGTACTTGCCAGAAGCTGAGTTAGGTCTCTACTTAATACACTGATTACTCCATCTTGACCGCCTTGGTGAGAAGTAGTAGGCGCAACAGTTGGGTAGGAACTGCTGAATGTACTGCTCACAAAATATACCGCACCGCCGTTGCGCTGGACCTCGATCTCGCCGCGGAAACTATCGCCGTAATTAAAACGCAAACTGTCGTTGATTCCATCGCTTCCTGCGCCACCGATGTAGGTGGAGCCTATGAGTTGATTCCCCGATGCATTTATTTTCGCCACAAAGAGATCGGTGCCTTGATTGAAGGTGTAGTATTCTGCTGTAATAGAAGCCCCACCTGCAAAAGAGGTATCATAAGCGGTTGCAGTTACGCCGAAGTCATCCGATCCTGTAGAACCTAAGATGTATACGTTGCCATCTTCATCACAGTCCATACTGTACGGCTGATCCAGATTGGAGCCGCCCAGGTACGTAGACCAAAGTAATTGGGAGCCATCCTCAGAAAACTTACTCACTGCAGCATCAAATAAACCGCCGTTAAAACTAATATCGACCGCACCTAAGGTTGTAGGGTATCCCGTTCCAAAAGCTATACCTCCCCCAATGGCATTGCTGCTGTCATCGAAAGTAGCCGTATACCCAAAGTTGTCTACTGAA
Organism: Schleiferiaceae bacterium; assembly: GCA_022426185.1. Classification (GTDB taxonomy): domain Bacteria; phylum Bacteroidota; class Bacteroidia; order Flavobacteriales; family Schleiferiaceae; genus UBA10364. The sequence continues at coordinate 17,992 of JAKMEB010000024.1, forward strand.
CTGCCGGTGTAGGTGCTGAATATGTAAATAGGATCGATGGTAAGCGGTTGATCACGCTTGAATCGGCCCAGATCGTAGCCCAGAAAGCCATTGGTCTCTTTGTAACGGGCTCTAACGGTTCGCTCCTCTTGAAGGGCGTAAGGCATTTCTTCAACAAGGGGTCCAAACCCGGTTTGAAGAATCAATTCTTTCCCTTGTATTTGCCATCCTTCTAAACCGTGGTAAGCGATCGAAATTTGATCAGGATCTGCTCCCACAGCGACCTCCCAGTCAAACTTAAATCCTCCAGCCGCCTCATAGACGACTAAATCAATACCCGGGTATACATTCCTTGCACGCACTTTATGGAAAGAACGTACGCCGGAACGCCAATACCGCTGTTTACCAACAAAGTAATTCAACGGAACATCGTAGGCTTCTTCTCCAAACCATTGTAGGGATTGAGAAGCATTAAAAACCATTGAAAAGTGATGGTAGTGCAGTGTGTCGGAATAATGGTGATGCTCACCAATGTGTTCGCTGTGAAAATCTGTAGGATTAAGGACAGAAAGAACGAGCGAATCTGGGGTAAGGAATAAGCTGTTGGGGCCTAATTGGATTTTAAACGTATAGGGATCTTTCCACTGGCCTTCATTACGCACAAAGCCCTGCTGCGCGGCCATCGGCAGGGTCCATAACAGGGCAAGAATAAATTTCCAATTGCGCATAGTTAGCAAGATAGCTACTATCCTAACAGCATCCACCTCCTATTGTGCATTCAATAGAGACGATTACTCAATGGTTTTTTAATATTCATCGGCATTCGCACTCTCGCCCTGCTTCATCAAAAACGCTTTAAGGAATCCCTCGATATTTCCATTCATAACGCCATCTACATCAGAAGTCTCTTCAGCGGTGCGTACATCTTTGACCAATTTATAAGGGTGCATCACATAGTTACGAATTTGTGATCCCCATTCGATCTTCTTCTTACCTGCCTCAATCTCTGCACGTTTTGCATTGCGCGCTTCAATCTCCATCTCATACAACTGTGATTTCAAAAGTTGGATGGCTTTCTCCTTATTACCGAGCTGCGAGCGTGTTTCCGTATTCTCGATGATGATTCCGGTGGGTTTATGTCTTAAACGCACACCCGTCTCCACCTTATTTACATTTTGACCACCTGCACCCGAAGAACGGAAGGTATCCCAGGTAATATCACTCATGTTGATCTTAATGTCTATGGTATCATCCACTAACGGGAATACATATACGGATACAAAACTGGTGTGTCGCTTGGCATTGGAGTCGAAAGGCGAAATACGTACCAGTCGATGCACGCCATTCTCTCCTTTTAAAAAGCCAAACGCAAAATCACCTTCCACCTCAATGGTTACCGTTTTAATACCTGCAACATCGCCTTCTTGCAGCACCAATTCTTTGGTCTTGAATCCTTGCTTTTCTGCATACATCAGGTACATACGCATCAGCATACTTGCCCAATCGCAACTTTCAGTCCCACCAGCACCTGCAGTGATCTGGAGAACAGCGCTAAGCTTATCTTCCTCACCGCTTAGCATGTTTTTAAATTCCAGTTCTTCGATCCAGTCTTCACAGGCAGTATAGGCTTGCAGGACATCTTGTTCCTCCAACTCACCTTCTTTAAAGAATTCAAGACTCAAGTCTGCCTCACCGAAAAGTGTTTTAGCCTGTTCAAAACCGTCTACCCAGAACTTTACTTGGCGCAGCGCTTTAAGCGTTACTTCTGCCTTTTTCGGGTCGTTCCAAAATTCAGGTGAAGCTGTTTTTTCCTCCTCATTGATGATGTGAATCCTCTTTTGCTCAAGGTTGAGGTAGGTTTCTAATCGCCCCAATCGCTCGCCTAAAGATTTAATCTGCTCTGCTGTTACCATAGAAGACAAAGTTAAGCAACGCGCAGTATCTTAAAGCCTTGAATTGAAGACAAGGCTTATGTTTAAAATTGACCTCAGAAGCGACACGGTGACTAAACCAACAACCGGTATGTTAAATGCCATGATGCAAGCGCCTGTTGGTGATGATGTGTTGGGCGATGACCCCACTGTAAAAAAGCTCGAGTCCGTTATGGCAGAGCGGTTTGGAACAGAACGTGCTTTGTTTTGTGTCTCTGGAACGCAGGCCAATCAAATCGCTTTAATGTCACACCTTAGTCCCGGAGACGAAGTGATTTGCCATCCCTATGCACATATTTATAACTACGAAGGTGGTGGTATCGCGGCGAATGCACATGCTTCCGTAGCATTTACTGGCGATGATCGTGGTATAATGCACCCGGACGGTGTACTTAGTTGCTTAAAGGCGGACGATATTCACTTTCCTAAATCACGGGTTTTAGCCGTAGAGAATACCTCAAATAAAGGAGGTGGCACCTGTTACGAATGGGAAGAAATTGAAGCCCTCAGAGCCGTTGCTTCATCGAAAGGTCTCAACTTTCACCTTGATGGTGCCCGATTGTACAATGCTATAGTCGCTAAAGGCCATCATGAAAGTGATTACGGCGCAGCATTCGATTCCATCTCCATCTGTCTATCGAAAGGTTTAGGTGCACCCATAGGTTCTATTTTATTGGGATCCGAAGCATTTATTCAGCACGCTATGCGAATTCGCAAACGCATAGGAGGAGGATGGCGTCAAGCAGGCTATCTAGCAGGCGCTGCGCTTTATGCGATTGAAAACAACATAGAACGATTAGAATACGACCACGTAGTTGCTAAGGATATGGCAACTTTTCTCGCAACACTCCCTTTCATCGAAAAAGTAATTACCCCAGAGACTAATGTGCTTCTGTTTGGATTAGAAGAAGGTGTGGATCAGGCAAAATTCATCGCCCGTCTCGCTGATAAGGGCATAGGTATCAGCCAGATGGGACCTGGTAAATGCCGTATGGTCTTCCATTTGAACATTAGCGAGACCGATCTAAAAGAGGTGAAATCGGTCTTAGCTGCATTGTAAAGAGATGGAACTGTGAGTAGAGCTAAGCAATGTGCACATTGTACTGAGGAACATTCGGTCATGTACAGGGTGCAATACAAGAAAGACCGCACCTGGTACTTCCTCTGCAAAGCATGCGTACTATTAGTCAAACCTGGCAACGACTCCTATAGATATGGCGGGACTTGGAAAGGTTGAATTTTTAACACAGCCCCATCCGCTATTTTCATAACAGCGTTCAAGCCTGTTCATCCTGAACGCTTTGGTATGCCTTAGATATCAATTCAAAGGAATAGCCCCGCCGTTGCAAGGCCGCCGTTAATTGTGCTTTTGTTTTTGAAGCAAACCATCGCTCAGTGAGATAAAAAGCATTCTTTTCAATAGTTGAAGTATCTACTTGGCTCATCATTCGATCAATCGTTACCCTTGGGATGCGGTGCTCCTGCAAACCCATTCTTATGCGCCTAGGTGCCCAATACTTTTGATTCAACTTGCCTCTAGTATAAGCCTCGGCAAAACGATATTCATCCAGAAAGTTGTCTTCCATCAAGGTTGCAATAACCTCTTCATGACGTGCCCTGGGTAGTTTGATCAAATCCAACTTACGCTTTACCTCAAACGGGCTACGTTCTTGATAGGCGCAATAGTGCTGTAATTTCTGCAATGCTTCAGTTGTCGTCATGATTTAATAATAACGAAAAAACCCACTATTGACATACGCCAATGGTGGGTTTTTCTTTGTAAACGATTCAAGTTTTACTACAAAGCATTGTTGTCTTTGTCCATGACCTTCCATTCTAACATGGTAAAAGCATCGCGGGGAACAACAACAATTTTTTTACGCAAACTCTTCTGCCAGGTCTTTTTGATACTCCCAAAGAAACCTTTTGTTAAATACGCTTCAATAAAGGGGTGCACATGCACATAAACTTCACGCAATTCTGTCTGAGCCAATCTTGATGCCAAGGCATCAATTACCTGGATTGGGGCTTCGACTAAATTATCCGGGTTTTCTTCACGCGTAGTGATGTTCGTTTCTGGACGTACACGCTGACGCGTTAATTCCATCAAACCAAACCTAGATATAGGAAGAATCTTGTGGCGAGCGCGATCACGCTTCATTTCTTCGTGCATTTTCTCATACACCGCCTTACGATTCTCCGCGCTATTCATGTCGATAAAATCTATCACTACAATTCCGCCCATATCTCTAAGACGCAACTGACGTGCTACCTCTACCGCAGAAAGTAAATTTACCTGTAGCGCATTTGCCTCCTGATTCTCCGCAGTATTAGTACGGTTACCAGAATTCACATCTACCACATGCATGGCTTCTGTATGCTCTATTATCAAGTAAGCGCCTTTCGGCATACTCACACTACGACCAAAAGCACCTTTGATCTGACGATCTACACTGGAAAACTGGAACAGCGGCATCTGACCACTGTACTCTTTCACCATCTTTGAAGCACCTGGCTTGATTTCATCAAGATAATCTTTCACTTCATCACACAGCTCTTTGTTGTCTATGGTGATGGATGTGAACGATTCATTAAAGACATCGCGCAGGAATGCGCTTGCCCTATTCATTTCGCGGAAAATTCGCAGTGGCTTATTGGAACGCTTAATACCCTTGTGGAGTTGAGACCACTTGCGTACAAGATTATCTAAATCTGCCTGTAACTCTTCCGCGCTCTGTCCTTTTGCGACAGTACGTATAATTACACCAAAACCTTTCGGTTTGATGCTTCTGACCAATTTTTTAAGTCGATCCTTTTCCTCACGCTCGCGAATCTTTTGACTCACGCTGACGCGATTAGAAAATGGAACGAGCACTACAAAGCGCCCTGCAATGCTCAGCTCAGCCGTAATCCTAGGACCTTTCGTTGAAATAGGCTCCTTGGTTATCTGAACGAGCATTTGATCACCTTGCTTTAAAACATCACCAATATTGCCATCTTTATCAATATTTGGCTCTGCTTTAAAGTTGGTGATGTTGCTAAGCTGCTTGCCCTTTAGGGTACGACGAAGGTAGGTTTGCCAAGATTTTATTTGAGGGCCTAGATCATTGTAATGGAGGAATGCATCCTTCTCATAACCTACATCTACGAAAGCGGCGTTCAAACTGGTTGCCAGCTTTTTTACCGTGCCTAAATAGACATCACCAACAGAGAAACTATCGTCTCCCTTTTCCTTGATCAATTCCTGAAGCCTTCCGTCTTCAAGTAATGCAATATCTGCTTGGTCAGAACTAGCACTTATAACTAATTCTGTTTTCATACACTGAGAAGATTACTTCTTCTTGTGACGATTTTTTCTTAGACGCTTTTTACGCTTGTGCGTAGCAATCTTATGTCTTTTACGTTTTTTACCGCTTGGCATAATGCTAAGTTTTTAGTGTTATTAATTCTATAAACCTTCTGCGAAATCTTTCACTCGATTCGCTTCCGGGTATGCGTTCAAATACTCATTCGCATTAGACAAGGCGGCAGTAGTATCACCGACTTGCATCAACGCTTGCACCTTATTTAAGGTATATAATTCATTCTCTGGATGCAATTGGCTCAATTGATGAAAGCGATCGACTGCTTTCTCCCATTGACCGCTCATCATTGAAAAGTTTCCAAGCCAAAGCAATGCTTTTTCATGATTTGGATCCTCTCGCAGCACCTCTAGCAACATTCCTATAGCCTGCATTGGGGGGCCTTCTCCATTTTGAATGATTGCTACAGCCTCATCAACTTTTTGATCGAGCGGATTACCTTCCTCAGCTACGATTTCAGCAGTCTCCTGGTGTGGTGTCCTTGGCATTTGCCAAAGAACTACAGCCAAAATAACGGCGCCAATGAATGCTATGAGTGTACTCTTTTTCAACTTAATCTACAGGTACGTTCTCCTTAACACCTTCTACAAAGACCTTCGCAGGCTTAAAGGCTGGAATGTAATGAGCTGGAATGACTATCGTTGTGTTTTTTGAAATATTACGACCTGTCTTCTGCGCACGTTTCTTCACTATAAAAGAACCGAAACCTCTTAAGTAAACGTTGCTGCCATCTTCCAGACTGTGTTTTATTTCCTTCATGAAGCTCTCTACAACTGCTTGTACATCACCTCGCTCCATTCCTGTTTTATCAGAAATTTTTGTAACGATATCTGCTTTCGTCATTTGCTCTATACTTTTACGTCCTGTTGGACTTGGTTAATGAGGGGCGCAAATATACACCTACTTTCCTTATTTACAGCCTTGAAGAGCAAAATTATCAAAGTCCTTGACCTAGAAAATGGATAGATTTAACACCTTCAGAATCAGTATAGAAGCATACTACCTTGCGAACAAAAGGGATTTACCTTGGCGCAAGAAAGTACCCATCCCCTATGAAGTATGGTTAAGCGAAATCATATTGCAGCAAACGAGAGTTGCGCAAGGCACCCCTTACTACAACAAAATACGAGCCGCATTCCCTACAATTGAAGCGTTGGCTCATGCGGAGGAAGATAAATTACTCGCACTCTGGACGGGCTTGGGCTATTACAATAGGGCGCGTAATCTTCAAAAAGGAGCGCGACAGATTTTAGCTGATTTTAACGGTAAACTTCCAGAAAATTATAGTGATCTACTAAAAATCACTGGAATTGGGCCCTATACTGCTGCTGCCATTGCAAGTATCTGTTTTAAAGAAAAAATTGGAGTGGTGGATGGAAATGTGTATCGAGTATTAAGTCGCTACTTCGGTATCACAACACCAACCAATAGCACAGCGGGTCAGAAAGAATTTCAAGCTGTAGCAAACGAATGCATACAGCAAACCAAAGAGCCGGATGTGTACAATCAAGGCATTATGGAATTTGGAGCGTTGCATTGTACACCAAAGAAGCCGAATTGCATGTATTGCTCTTTAAGTACTACTTGCCATGCTTTCAACAGTGGGACCGTAACTGAATTACCGGTAAAGCTTAAGAAAGGGAAACGCACAAAAGAAACACTTCATTTTGGGGTGGTACTAAGCGAACAAAGGGTTGCTTTGACTAAAAGAGGTACGGAAAGCATTTGGGCTGGCCTTTATGAATTCCCTCAGCTCACAGAAGCTCCGGAACATGGGCAATTACTCTCTGAACCTAAGGTACATAAGCTTTCACACAAAGAGCTCCATTGCAGTTTTTGGGAAGTATCTGAAGCGGAAATTTCTGGAGACTTCAATTTCTACACGAAAGAGGAAGCACTGGAATTAGGGATGCCTATTATTATTGCAGACTTTGTTACCAACATGCCGTAAATCGGGGCCTAAATTTGCCTAAATTTGATTAAGAATAACACTCAAACAACTCGCTCATGGCCGGTACATTGAACAAAGTAATGCTCATTGGTAATCTTGGAAAAGATCCTGAAATTTTACATTTCGACAACGGTGGTTCAATCGTGAAATTTCCAATCGCAACTTCTGAAACGTATACAAATCGTGACGGTCAACGCGTAACCAATACCGAATGGCACAACATCGTCATTAACGCCAAAGGACTTACGGACGTTGCTCATAAATACCTAAAAAAAGGGCATAAAGTGTATCTAGAAGGAAAGATTAGAACTCGTAAGTGGCAAGATCAAGCAGGTGCAGATCGATATACTACGGATGTTCTTGTAAACCAAATGACTATGCTTACTTCCAAAGCAGAAAGTGAAGGTATCTCAAGCGATCATTCGTCGAATTACAATGCGCCAGCTCCTGCACAACCGGCTCCTGTGCAAACCATGGGTAACCCTACACCGTCGGCGCCTACGAATCAAGAGGAAGACGACCTACCCTTCTAAGAAGAACGAACCACTGTAATTTGGAAACAGAGCCCCCCAGTATATTTTTTCAATTCCTAGCCATTGAAGCCTCTATCACTGCAATATTCTTAGTAGTTGTCCTCATCATACTTCTGCTTTTATCGGCATTGATCTCGGGTTCAGAGGTAGCATTTTTCTCACTTAACGTTGGTGAACTAGAGGAACTTGAAGACGATTCACCAAAGCACAGCCAGATAAAATCCTTATTGGATCAGCCAGAAGAATTATTGGGAACCATACTGATATCCAATAATTTTGTTAATGTGGGTATAGTTATTCTCTCCACGTTTTTACTGAACACCGTTTTCTCACCGGAGCTTTGGAGCCCTTTATTGTCGTTTATCATTGAGATTTTGGCAATTACAGGAGTATTATTACTCTTTGGCGAAATCCTACCTAAAGTTTATGCAAGCACAGCTCGACTCAACTTCGCACGCTTTGTAGTCCCATTTATTTCTCGAATGCATAGCATTTTGAAACCTCTAAGTAAGCGTCTCAGTAAAACAATCAACAGGATAAATATCGAAGGTCGTGGTCCATCGCTCAGCGTAGACGACTTGGAACAAGCGCTTGAATTAACTACCGACAAGGACAGCACAGAAGATGAACAACGTATTTTAAAAGGTATTGTCCGGTTTGGCTCCACAACAGTAAAGGAAGTAATGACACCACGCACTTCTGTGATAGCTATCGAAATTAAAGCACCTTTCCAAGATACACTGAAGCACATCGTTGATAAAGGGTACTCACGAATTCCAGTGTATGAAGATCAATTGGATCAAATTAAGGGACTGCTCTACGTCAAAGATCTACTGCCTTATGTAGATGCTTCCGACCATTTTGGATGGCAGGACTTAATTCGTGCCCCATTCTTTGTACCAGAAAGTAAAAAAATAGACGATTTATTAAAGGAGTTCCAACAGCGTAGAATCCATTTAGCGGTGGTTGTAGATGAATTTGGCGGTACCTCCGGAGTAATTTCTCTTGAAGATGTTTTAGAAGAAATCGTTGGTGAAATTAGTGATGAATTTGACGACGACGATTTAGTCTACAGCAAACTCGACGACCACAACTATGTTTTCGAAGCGCAAACACCGCTCATCGATTTTTGTCGTGTGCTAGATTTACCGAAAGATATTTTCGAAGCGGTGGATGGAGAGAGCGATTCGCTTGCTGGACTTGTATTAGAATTGGCGGGTAAATTCCTTGAGAAAAATGAAGAGATCACCTTTGAAGCATTTACTTTTAAAGTAGAGAGCGTAGATCAACGAAAATTAATTCGAATTAAAGTAACCGTAGATCCTAATCATGAGGTATAACATTTTAATCGTCTTATCGACCCTACTTCTTTCTTGCAGTCAAGACCCGGTGGCTCGACCCAACGGCCACATGAGAATTGGGCTGCCTGATCAATCACAATACAGTGATTTACCCTTTGAAGCTCCTTTTGAAGTTCAAATAAATGCAGAAGCCAAAGCCATTAAAAAGGCGGTTTTGTCCGATACAAATTCAAATGAATTTTGGATGGATCTTGCTTATCCATCTATTCTGAGCACCGTTCAATTTACCTACAAGCCTGTGTCGGAAAACCTGGAAGAATTGGTTCGTGATGCGCAGCAATTAGCGTACAAACACACGGTAAAAGCAAGCGGTATGCGAGAACAATTCTTTACCTATCCAGAAGAAGGTGTTCACGGTTTATACTACGAATTTTCTGGTGCTTCTGCCACCACAACCCAGTTTTATGCTACCGACAGCTCTAAGCATTTTCTACGTGGAGTACTCTACCATTACAGCACGCCAAATGCAGACAGTTTAGCTCCTGTCACTCAATTTATGCGCGAGGAACTGCTTAAGTTGATTGGGACCTTGAAGTGGGTTGAATCCGAAAACGTCTTAAACTAAACCTCCCTAAGACTTACGAAAGCTCAAAAAGAGTGGATAACTTATAGAAGCTAGAATTCCGATACTTAATACCAAATGTACTGGCTGCATTGCTTTTGGCAGTCCCAAAAAATACAATACAACACCCACGGACCACTCTAAACCGATTGCGAAGATTAACGCCCCAAAGCCTGGGACTACCGCTTTATGTTTTTTACGTAGGTAATATAAAAGGCTGGTTGCAATTAGAATGACCCATGCGAAACTGCGGTGAATTTGAGGCATCGTTTCAATGATCGAAGGAATTATTTCTAATCTAGACAACGAACCTTCATGATCCAAAACACCATCCACCAGCTCCCTGGTTTGGGTTCCTAAAAATATTTGGATGACAATCAATACTAATAAAAACAATAAACCATTCCTGAGTGGCAGCGGCAGAGGAGCTGGCGCTTCTGTATTTCTTGCACGCAGAGCGAGCAGAAGCAATACAATAGCAACCGATCCCATCATATGCATGGTGATTTGATTAGGCACGAGGTTGCCGTCCACTACCAATTTACCTAACCAGGCCTCAAAGAGAAGCAAAAAGAGTACACCTACAGAAAGAACTGCATTCCACACATTACTTCGTACGCCCCACATTCCAATGATTGCGAGCACCAGCACCGGCAAGCCGCTCAATGCACCAATCAATCTGTTGATGAACTCAATCCACGTGTGCACCGGATTGAAAATAGTGTAGTCGTGTCGGTCAAATAGAATCCAATGCTCCAATGCAAACTCTTCACCAGTGGTGAAATCTGATGTTGCTACCCAGAATTGGTCCTTCAATAAGATCATCTGCCCCTGCTTAAAGCTTCTGCCTTTGTGCCAAGTCAAGGTTTCCACATCCGTCGGAGGAATAGTGTAACCAAAGCACTGCGGCCAATCCGGACAGCCCATTCCGGAACCCGTTGCGCGCACTACGGAGCCCGCCACAATAACGAAAAAAATCAATACTAAACTTATCGTGGCTAATCTTCGAACCAGAGGGTTGCGCTCCATCTATTAATTATCTAAAAGAGTGGCTGTATAAAATCCACCGCCTGCTACATCTGCAACTTCAGATAGAATTTCATTTGAAGTGATTACTGTACTATCGAAGCGTACTACAGCGGTGCTGTCTTCAAAGACTATATGGAAGTCCGTAACACCTTCGGTAGCATTTAATTTTTGTTCAATCGCTCCTTTACATCCCATAACGCAAGTCATACCTGAAATAAAAAGGTCCTGTGAGGCATTTGCGACCACGCTGTCTTTTACTACTTCTGTTGTAGGAAATGTAATCATCTCAGGTTCGGGTGCATTGCAGGCCATTACTAGGGTGAAAACGGAAAGTATGAGGACGTAATTTTTCATATTGCTGTACTTTGCAACAAAATTACATAGGCATTGGTTTACAATAGTGTCTTTTATCACAAATTTGTAGTATGTCTAAAATGAAACCCAACCACCATCCAGCACTCCCCTGGATTATGTTTATCAGTCTTGCACTCATTTGGGGTTCAAGTTTTATTCTGATGAAACGCGGTCTAACCTCGTTTACTTACACTCAAGTAGGTACGTTAAGAGTGAGCATCGCGGCAATCTTCATGTCCATTATTGGGTTCCGGCATTTTAAGCGGTTTGCACGTAAAGATTTGGTTTCACTGGCCATTGTCGGTTTTTTAGGCAATGCCATACCCTACGTACTCTTTCCACTGGCTGTAAATCATCTAGATAGTGGTGTCGTAGGCATCATCAATTCGCTCGTTCCACTATTCACTGTATTGATCGGCGGTTGGTTTTTTGGTCAAAAAGCCTCTGGTACGCAATGGCAAGGCGTCGCTGTTGGGCTCCTAGGCGCTGTATTACTGATCCTGCCTTTTCAAGAGATCTTAAAAGGTGGATTTAAAATCGAAGGAGAATTGGCCTATGGTTTCTTTGGAGTCCTTGCTACTATGATGTACGGAACAAGTGTTAATACCTTAAAAACCAATTTACCGCACCTCAAAGCATTGACCATAACGACGCTTAGTTTAGCCACTGCCGCGCCGTTCACTATCGCTTTCAGCCTTCTTAGCGGCGTCACTGAAGTTTTTAAAACAGACCCTAATGCCTGGACTAATTTTGGTTACATCGCCATATTAGGCGTTCTAGGGAGCGGAATTGCAGTAATGATTTTTAACCGACTTATCCAAATTACTACGGCGCTGTTTAGTTCCTCCGTTACTTATGCCATACCGGTGGTTGCTATTCTATGGGGGTTGTGGGATGGTGAAAACATTGAATGGAATCACTTGCTTGGCCTAGGGGTGATTATCACTGGCATCTATTTGGTCAATAGGCGCAAATAAAAATCCCCACGGCAAATGCCGCAGGGATTTCCATAGAACTTATGTAAGGAATATACTTACTTCCAAGTCACTTTATCCACGGTTACAGTAAATGATTGCGGCCCCGCACTCTGCGAAATAGTCTTCACAAAAGTCAAACCGTTCACTTCTTGCCAAGAATCGTAAATAGTCGTCACTATTACATCGCCTTCCGGCCCTTCAGTACTCTCTGTACTCATATGCAGTAACCCGGTAGCAACATCAAAGTAATGTACAGCATCACCGTCGGTAATCTGATAGACATCCTTGCCACCCATTAATGTTTGACCGTCAAAAGTGATCGCACTCATATCGTCTAACCACTCCAATTCACTAATCACATACTTTGCTTCCTTAGCCGTTGAAGCCAATTCATCGCCTTCAAGCTCAGAGTTTCCGCGCATGCCGCTGCTGTTTGCCATACCATCTTTGTACTCTACCTTCATCAAAGTCATGCCTTGCATGCTTTGCTCAGTAACGTAATAGTTAGGAACCACTTTCTTAGTGTACATACCTACCGCACCAGGCATTCCTGGTGCAACAAGGCTCATCTCTTGTTCTAATTCTTTAATATTTTGGAAGGCTTCCGCTCCACCTATTGCATTAAAGAAGGCGCTAACTACAGTTTCCTTAGTCACACCCTCTGGGGTAAAGAGGAATGTTGGTGCATCAGTAGCGACTCCGTTCGCATCGTAGTATTCTACATCACCAAAAGCACTAAGCTTACCGGCAACATCTTGTGCTTTACCGACTACAGTTATCGTAAAGTGATCTGCATCCATATACGTAGTAGAAACTCGAAGTACATCCTCGGCAGTTACTGCCTCTATTCGAGCTAAATAATTGTTGTAGTAGTCTGAAGGCAATCCGTAACGTGCAATGTTTAAGGCAAAATTTGCCGCAGAAGCAGGACTCTCAAGTGATCGTCCGAACGATCCACTTAAGCTCGCTTTTGCAGCAATAAGATCTTCACTGGTCACTTCTTCAGAGCGCATTCTACTCATCTCTATGAGGAATTCTGTAATGGCGCTATCTGTTACCTCATTGCGCACCTTTGCCGATGCACCAAACGTGGCGTTTAATTCGTCCACACCAAAGTTTGAATACGCACCATATGTGAATGCTTTGTCTTCGCGAAGATTCGTAAACAAACGTCCTGACATACCGCCACCTAAAATTTGGTTAGCCACACGCAGCGGCTCTATATCCGCATGTCCATGTGGCAGATCAATAACATTACCTAACCAAACTACAGATTGAACTGCACTTGGTTTGTCCACCATCACCACACGCTGCGCTGCAGGAACTGCGGTTTTGGCATAGTTGTGTTGAGGAACTGTAGTAGGCGACCACTTTTTCAGTGCTTTCTTAAGTTTCTTTTGCGCATCCTTAGCTGTGATGTCTCCAATGATCACCATGTAGGCAATGTTGGGTCTAAAGTAGGTGTCGAAATATGCCTTACAATCCGCTACCGTAATAGCCTCCACTGTTGCCTCTGTCATGACCTCACCGTAGGGGTGTTCTAATCCATACAAAGTAGCACCACGTAAATTACGTGAAATCGCATCTGGATCATCTGCATTGGCTTGCAATCCAGATAGCATTTGCGCTTTTAGTTTATCGAATTCCTCTTCAGGGAAAGTTGGATTCAATACAACGTCGGCAAGTATATCGACCAATTGGTCCGTGTATTTGCTCAAACCTCCTACTCGAATGGAAGAAGCACTGGTTCCAAAATTGGCACCCATAAAATCAACCTCTTCGTCTAAAACTGCTTTAGTTCTATTGGTTGTTCCTGCGCCAATCATGTCGCCAGCTATACTAACATATCCTGCTCTTGCGCCTTCCACGATAGGATCTCTATCTAAAATCAACGACATGGAAATTCTTGGAAGCTTATGGTTTTCTACCACAAACACTTTCAGTCCATTTTTGAGTTCGAAACTTGCTGCTGAGCCCAGTTCTATTGAGCGTGCAGGAGCCGGCTCAGGAGCCGTGGTGCGGTCTATGGTTACTTGTGCAGTTAATGTTGCTGCGGTGAACAGACCAATTATAGAATACAATAATTTTCTCATGGTAGCTTCTTATTGTGCGTTAGTAGCTTGTGGTTCTTCACTTTTTGGAAGATATTTTAATACGACTCTGTTATCCTTAACGAGGTATTGTTTCGCCACGCGCTGGATATCTTCTCGAGTCACTTTTTGATAACGGGCCAATTCCGTATTGATCAAGTCAGCATCACCGTAATACGTATGATAATTTGCTAATGATTCCGCAATACCTGCCATGGAAGAATTACTCTGAATAAAGCCACTTTCCATCTGGTTCTGAATTTTCTCAAACTCACGCTCTGAAATTAATTCAGTCTGGAGTTTTGCGATCTCCTCTTCCAATGCTGGGGTCATATCATCAATCCCTTTGCCAGCGTTGGCCAATGAGAATGTGATGAAGGCACCACCTTGCTCCAAGGTGAATGGGAACGCAAAAACCTGCAGGGCAGTTTGGTCTTGATCTACCAAACGTTTGTACATGCGAGAAGAAGGTCCACCGCTCAAAACTGTAGAAGCCATTTGCAAAGCATAGGCGTCCTCTGAAGTCTGCGGCGGCATTCTATATCCCATCATTACTGCCGGAAGTTGAATGTTGTCGTAAACAGTTAATGTTTTCTCGCCGCCTAGAGCAGGCTCCTCTACCGTTGGTTGAACCACAGGTGTTCCTGCTGGGATAGCGCCAAAGTAAGCTTCCACTAATTCTTTAGTGTTCGCCACATCAATGTCGCCGGCAATACTCAACGTTGCATTGTTAGGGATGTAAAATTTCTTGTAGAAATTCATGAATTCATCCAATTGTGCGGCATTCAAATGGTCCATAGAACCAATAGGTACCCAATTGTACGGATGCTCAGTATATAAGTTCTTCATCATGTTTTCCAACCAAGAGCCGTAGGGCTGATTGTCTACACGTTGGCGCTTTTCTTCTTTAACCACTTCACGCTGCGTCTCCACACCGACCTGCTGGATGTTCGCGTGCATTAAACGCTCGCTCTCCAGCCATAAGCCTAATTCCATTTGATTCGAAGGAAGCAACTCGTAATAAAAGGTCCTATCCTGTGAGGTATTCGCGTTGAGTGCTCCACCAGCGTTGGTCACATAACTGTCGAACTCTCCCCTCTTTATATTCTCCGAGCCTTCAAAAAGTAGGTGTTCAAAAAAGTGTGCAAATCCAGTACGTTCTGGATTTTCATTCTTGCTTCCAACATGGTAAAGTACCGTAACAGCAGCAATTGGGGTAGTATGATCTTCATGCAGTATGACATGCAGACCATTGTCCAGATCATACTCTTCAAAGGAGATGTTATTCTGAGCCTGAGCTCCACCTGCTAAAAACAGGGCTCCTATAATTAATAATCGTTTCATGTAAATAGGTATATTTTCTGATATTCGCCCAAATATACGAGTCGCAGTTGGGCGGCCCTAATGAAGGTCTGACAGATTTTTTAGCATCAGATTATTTTAACACTTTGTTTATCACCACTTTCTTGTATATTTGCCACCCTTAAAAACAAGTATAATGTACGCAATTGTAGAGATAGCAGGGCTTCAATACAAAGTTGAGAAAGACCAACGCTTGTACGTAAACCGCTTGAATGTTGAGGCAGGGAAGAAAGTAAAATTCGACCGTGTCCTTCTCATTGAAGATAAAGGTGATGTAAAGGTTGGCGCCCCAGTTATAAACGGAGCAGTAGTAGAAGCGACCGTAAACAGCGAAGTAAAAGGCGATAAAGTCTTGATCTTCAAGAAGAAGCGCAGAAAAGGTTACCAAAAATTAAATGGTCACCGTCAAATCTTCACTTCAATCACTATTAACAAAATCACTGCGAAAGCTCCAGCGAAAAAAGCTGCAGCGAAAGCAACTGAAGAAACGGAAGCAGCTCCTAAAAAAGCAGCAGCTAAAAAGCCAGCAGCAAAGAAGCCAGCAGCAAAGAAGCCAGCAGTAAAAAAGGCCGCTCCCAAGAAATCAGAAGCTAAAGCGGAAAATAAATAAGATATGGCTCACAAGAAAGGTGTCGGTAGTTCGAAAAACGGACGTGAATCAGCAAGTAAGCGCTTGGGTATCAAAATCTTTGGTGGTCAAGAAGCAATCGCAGGGAACATCATCGTTCGCCAGCGTGGAACTAAACACAACCCAGGTGAGAACGTAGGTGTCGGAAAAGACCATACGTTATTTGCTTTGGTTGATGGTAAAGTCGTTTTCAGAAAGAAAAAAGACAACAAATCTTACGTTAGCATCGAGCCTAACGCTTAAGTAAACCACCACGATTCCAAAAAAGCCTGCTTATTTAAGCAGGCTTTTTTTTTGACTAATGCTCCGCCATCTTCTTCATGAATTTGCCAAGCTCCTTCGTAGAGGTCGAAAGGTCTCTATACCCATCTTGGAGCAATTCTGCACCAGAGGCGCCGTTGTAATGCGTTTTCGAAAAGAGCATGATGCGCATCTGTGCCGTAAAATAGTTCCCTAACCACGGTACACGCGATAAAAACGAAACGGCACGCATGCGATTCAGCCAAGGCTTTGCCTGCAAAAACATTAGTTTACGCACCTTACCTAATCCTAATTGCATCCATTGTAATAGTTCGAAGAAGGTCGGATGCGCGGCGACGGCAATAATAGGTCCTTCTAACTTTTGATGATGAGCAGCGTAAACGATCGACGCTACATCCCGCACATCTACGACACCAGAACAGCCGTCGGTGGCAAAAGGCAGAGTACCCTTCCAGAGTCTTTTCCACAACTCTTGAGGTGCCCTATGTAAAGGACCGATACCCAAAATAACACCTGGCCGAACCACAGTAGCAGATAATCCCTCTTGCTGTGCACGCCATACCTGGAGTTCTGAATAAATTTTACTTTTTGCATACGATCCCAATCCTACTTTCTTTTTAGACGGTTGAAAATCGTTTGGCTCTAAATATTCTGATTGACCCAGCGGTGCATTTCCGCCCATTACTGCAATGCTAGAGATGTGCGTAAAATGTGCAACCTCTAAGGCTGCTGCCATATGTAAGACCTCAGCCGTAATGTGCTCATTTTTATTGCCTCCAAAAAACGTGCGGTTAATATCTATCACGGCCGCTGCATGAACTATTGAATGTACCGCCCCTAGTTCATGTTGAACACAATACTGTGAGAGTAATTCCGCTGAACCAGCCCCGTAGTCTAAATCTAAATCGAGGAAATGAATGTTCGGTTGCTTGTATGCTTTTCTGGATTGACCGTAAAATTCAGCAACGCATTCCAGCTGCTCAAAAGAAGATGATGGACGCTTCGCACATAAAATCGTACCAGAATAGGGCGAGTTCTGGCCCCAACCCAGCAATTCTGCGAGGAAAAAGGCACCTAATTGGCCCGTAACACCTGTGATCAACAATGTATTCTTAGAATCCATAAAAATGAACGTAGTGTGAAGTTAGTGGTTATTACTTTTGCAACTCAAATCTTACCTCAATGAAAAAAGGAGATATTCTAAAAGCGCTGGAAAGTGTAGGCAATAGTACAGAAAGCAATATTGTCGCAGCAGATTTGGTTCGAAATATTCAAATCTTCGGCGATGAGGTGATTGTGGACGCGGAGAGCATGAGTCCCACGCTACAAGCAAAGAAAAAGTTGGAGGTAGATATTATGAAGGCCATTCACGATCAGGTCGCTGAGAAAGCGAAGGTCATCGTGAACGTAAGTGTTAGCGAAAAATCCAAAGAAACTGCGGCCAACGTAATCAAAGGTGCACCCATACCTGGGGTTCAGAATATTATCGCCATTGCCTCCGGGAAAGGTGGTGTTGGCAAAAGCACGGTAACGGCAAATCTCGCCATCAGCTTAAGCCAAATGGGCTTTAAAGTAGGATTGATTGATGCAGATATCTATGGACCGTCGGCACCCTTGATGTTTGATGTTCAACATGCAAAACCCATGACCGTTCATGTGGATGGTAAATCGATGATGGGACCTGTAGAGGCCTACGGTATTAAAATCATGTCGATCGGCTTTTTTGCGAATACAGATCAAGCGGTCGTGTGGAGAGGGCCTATGGCTACCAAAGCCTTAACCCAAATGATCCACGACACGCATTGGAACGAATTGGACTTTTTATTGATTGATTTGCCTCCTGGAACAGGTGATATTCACCTCAGTATGGTTCAAAACATGCCGGTTACGGGGGCTGTAGTGGTGAGCACCCCGCAAAAAGTTGCGCTGGCGGATGCTCGAAAGGGAGTCGCCATGTTCCACATGGATCAAATCAATGTACCTGTTTTGGGTATTCTTGAAAACATGAGTTACTTCTCTCCGCCGGAATTACCAGAGAATAAATATTATTTGTTCGGAAAAGAAGGCGCAAAGGATCTCGCACACCAATTAGATGTACCTTTCCTTGGAGAACTTCCGCTCATACAGAGCATCCGAGAAGCCGGTGATGTGGGACGTCCTGCAGCATTGCAAGAGGGAACCAGCATCCCGTTGGCTTTTGAAGAAATCGCTCGTAATATTGTAGCTGAAGTGGCACAACGCAATGAAAACCTGCCGCCAACAGAAATAGTTAGGATCACCACCATGGCCGGCTGTTCACCTAAAAAATAAATACTTGATCGTGAGTGACCTAAACGAACGTATAGAAAAAGCCTTAGAAGAAGTTCGACCTTTTCTCGCAAATGATGGGGGCGATGTGACCTTAGAGGGTATTGAAGACACCACGGTTAAAGTCAAATTTCATGGCGCCTGTGTGGGCTGCAAAGTCAGCGATTTCACACTTAAAGGTGGTATTGAAGCGACCATAAAAAAATATGTACCGGAAATCGATCGCGTGATTGCGGTAGATGCCTAAACCTAGAATATCATGCTGCAAATTCAGCGAATCAGACAGGAGCCCGAGGGCATTATTGAAGGTCTTAAAAAACGCGGTATCGATGCAAGCGAAACCGTTCATGCCTTAATTGATTTAGATGCGAAGCGTCGTGCCATTCGTCATGAAATGGAAGAAAATCAGCGCCGATTGAACGGACTATCTAAAGAGATCGGGGAGCTTTTTAAAAGTGGCCGCGCCCAAGAGGCCAATGTGCTGAAAGAGGAGACCGGAACCCTTAAAGACGCCATTAAAGACCTCAGCGATCAGGTGCAATCCATTGCTACCGAGGAGCAGAACCTCCTACTGAGTTTACCCAACGTACCGCATGAAAGTGTCAAAGCCGGTCGTGATGAGAATGACAATGAAGAGGTAAAGCGTGTAGGTACCATACCGACCTTACATGAAGGTGCAAAGCCGCACTGGGATCTAGCAGATCAATACGATTTGATCGATTTCGAATTGGGAGTTAAAATTACCGGAGCAGGATTCCCTGTTTATAAAAATCATGGTGCTCGATTGCAACGTGCAATGATCAATTTCTTTCTTGACGAAAATAGAGCAGCGGGTTACACGGAATACCAAGTGCCTCATTTCGTAAATGCCGCATCTGGATACGGCACAGGACAGCTTCCCGATAAAGAGGGACAGATGTATGAAATGCCAGTGGACGGTTTGTATGCCATTCCAACGGCAGAAGTTCCGGTAACGAACATGTTCCGTGACGAAATTGTCAACGCGAAAAATTTCCCCATTAAGAGTACAGGCTATACGCCATGCTTTAGACGTGAGGCAGGATCTTATGGGAAGGATGTCAGAGGGCTGAACCGTTTGCACCAATTTGACAAAGTAGAAATAGTCAGTATTACTCACCCAGAGCAGAGCTATATGCTACTCGATGAAATGGTCTCGCATGTTGCCGGACTCCTCGACAAGCTTGAATTGCCTTATAGAATTTTACGCCTTTGCGGTGGCGACGCTGGATTCACCTCTGCGCTCACCTATGATTTTGAGGTATATAGTGCGGCACAGGAGCGTTGGCTCGAAGTGAGTAGTGTCTCAAATTTTGAAACCTTCCAAGCGAACCGTTTGAAATTACGCTTCAAGGATGAAGACGGCAAGAGCCAATTGTGTCACACGCTCAACGGATCTGCTATGGCTTTACCCCGTGTACTTGCTGCGCTTTTAGAAAATCACCAACACGCCGATGGTATCCATATTCCCAAAGCATTGGTTTCTTACACTGGATTCGATAAAATAGTTTAGGCCATGCGAAAACTGCTCGTGTTCTGCCTGCTGAGTTTATTTGTGATGAGTTGCGCTAAAGAGCCGTGGCAAATCGAGATGGGGCGCCGTCTGGATTCTATGGTTGTTTTAACCGAAAGCCACGAACGGGTAATTGCCAGCACCGATGCCGAGCAGGTCGCTGCTGCCGCTGCTGTTCTGGGCACGCATCAAATTTTCTTCTTGGAACAATTGGATGAAATGGCGCGTCTGGAAGTGCCTAGATCCATGTATACGGGTCCACTCGAGACGATGAAAAACTGCTCCAAATATTTAAATCGTGTACTTACAGCAAGAGATTTGAATCCGAAAAAAAACCACATACGTCTCTCCAACTTGAGGCATGATGTGCTCAAGGGTCATCTCGATAGTACTGCGGCAATTCAATATTACAACCAAGAAGCTATGTCGTTACGAGATCTTGACCGTACGATGAACAAAAGCTACGGTGGTTGTTTTACATGCCTTCGAGAATACGACGCCTTGGTGCTAGAATTAGACTCCTTGAAAGGCTTTATTTTGGAGCCTAATGCGGTCCGTTAAACTACTTTCCATCCTTCTTCTACCCCTCTTAAGTATGGGGCAAAACGGGCTGTCACAATGCGACAGCTTAATGATTAAACGTGACTTTGAAGCTGCAACTGTTTGCCTAGAAAACCTGTATGCTGAAAATCCGGTGGGACCTGCTTACCAAAAACTACTTGAGGCCTATCTCATCCTTGAAGATTCAAGTAAGGTCTTAAAATTGGCCCGCAAGCAGAGTAAAGCCCACGGACAATCCAAACCGTCCTATTACGTCGATTACTGGCATTTCAGTCGTACGCTTGGGCGACGAGGTCCAGATTTTGATGTCCTCGAAAACCTCACTCGAAACAATCCTTTCTCTGCACGCTCAAGCGCCGTGCAACTTGAAAAATACAACTACATCGAAGCAGCTGTACAGCTCTATTTAATTGCTGAAGCTACACAACCGAACGTGCGAACCGCTTTCGAAAGAGGACAATTGCATGCGCAGCTAGGACAGTACGAGGAACAATATGAAGCCTATATTCTCGCCGCTCGACAAAACAGCAGCTACCTGAATAGCATCAAGATTCGAATTGCCAACAACCTGAGTGACGATCCTGAAGGAACACACAACACAGCAATCAAGAAAGTCTTGTATGATGCCGTCAAAAATTCTGCTGACCCGTTGGTTGAGCAACTTCTACTTTTTGTGTTGCGTCAAGAAGGAAGTTTCGATCGCGCCTTTACATTTATGCGTTCAAGATTTGATGGGAATACCTCCATTCAGCCTTTTTTACAGGTTATGCGTGAAGCGAGAGAGGCGGATGCGGACGATTTAGCGGTGGAAATTGGCCAATTTTTATTAGCCCAAAAAACTGCATTAGTGCAACAACGTGGAACCAACAGTGTCTTGCTTGAACTTGGTAAATGCCATGAAAAAACAAAAAATCACGCGGCGGTTTTTGCGCTAGCCGAAGCCTATAAAGCAGGCAGCTGCTCAGCCTGTTTTGAATGGGAACGCTACCGTGCAACTTTCCTTTTTGAATACGCTTCAGCGCCTGAAGACAGCCTACAACACTTGCTTGACTTTGAATCAGATTTGGCGTTATTACGAGAACGTTATCCTAGAAATATGCAGCGTGGCCTTACCTATTTGAGCCAAGGCAAAGCCAACCTGCGTTATGGTTATTTTGAAGATGCACTCATGGAGTTCGCGCGTGCCGAAGCGTTACTTAAAGATTCCAATGAAGGCGATAAGGCCCGCTTACAAAAAGCCATGTGTGCTTTTTACGACGGTGACGTTTCCTGGGCAAAGACCCAATTAGAGGTCCTTTTGCAGAGTACCAGTAAATCCATTGCAAATGATGCTTTAGAAAACGCATTAATGATCAGCGCTAATTCTGTTGAAGATACCTTAATGGACGGGCTGAGGCTTATTCGCGTCCCCATGCTTTTAGAAGCTCAAGGCAAAACAACTGCTGCTGTATCTGCCTACAAAGATTTGAAAAACAGTCTTATTGTGCACGAGCTGTTCGATGATGTTTGTTTAAAATTGGGTAAACTCTATGTAGAAACGGCGCAATGGGAAGCTGCACTTGCCGAATTTTTGCTTGTGGAACAAGCCGCCGGAGAAGGCATGTGGAAGGAAGACGCACTGTTTTACGCTGCTAAATGTCGCTTCGAGCTGGGTCAAACTGAAGCTCAGTTGGCCTTAGAGGCCTATTTACTGAACTACCCTGTTGGATTATATTTTGATCAAGCTAGGGCCATGTATCGTACCTTAGCACTATGAGTCAACACATTTATAATGTTACCATTGTAGTCGACAGTACCATTGAATCGAAATGGAGACAATGGATGGTGAAGGAGCATATTCCCGAGGTCATGGACACGGGAATGTTTAGAAGTTTTCTTTTCACACAAGTCTTTCCTGAACAGGAACAAGACAATCCGAGCTACAGCATACAGTACCGCGCTGCAGATCTAGAAAGCATTAAACTGTACATGGAACTCTACGGTCCCGAATTGCGTAAAAAAACGGAAAATGCTTGGGGGACGCATGCACTCGCCTTTAGGACCATCCTTGAAGTGATCGACGAGAAATAATGACGACAACACAACGTATTTTCACTCTGGAGAACGGACTTCAATGTTCGTTTCAGGCACAACGCAGTAGTGTTGCACACATAGCTGTGGCTATTAGAGCCGGTTCTAGAGATGAATTGGACCGTCAACAAGGACTCGCTCATTTTCTAGAGCACAATCTTTTTAAAGGCACCTCTAAACGCAAAGCCTATCACATCCTATCACGCCTTGACGACGTGGGTGGAGAACTGAACGCATATACTACTAAAGAGGAAACCATTATTCACGCGAGTTTTTTAAAAACGGACTTTCGTCGAGCCATGGAGCTGCTTTATGATGTACTGGCAAACAGCACCTTCCCTGAAAAAGAATTAGAAAAGGAAAAAGAGGTAATAAAGGATGAGATTTCAAGCTACAAAGACGCGCCCGGAGAAAGTATTTTCGATGATTTTGAAGATCATATTTTCCGAGGAGATCCGCTTGGTCGAAACATCTTAGGTACTCCAGAAAGCGTAGATCAGTTAAAACGGGAGGATATCTTAGAATTTCAGTCTCGCACCTATACTGCAGACCGCATTAAACTGGCCGTTGTTGGACCTTTTGGTAGTGATCGTGTAGAACGCACAGTGGCGGAGCTTTTCGCAGGATTTAAATTTGCGCATTCCAGTTGGGAAAACACATTTAAAGGCGATGGCCAGCCAGACCGAATTGTAGAAAACCTCGCACAGTTCCAAGATCATTATATGGTTGGATGGCGTACTTGCGGCATACACGGTCAAGAAAGACGCAGTCTCTCATTATTAAACAATATACTTGGCGGCCCCGCCATGAATAGTAGATTGGGGCTGAATATTCGTGAAAAGCATGGGATTGCTTATAACATTGAAAGCTACCTCAATCTTTACAGTGATGTCGGAATGATGGGCATCTATTTAGGTTGCGACCCATTACAGACGGAAAAGGCAGCTGCTCTCGTAGAAAAAGAAGTGGCGAAACTTCGTGATACCAAACTTGGCACCTTGCAGATGAGTAAGGCGATAAAGCAATTTTTAGGACAAATGGCTATGAGTGAAGACAATGGCCTTAATTCGGCGGTTGGTGCTGCACGAGCTCTTCTGCATTTTGGGCAAGTCAACGATTTCGAAACTGTCGCCGCAAAAATTCAGGCCATCACTGCCGAACAACTCTTAGCAGTGGCAAACGCCTATCTCGTTCCGGATAAAGCTTTTGAACTGATTTACAAAAAACAATAATTCATGGAGTTCCTTAGCGACGGCCTTCAGG
>JAKMEB010000035.1 GCA_022426185.1 Schleiferiaceae bacterium
CGTTGACAAGAACAGACTAGAAGCGAAGAATATCAGCAAGTGTTTCATAGTTATTTGTTTGAACCGTGAACTTATTTCTTTCTCTTGAAAGAGCGCATAGACAAACGTGAGACATCACCGTTAGTACGATTTATTTAATATTCTTGGTAGGGTTCGTTAGTTACTTCTGTTTTCCACCTGTTATCAAACAGCGATTCTTAATCGCGATTTTAAGCTCATACAGCGCCGTTACTTAAGGCCCTCCTAAATAGGATGTAATGATCTTCACCATTTCAGGAGTGAGCAGTTTAGCAGGTCAGTCTAGGCGAAGAAAGAGAGTTATACCCAAGAGAAGTGCTCAGAAAAATTCCAAGAACGACGCTTTCGGAATGGCGAAGGAAAACACCTGATTTCTTTTACCATCAAATGCTTGAAACAGAGAAGCAAAAGGATTTGATAAAGCTTTTTAATCGTCAATTATCAAATAAGAAACGAGAGAAGGAAATGCTTGGTACCTACATGGCTTTTATTGACTTTATCAAAGAATCAATGGGTCAGAAGGCGTTCGATAAATTTTTGACAAAACATCGACTTAAATATGTTGACTATGTTGAGTCACTGCCTAAAATCATTTCTCGTAAGCGTTTCTTGAAGGTCACCAACGTAAGTACGACAAGATTTTGTGGGTGGGAGCTCGAGGCGAATATCCATTGTTTATCTAGTGCAGATAATGTTTGTATTAAACGACGTCCACGACAGCTTACACAGAAAGAAAGAGCATTTGTTGAAGAAATTGTAGAAAAAGGTGGTCCAAATAAATTTGCCATATGGGCAGATAATTTCAAAAAGGGAAAATTGAAATTGAGCTTGACTACATTCTACAAATACACGAGAGGATTACTAACAGAATATCAAAAAAGGAAGGCACCTAGGAAACCTAATTTGGTTCGCGCTGAAAGATTACACGAAATCTGGCACGCAGATATCAGTATTATAAAGACGCTTGATGGAGTAAAGCACTATTTATATTGTGTGATGGATAATTACAGTAGAGCCGTACTCGCATGGCGGCTAGCGGATAAAATAGATAATGCGATATCAGTGGAGGTGTTAGAAAAGGCATTTGTAGATTCGAAACCCACACAGCCGATTGTGAAAATTGACAACGGCATGGAAGAGCAAGCTACCCTTAATTATATGACTGATGGAGGTTCAGAGAATAAAAGGATAGATAGTAAAGTGACCTTTGCGGTGAACCATCTTGTTGCTTGGAAAAATATCCGTTCTTCTAATTCTATGATCGAGCGAGTCTTCCACACGATGAAAAATGAATACAAGTATATTCTTTATGCTGCTGATTTTGAGGAGCTCAATGCGTTGTTAGAGCAAACCATTAATGCGTATATGGATAGACCGCATTCCCAGCTGGGTATTTACACACCTCGTGAAGTTATGTTGAGAAGATCAGGTTGGTTTGATGAAAAGTCCGCATTAAAGGATGGTGCAGAGAAACGTCTCAAAATGAACCGTAATTCAGGTTGTACAAACTGTTCTTGCAGTGATACATCTTCGTGTTTGAAGGAGAGCAGCCAAGAATAAACTTAATCCCAGTCGCTTTGGTGGCTGGGATTTTTTTCGCTTCGCTCAAAAGATCCCTTGAGGGGGAGCCGTACCAAAAACATTTGAAAACCAGTCCGCCTTTGGCGTTCTGTATTTTTTTATACCCTTCCCGCTCACTGAAGCGAGCTTCGTTCGCGTATGGGTACAAAAAAAACCAGCGTAAAACGCTGGTTTTCAGGTGTTTTTGCGGAGAGAGAGGGATTCGAACCCCCGGTACCTCGCGGTACGCTGGTTTTCAAGACCAGTGCATTCGACCACTCTGCCATCTCTCCGATGAGAAGAATAACCTTCTCGAGTGGGCGGCAAATTTAAACAGGAATTGATTGTTTGCAAGGATAAATAAGCAATTATATTTGAGGTATGCTTGTAAAACTTAAAATTGCGCTAGTTTTCGCTGTGACGACTTGCATCGTGCAGGGTCAGAATATGCGGATATCGCTTGATCCTAACATCTACGTATCGGCTCAAGGTAAACCTTACGTTGATTTATATACAACCTTAGACGCCAGTACAATAGGTTATAAATTAGATGCGGATAGCAATTGGGTTACTTCATTTAAAGTAGTCGTGCAAACCAGCGGTAAGTTAGATGCCTTTACGTTTAACTATGCCCAGCGAGATAGTGCATCAGGAGCACCATTATTGCTTCAAAAAAGTACGTTTGCATTTGAAAATTGGACCAATCAAGCCGTTAAGATTGTAATCAAAGATGACCATACTGGAGAATTCATGGAATTTGAAGATACACTCCGACTCAATGGAGATGAATTCATTTATTTGTCTAACCCTATTGCTCTTGATACTATAAAGACTGATAATGTGGTCTACCGTAAATCTGGCAGTGTAGTGATTCCGAAGCCATCTTTAGGTATGCCAGTTTTTGAAAATGTTCCCATTGAGTGGTATTCAGAGGTATACATTAAGAGCGGTCAGTATGTGCTGAGATATGAGCTACAAGATGCTTCAGGTGAAGCTATTGCAGGTACACAGGGTTTTAAAAGACTGCAGAATGGTATTAATCCCATTCGAATTAGCTACGGAATGTCGGGTCAAAATAGTGGCGCTTTTGCCATTCAAACTGAACTTTTAGATGCAGACGGTTCAATATTGAACACCGCTTCAGAGTCCTTGATGTGGTACAACGATGAACTATTACTGGACCCCTCATTGTTAGAGGGAGTTGCAACTAGAGCGAACTTTGAAAAATCTTGGGGAAGTTGGGAAGACGTTCCAGAATACCTAAGTATGATTGCTCCCCTAGCCACATTAGCAGAGCGTCGCTTATTAATGAATCTTAAGGAATCGATGGACACGGCCCGAGCTGCATTTTACCTGACGCGTTTTTGGCAAGAGAAGTCGCCAGATCAAGCATTAGAATCATGGAAAGGCTATAAAAGGGTGGTGGATCAAGTGGATTCTGAATTTGGATCTAAAACTCTAGCTGGATACAGAACTCAAATGGGTCGCGTCTTTTTACAATACGGTGCACCGTCTTTAGTAGAAGAACGTCCTTTTGATGGAAAGAACTATCCTTATCAAATTTGGCAATACGACAGATTAGTGAGTTCAAGCACTCCAACACAACAAAACCAGGTTTTTGTTTTTGTTGATCAGGAGTTGGTTGGTCGTCAATACACCTTGATCCATAGTAGCGCTATGGGTGAAGTAAAAGATCATAAATGGCAGTTTCATTTATCTCGCCATTCGAATACTGGGCCAGATATTGATGCTACTTCCACCCAATACAGTAGAGATAACTTTGGAGAGCGTATTTCTAATTCCCTTATCATTGGGAACCAAGGGACTTGGTTTGATCAATTCAACAATTAATAGATGAATACCACCATCGCTGTCGCCGTCTTAAACTGGAATGGAAAATCGTTGCTCCAGAAGTATTTACCGGGGGTAATTAAAGACAGTGCACCGCATAAAGTCTACGTTATTGATAACGACAGTTCAGATGAAAGTCTGGCCTATTTAGCGGAACATCATCCAGAAGTTTTAGTCATTCAGACTGGTGAAAATTTAGGCTATGCTGGCGGATACAATGAAGGGCTAAAAACCATACAGGAACCCATTACAATACTATTAAATAGTGATGTTCGTACCACCCCTGGATGGCTTAACCCAATACGAGAGCATTTTGAAAATCATTCACAATGTGCAGCGTTGCAACCAAAAATACGTTGGGACCGTTCTCCCGAGCAATTTGAATATGCAGGTGCCTCTGGTGGTTTTATTGATCGTTGGGCTTATCCTTTCTGCCGTGGAAGAGTATTTGGAACGCTAGAGAACGATATAGGTCAATACAATACGCCAAGAGAAGTATTTTGGGCTACAGGAGCTTGTTTAGCAGTACGTACAGAAGTGTTTAAAGCTGCAGGAGGATTGGACCCTATGCTTTTCGCTCATATGGAAGAAATTGATTTGTGCTGGCGACTTCAACGAGCGGGTTACGAGGTTTGGGTGCAACCGGAAAGCACCGTTTATCATTTGGGCGGCGCCACTTTAAGTGCAGATAACCCTAAAAAGACCTTTCTAAATTTCAGAAACAATCTGATCATCGTGATGAAGAATTTGCCTCATTTCGCGGCTTTAAGGGTGATCTTCATTCGATTAATCCTGGATGGTCTTGCCGGTATACAGTTCTTATTGGCGGGCAAACCAAAGCATACCCTCGCCATCATCAGCGCTCACTTTGCTTTCTACAGTAAATTCACAGGTATTCAACGCGCTAGAGCACGAACGGCTAAATACCCTTTTAAACGTTTCCGTGATTTAAAGGGAACCTACCCTAAATCGGTGGTTTGGCAGTACTACGGTAAGAGTCAGAAGCGTTTTACAGACTTTTTTTAGCATTCTAGTTCTAATCTTCGAGTGTGTTGGCCGCGTAACTTACGCAAAGTAAATCTCTATAACGAGATATTTCATTTGTAGATCACTGTGTTTCCTCATGTTCGACGACGTTTTGGTTCAAAGTTGATATTGAATTAATACGGTGCTTAATAAAGTTGTCTTAACTTGTATTTAACAAAACCATTTATAATGAGACGAATTATACTAAGTTTCCTTCTGTTGTTTAGTGCTATGCTATCGGCACAAACCTTAACCCAGACCATACGTGGTACTGTGGTCGATTCTGAATCCAAATTTCCGTTAGCAGATGCCATGGTCGTTTGTGATGCAAGTCAAGCCTTCACTGATGAGTATGGTCAATTTTCTTTTGAAGTTGAGATTGGTCGCAAGGTTGTTGCGGTTCAATTGTTTGGTTACGAGCCCAAGAGTACCATAGTAGAGCTGAATTCTGCAAAGCAAGCCGTTATACGTGTAGACCTAACCGAGAGCACCGTTAAGCTTGATGAAGTGCAAGTTGTTGCTGCACCTAGAGGTGAGGTAAAAAATGAAATGGCATTGGTTTCTGCCCGTAAGTTTTCTGTTGAAGAGACTAATTTATATGCAGGGTCCAGAGGTGAACCCGCAAGGATGGCTACGAATTTTGCTGGAGTACAGGGCTCTGATGACTCTAGGAATGATATTGTCGTTCGCGGTAATACGCCTGCGGGGATCTTATACCGATTTGAAGGAATCAATATTCCCAATCCTAACCACTTTGCCATTCCAGGAACAGGTGGCGGTCCAGTAACGATATTGAACAATAAATACATTCAGAGTGGCGATTTCTATACTGGAGCTTGGCCCGGCGAATATGGAAATGCTATTTCCGGTGTTTTTGACCTTGAGATGCGCGATGGAAACAACGCAACGCCATTCGAAGGGTCCTTTCAGTTTGGTTTACTAGGGGTGGAGCTGATGGCGGAAGGTCGAATAGGTGAGGACAAGCCAAATGCACCTTCATACCTCTTATTAGGCCGTTACAGCACGTTGGGAATGGCGGATGCTTTAGGTATACCTCTTGGGACGACCGCTGTACCTCTTTACGCAGACGGAGCCTTTCGTTTCTCTTTCCCACAAAAAGATGGCTCTAAATTAAGTTTTTGGGGCATTGGTGGTACTTCGGAC